>NZ_CP155618.1:582142-906785 GCF_031128465.2 Mariniflexile litorale | reverse complement strand
ATCGAATGAGTATTTTATACCAATGGCAGGAAGCATCGATGTGGAAGCTGAAATTAAAAAACTTACTGAAGAGTTAAGTTATACGGAAGGCTTTTTGAAATCGGTACAAAAGAAACTGTCTAACGAGCGTTTTGTTGCAGGTGCACCCGAACAGGTTATTGCCAACGAACGAAACAAAGAAGCAGATGCTTTGGCTAAAATTGAAACTATAAAAACTAGTTTAGCTAGTTTGGGATAATCGGATTTTGAGTATTTGTTTGCTTAAAAATTACATTGGTACATTGGTACTTGAGATAAGAATTAATGATTTCATTCAAAATTGATTAATAAAAGTAAAACCATTCATTTATATAAGTTGTTGCTTTTTGATTGGATTTCATTGTTGATTTAATAAGTTTTTGTTTTTTATTGTAAGTGTTCTCGATTTCTTTTATAAACCGAAGAGTAGTGTCATTGTTTTTGATTTTATAGTTTTTTATTGAGGTTTGATTCCCGTTTTTATCATAACTATAAATGTTTTGATATGCTATTTTCATTGAAATGTTCTTGTTGAGTTTTTCAATCAAATTACCGTTAGTATCATAAGTGTTATTCGTGATGGAAGACAATTGATTAGGGTTTTTATATTTTTTGATTTTTGTTATTTTACCCTTTTTATCAAAAAATATAATGCTAGTAATAACTGATGAATCATTACTAATTTGACTAATTTCTAATAAGTTTCTTTTTTTGTCATATTTATTAAGGCGTTCTATGATTTCTTGTTTCTCTTTATTGTAGTTTTTTTGTCGGATTGTGTTTTTTCCATATTCATATGTACTAAAATAATTTATAGTACTATCATTATTAAAACAGCTTTTTTTAATTAAAGTCCCTTTTTTTGAATATTTAAAGTCAATCCACAAATCATAATTTCCTTTTGTATCAAAAATCAAAGTTTTATGTATTCTCCCTTTTTTGTCAAATAATTCTTCACATTTAATAGAAGTACTATCTGTCTTGATGGTAGTGTGATTTGTATCAACTGAATAGCTAATGGATTCAATTTTTTTTGCATCAGATTTAATGGCTTCTGAATTAAATAAATATTTATGATTTTTACAAGCTGTGAGCAAGAACAGTAGAATAATAAATTTTTTAGTATACATAGGTTTTTTTACACCCAATAAATATAAGCTATTTATTAAATAGGCTAAATGAACAAATTTATTTCCTATCAAAATGATTATTTACTAAGTCTTTGTAGTTTTGAATTATCTAATTTAAAGTTTACTTGTTAATCAAAATATTACTTTTTACGAAACACATTCGCTATAGTTTTTCCAATTTCATCTAGTTTTTCTAATGGTTCTAATAAAGAAGGGTTATTGAAATCGGTGGTTCCATTAGGAATATGGGTTTGCATAATCGGGCAAACCAAAATAAAATTATTCGATTTAAAATACCGATTTAAATAAATAGAAATATTTTTTATGTTTTTGTGGTAAGAAGGCTCGTCTTTTCTGGTTAAAATAAAAATTAAATTATCGTCTAACTTAATATTGCTAGATAGTGCTTTGGAACTACTCCAACTATTGAAAATTATAAAATCGGCATCAATAGGATGTTCTGAATGAATATTTTGAATAACTTTTATGGAATGTTCGGTACCATAAAAAATTATTTTAGCGCCCGTATTATATGAGATGTTCCAAATATTATCAAGCCAAAACGGAAATCCAACTTCGTTTTCTACGTTGTTAGGCATAATAACAATGTGTCTTTTTATAGTCGCAATAGGTTGAGATGCTTTGTATATAAAGCTGGTAGCGTTGCATTTTGATAAAACACCTTCGGTTAAACTTCCTAAAAACGATTCCGAAATATTTGTTTTAATGTGTAAGCCTAGAACTAAATCGGTAGCCTTTTTTTCTTTGGCAACGTTTAAAATGCCATTCATAATATTCAAATCATAACGGAGTAATTTACTGAGTTTAATATCGGTTGAAGCTGCAATTTTTATGGCTTTGTCTAGTATTTTAATGGCACTTGTTTCAGCATGAACATCGTTGTTGTCATTGTTTATAACATGCAATGCAAATAGGGAATCTTTGTTTTCTTTAGATTTTATGATGGTACTTAAGCTAATTAATTCTTCAACCGTATCGGCATTATTAATAGCAATTAATATTTTTTCTTCGTTAACTACATTGTTCTTGTCTTTAGCAGTAGATTGAAATAGCGATAGATTTCTAGCACCTTTTTGAACCACAAAAGTTGAAATGGTGCAGGTTACTAAAATCATGATGATAGTACCATTTAAAATACTTTCACCTAACAGCCTTATTGGTTCGCCTGTTTCAGTTTCACCAATAATAATATTATAACCTACCGAAACGGTTGCTAGTGTAACAGCAGCATGCGCAATGCTTAGTCCAAATATAACACGTCGCTCATCTGCCGAAAATTTAAACGATTTTTGTGTGGCCCATGCTGCTATAAATTTTGCTAATGTTACAGCAACCGTCATAACAAGGGCAACCAAGATAGTTTCAAAGTCTGTAAAAAAAGCACGATAATCGATTAGCATGCCCACGCCAATAAGGAAGAAAGGAATAAAAATAGCGTTTCCAACAAACTCAATACGGTTCATTAATGGAGACGTGGAAGGAATTAGTCTGTTAAGAGCAAAACCCGAAAGTAGGGCACCAATAATGGCTTCTACGCCTGCGACTTCAGCTAAAAAAGAACCTAGAAAAAGAATAACTAAAACAAAAATGTATTGCGAAATATTATCTTGGTAACGTTTTAAAAACCATCTGCCAATAATGGGGAAAATGTTAAGGACAATAAAGCCAAATATCATTACAGATATAAAAAGTCGAATCCAAAATTCACTACCTACTGAACCTTTAGTCATGCCAACAATAATGGCTAATACTAACAGAGCCAAGGTATCGGTTATCATGGTGCCGCCTACCACAATGTTTACGGCTCGGTTTTTTGTAATGCCAAATTTCCCTAAAATAGGGTAGGCTATAAGGGTGTGAGAAGCAAACATACTGGCAAGTAAAACCGATGTAAGTACAGAAAATTTCAGGATGAAGATGCCTACTAAAACACCAAAAGTCATGGGTATTGAAAACGTAAACAATCCAAACAACAAACTTTTAAATTTATTTTTTTTGAATTCATTCATATCTATTTCTAAACCTGCTAAAAACATAATATAAAGTAAGCCCGCAGTGCCCGATAGAATGATGCTGCTATCACGTAACAATAGATTAAACCCATTAGGACCAATAACCGCACCAGCAACAATAAGCCCTAGTATATGAGGGATTTTTAATTTGTTAAGAATGATTGGGGCTAGTAAAATAATTATTAAAATAATAAGAAACTTTAGTACCGGATTGGTAAATGGAAGTGAGGTGTCTAAAATGTTTAATAGTAACATAACCCTTATATTTTTCATCCAAATATAAGAAATGGTTTGTTTCGTTTATTAAAATTAAATTCAAGCAGTTTTTTATTTTAGAAAAGTCAACGTTTTTTTAAAAATGCAATCTAAAACTAACATTAGGAGTAATGCCTAAGGAATGATTTTCCACTTTAGTAATTTGGTTTTCATCATCTAAAGTGTAATAGGAATTAATGATGTTTTTTTTGTTTGAAATATTCCAAACAGAAACTCCGACAGTGGCTCGTGTAGTATGGCAAATATTAAATTTATAAGTGGTAGAACAATCGGCACGCAAATAATCTTTTAAATTAGTGCCGTTAGGATTGGAGTAGGTTATTTCATTATCGTAGGGGTTATCATTTCTATCGGGTAGCGTTGTAGGTTTTCCAGAATGCCAATTTAAACCTAAAGCAAACTTAAAGTTGTTATAGGTGTAAGTGCTTCCAAAAGTAATAGCATGTTTAATATCAGATTCGTTAGGAAATGGTTTGCCATTATTTAATGTGTTAAACGTATAGTCATTCGTATTGAACGAATAGGAAACCCAAGTACTAACTACATCTTTAAATTGTTTATTTATAAGTACATCGATGCCCGTTATTTCATAACTACCTATGGCTTTTACAAATTGATATTGGTTTAAAAACCCTTGGCTTCTTGCAGTAATACCATCAACTTTTTTTATATACGTTTCAGCACTTACAAGTAATTTATTTTTGTTGTAATGAATACCTATAGAGGCCTGTTTACTTTTTAATATAGGAATGTTTTTATTATTAGATAAAACCCAACGACGTTTTTCAATACCTAAAAAATCGTTTTGTAAATCGATAATTTGTGAAGTTGTTTGACTTTTAAATTCACCCAAAATTTCAAGCCTGAAATAATTTAAAAATCGCTGACTAAAACTTAATCGAGGTTCTGCTAAAAATAGATTAAACTTTGATATATGATTCAGTCGGCCTCCTATTTTTAAATTCGTTTTTGCATTGTTTGATAATAAGTTGGTTTCTGCGTAAACGGCATGGTTACGAATCACTTCTTTTATATAACTTCTAAAAACGGGATTATTAACATCTTCTAAATTACTTATGCCAACTTCGGAAAACTGATAACCAGCATTCATTTTAAATTGATATTTTGGTGTGTAATTAATATCTATTTTAGCAGAGGTGTCGTATACTTCATTCTCTTGAATTAAACGTTGATTGTTTGTGATATCGTAGTTAGTGGCATCTAAATCGTAATTTGAAATAGAAACTTGTGATGTCGTTGAAAGCTCACTACTCCAATCTCTTATATATGTGATTCCCGTAGCAAGGTTTTGTTGAGACAATTTACTATTTAAACTTTCATTTTTGTCATTAATGGTAGCTTGTTCGTCGTAGTTTAATTTGTTATTTACATTTAAAGAATGAATTCTGATTCTATCTTTGTTAGTGATGTCATATAATAATTTGATATTAATATCATAAAAGTAAAATTGTTCATTTTGTGAAATAGAATTACGATTGTTTTTAGAGTTTGTTAAATCGGAATCTTGAAAAACACGTTTGAAATATTGGTTATAAGTTGGCGTTGAAATTAAGTCGGTTACTGAGCGTCGGGTGGATAATTGTAGCTCTGTTTTATTGGTTAATGGAATTTTAACAAAACCATCAGTATTTATCAAATTGAAACCCAATCCTGCTTTAAATTCGTTATCAATGTCATTAGGTAATTGTATATCGATAATACTAGAAATACCATCACCATATTTAGCACTTGTGCCATTTTTATAAACATTAACCCGCTTCGTAGTGTATGGATTGAAAGCTGATATTAAACCAAAAAAATGTCCCGATTGATACATTTTAATACCATCCCAAAGCAGTAGGTTTTGATCGTGTGTACCACCACGAACATTAATATTAGATACGGTTTCGTCGGAACTTAAAACACCAGGAAGTGCTTGAATAGTTTGCAGCACATCGGGTTCAATTAATCCTGGAAGAATACCAAAGGTTTTTGGTGTTATAGTAAGGGAACCATCATTTAGCTTAGTAATCCCCGAGGTTAGGTAATTGCTAATAACTACTTTTTCAAGAAGTTGCGTATTGAAAGTGATCATTTCTACTCTGGGTGTTTTTTTTATAACAACAAAACGACTGTCTAACAATTCAAAGTCTAATTGTGTTTCAGTTTTAAGAACTTTCAAAGCGTCATCTAAAGATCCTTCGCTATGTGGTAGTGATGAAGTTTTGTCTTTAATGGTTTGATCAGCATAGGAAAAACTAATGCCGTAACGTACTTCGAGTAGTTTTAAAATAGTGAGAAGTGGTTGTTTTTCTTTTTGAATGGTTTGTGCTTTTAATATGGCAACATTCAAAAAAAACAATGATAAAAAAACAGAAAAAATTCCTCTTTTACTCACGCTTTAGTATGATAGTTTTTTTTGTTTTACTATATGTTACATGTAAGGGTAAAGTGATTGCCTTTAAAGCAACATCAATATTATTGTGTGCAAAACTACCTGTGAATAATTGGGAGGGATCAATATTTAAAAGTGTAATATCTACATCGTATTGTCTTTCAAACTCAGCAATGACTTCTTTGTACGGTAAGCTTTTAAAGAAGCTTTCGTTATTTAACCACGAAGGTGTTGAATGGTAATCTTTTTCTTTAGCAATTGTTTTCCCATCAATAATTAAAAAACTGTCACCAGGTTTTAACTTTGTTTCTTGAGAAAGGTAAGTAACTCCAACTAATCCTTCGTAGCAAATAACTTCAAAATAATTTTCGCGTTGTTTTACGTTAAATTGAGTTCCGTAAACCGTTACGGTTCCAGACTTTGTGATAACATTAAAGGTTGAACCTTTAGCAACTTTAAAAAAAGCTTCGCCTTCAAGTTTAACATCGCGTTCTTTTTTCCATGAATTTTTGTTGAATACTAAACTCGATTTTGCGTTTAAAGACACATTTGATGCATCTGGCAATTCAATAGTTGTTTTTTGTGCAAATTCGGTATGTATTGTAGTATCTAATGTTGTGGTATAATAATATAAGCTAAAACAAATTGCAAGTATGGCAGCAATACGCATAAATGGTTTAAACCAATGACTTTGATGTTGTTTTTTGCTTTTAATAGTTTTTAAAACAGTTTCTAATTCTTTAGAAGTATCATAATTTTCAGCCTTAAAAGCTTGCAAACCATTATTTAACTTTACTAAATCATCATAGTCTTCAAGGTTTTTAAACACTTCAAGTTCTTGATCATTTAGATCATTATTTAACCATTTTGATATTAACTCTTCTTTGTTCATCATTTCGATATTCAATTATATAACAGTTAACTTTAATTTTTTCCTACCCTACTTTTGAAAAAAAGTTTCAAAGAGCCAAAGTCTCGAAAGAAATAAAGGTTAGGTTTCTAACCTACAATTCCTTAATATCTTTTCTCAATTTTTCCAAAGCCCCATAAATGCGTTTTTCAACTGCTTTGGTAGAAATATTTAAAATCTCTGCAATTTCTTTAAAGCGTTTGCCTTCTACTCGGTTCATCATAAAAGCTTCACGTTGTGCATCGGTTAAATTAGCGATTGCTTTCTGTAGCTTATCCATATACTCGGTTTCCTGCATTAAAAATTCAGGATTTTCGTTAGTATAGGTTTTTGGTTTAATTTGTTGATGTTTTAACACAACCTTTTGGTGAGCTGTTTCATTCAACATTAAATTATTGGCTGTTGTAAAAACGAAGCTTTTTGCTTTATCGGGGCTCACTTTAGCACAATTCTCCCAAAGTTTAATAAAAGCTTCTTGTACTTTATCTTTTGGATTCAGTAAATCACCATACTTATAGTATAAAAAATTGTGTAAATCTTTGGAGTATTTATTAAATATGGAAGAAAACAAATGTTCTTCGCAAATATTTTCATGAAGATTTTTATTCATGTATTATGGGGCTTTATTGTGCTAAATTAAAAAAAAACATCAATAGGGGTAGGAATTTTTAAAGGTATCCTGTTTTATAACCAAAATGCTATGTTAAACCCAAAAATTAAAAAAATGAAAATTAAAATGAGAACACTATTACTAATTCCTTTTTTTGCCCTTTTATTATTTACCTCGTGTCAAGAAGAAGTTATTGAAGTTACGCCACCTGATGAAAGTGAAACGCTTTCTGCAAATTCACAGCTTACAGCTTTAATAAGTGCTACTTCTAAAAAAGATGGATCTAAAGATAATATTATAGACAATGCAAGTTGCCTAACGGTTGAGTTGCCAGTAACAGTTATAGTTAATAATCTTGAGATTATTGTAGATTCTGAAGAAGATTATAAAACAATTGAGACTATTTTTAAAGAGTTTGATAACGATGATGATAAGCTTGAAATTATTTTTCCAGCTAAAATTATCTTATCAGATTACACAGAAATAGTAATCAATAATAAAGAAGAATTTATCGAATTTGCAATAGACTGTAAAGAAGAAAATGCATTAGATGACGATATTGAATGTATCGATTTTGCATTCCCCATTTCGTTTTCAGTATATAATACAGAATTTCAAATAATAGATGTAGTAACTATAGAAAACGACAAACAATTATATCTTTTTATAAATCGAGTAAAGCAAGGCGAGGTATTTGCTAGTTTGAATTTTCCTTTAACAATGAAGTTGGCTGACGGATCTGAAATTGTTGTAAATAATAATATTGAATTAGAACAAACCATAAATGAAGCCAAAGATGCTTGTGATGAAGATGACGATAATAATTATGGTGATGATGATTTTACTAAAGAAAAAATTGAAGACTATTTGCAACAATGCTATTGGAGAATTTCACGCTTATCAGTTGATAATTTAGATAATGAAAAAGATTATATAGGAAGACCTTTAAAATTTTATGCTAATAATATTGTGAAACTTAGAGTAAATGGCGAGTTAGTTGAAGGAACTTATCAGATAAGTGAAAAAAATATTGGTTTTCTTTTAGAAATAAGCTTAGATAATAGACCTAATTTAAAGCTAGAATGGATAATAACGTTTTTAGAGCCAAATCTAATAAAATTAAAAAACGCAAATAACCAAATGATTTTAAAATCACATTGTCCAGATGGAGATGAGGATATAAACGAAATTAATGATTACCTAACTTCAGCTTGGGGGGGAGTCTGGGATGGAGGTTGGAAAGTAACGTCTTATATTTATGAAGATGATGACCAAACGGTTCATTTTGAGGAATATCCAATAAAATTTATTGAAAATGGATATATGGACGCAATCTCTCCAGAAGCTGGTCCAGATTATTTTGTACCAGGTTCTTGGTTAGCTTATAGAAGTGAAGAAAAATTATTTCTTGATATACAATTCATAGTTAGTGATCTGTTTTCTCCATTTTTCTTACTAAACGGGAGATGGGAAATTAAAGAAGCTACAGCAACTAGAATAGAATTGAAAGATTATAGTACTACAGGAGCAATAAAAAGAATATTAATTCTAGAATTTAATAATGATTGATAGAAAAAAGAGATCTCTTTCCTTATTGGTTTATTAAGTTAAGTATTATGTAAAAGACAGGTATCTCATAAACTTACACAGTTTATGAGATACTGCTTTAAAGTATGAACTTTAATACTCAAAACCTGCTTTTATAAAAAAGTTAGATTATAAAACTTATCTTTAAACCTTAAAAATTAAGTATGAGAGTATTAATCATTATATGTTCCCTTTTTTACCTAAACATTTCTGCTCAGGCAACATGGCAACCGCTTACAAATATTACATCGAACATAAACCTCCAACGTTTTGATGATATTCATTTTATTAACGAAACAACAGGGTGGGCCGTCAACGGTGCTTATGCCGCTGTTTACAAAACCGTAGATGGTGGTAAAAATTGGACCATGCAGCTAAATGAATCTATGCTTAACGGTGATTATTACTTTAGAACCATCGATTTTTTAAATGAAAATATTGGTTTTTTAGGTACTCTTGAAGGAAAATTTTTTAAAACCATTGATGGCGGTACTCACTGGACAGAGGTTACAAATATATCGCCAAACCCAGCTGCTATTTGTGGTTTAGCTAGTGTAGGCACATCAACAATTTATGGTTGCGGTGCATATTTTACACCAGCCCATATTATTAAATCTACCAACAGTGGTGCTACTTGGCAATTTATAGACATGTCTGCTAATGCAAATGCACTTGTAGAAATTTATTTTTTAACTGAACAAGTAGGCTTTGTTGCAGGAAGAAATGCTAATGGCGCAACCTTATTAAAAACCAGTAATGGGGGTGATTCTTGGACCGAATTATACAATTCGGGCACGGAAGGAGAATATTTTTGGAAAATGCAAGTATTAGAAAGCAACCCTAATGTTATTTTTGGCTCCATTCAAGCAGCGGTGTCTCCAAACTTAGGAAAGTTGGTAAAATCAATAGATGGTGGTGCTACTTGGACTACGCATAACGCTCCCGAGACAAACATTCAAGCGGTTGGTTTTGTTAATGAAAACAAAGGCTGGATGGGTGGCCATGCTACGGGTTTTTATGAAACTTTAGATGGTGGACAATCATGGACGAATTTAAACATTGGAAGCAATTTGAATAGAATTTTTATTATAAATTCTACTTTGGCTTATGCAAGTGGCACTTCTCTTTATAAGTTTACAGAAGAAGTTTTAGGTATAAAAAACCTAGAAGAAAAAGATAGAACTCCTTTAAAAATTAAATTAAATAATAACCCCGTTGAATCCGTTTTGGAATTTAATATTGAATTTGAGTCCGTAGACAATTTACTAATTGAACTATACGATTTAAATGCTAAATTTATAAGACAGCTAGCTAGAGATAAAGTTTCGGCTAAAGCAACAAAAAAATATGCCTTTCCAGTTGAAGACTTAACTTCTGGTATTTATCTAATAAATTTTCATAATAATACAGGTAGAGAATCGATAAAATTCATAAAGAAATAATATCGAAATTATCTTGACTTTTTTTGTTAATAGCCTTTCTAATTTTTTATTATAAACCTGACCGCAAAATTTAATAATTTACGTTTCGGTTTTATGTTTTTAAATTCTATATATGTAATTCATTCTTAATAATGGACGTTTTTTATCTCATGTTAAATTTACTGCTAATTGAAGAGCCCTCTATGGGGGGCAAAATTATTCTTGGAATTTTGTTAGCTGTGCTTCTCGGACTTATTTTTTATTATGCCTTTAGAATGATAGAGATGGGTTATGTCTTGAAACAAAGAAAACCATTGTATAACCATTTATACTTCCGGTTAAACCGTTTAAATCAAAAGCAAAAAAATATTCTACAACAACAGTTTTCTTTCTATAAAAAACTTAGTGCTACAGAAAAAAAACATTTTAATCACAGAGTATCATCCTTTATTGCTGATAAAGATTTTATAGGTAGAGATGGATTGGTCATCAATGAGGAGATAAAGGTTTTAATATCAGCCACTGCGGTTATGTTGACTTTTGGTTTTCGTGATTTTTACATAGGTGTTATTTCTAAAATTATTGTGTACCCTAAAGCATTTTATTCTAACACAAATAAAGCATATCATAAAGGGGAGTTCAACCCTAGATTTGAAACGTTAGCGCTGTCTTGGGAAGATTTTTTAAAGGGTTATAGTAACGCTACAGACAATATCAATCTAGGAATACACGAATTTACACATGCCATTCATATTAATAGTATGAAAGAGCAGGATGTTAGTTCTACTATTTTTAGTGATTCATTTAAAGAATTGTCTGAAATGATTTCTGAAAGTGAAACATTAAGAAATAAATTAATGGCGTCAGACTATTTTAGAAAGTATGCATTTACTAATCAGTTTGAATTCTTAGCTGTAATTATTGAAAACTTTATTGAGACGCCCCACACCTTTAAAACACAGTTTCCTTATGTATATGGTAAAGTGAAACAAATGCTGAATTTTTCTATAGCAGGCTATTAATTCTTTACATGATTTTTATCATACTTTTTTAGGGTCTCATTTTATAATTTTAGTGTCAGTTAAAACTAAAGTTGAAAAGTCATGATACGTAAAGCACCAATTTCAATGATAATGACCGAGCCCGTTATTACACTCAAAAAGAAGGATAGCTTAGAAACAGCAGAACGACTTTTTAAAAAACACCATATACGACATATACCCGTAGTTAACGATAACGTTGTTGTGGGTATGTTAAGCTATACCGATTTACTTCGTCTCAGCTTTGCTGATGTTACAGATAATTCAGATTCAGGTGCCGATGCCATGGTGTATAATATGTTTATCATAAAGCAAGTAATGAAGAAGCATATAATAACGGTTTCAACTTCAAATTCAATAAAAGATGTTGCAGAGATATTAGCAAGTAAAGAGTTTCATGCTTTACCTGTGGTGGATAATAACAAACTAGTTGGTATTGTAACAACTACCGATCTTATAAAATATTTACTAAAACAATTTTAAATAATTTAAATGATGAATAATATGATCCAAAATAATCCAGTTTCAGAGATAATGGTGAAAAACATTATAGCCTTAAAAAGAGGAGATAATTTAGAAAGAGCAGAAATGCTTTTTAATAAATATAAAATTAAGCACATCCCCGTAGTTAGTTCAGATGTGGTAATTGGTATGTTAAGTTTTTCAGATTTATTAAAAATTAGTCTTGCTGAAATAACTGAAGACGAACATAATGTAAATACTATTGTGTATAATACATTCAAAATAGAGCAGGTTATGAGTAAAAACATCGTAACTATCCATAGTGATACTACAATAAAAGAAGCTGCCACTATTTTAGCTGAAAGAGAATTTCATGCACTACCAGTTGTAGATGAAGGCGTTTTGGTGGGTATCGTTACAACTACCGATTTGTTAAATTACTATATAAAACAATACTAAGAATTGGCAATAGTTTTTAATTCTTTAATTGTTTCAATTTGATTGTTGCTTTTAAAAACAAAACTACCAGCAACTAGAACATCGGCACCAGCATCAGCAAGTGCTTTGGCATTACTTGTAGTTACACCTCCGTCAATTTCTATAATGGTCGAAGCACCTTTGCGGGTAATTAATTCTTTAAGTTGTTTTACTTTATCATAAGTGTTTTCAATAAAACTTTGACCTCCAAAACCAGGATTTACACTCATAATAAGTACTAAATCGATGTCACAAATGGTGTCTTCTAAAAGATTTACATTTGTATGCGGATTTAATGAAACTCCAGCTTTCATGCCTTCAGCTTTAATGGCTTGTAAGGTTCTGTGTAAATGTGGACAGGCTTCATAATGAACCGTCAAAATATCGCTTCCTAAGTCAGCAAATGTTTTGATGTATCTATCAGGGTCAACAATCATCAAATGCACATCAACTGTTTTTTTAGTATGCTTAGTTATGGCTTGAAGCACAGGCATTCCAAAAGAAATATTAGGCACAAAAACTCCGTCCATTATATCAATATGAAACCAATCAGCTTCACTTTTGTTAACCATTTCTATGTCGCGCTGCAAATTTCCGAAATCAGCGGCTAGTAAAGAAGGAGCGATTAATTTTGAAGTCATTTCTTAAAAAATTTAATTTTAAAGCAAAAATAAATTAATTAATACCGAATGCTACTAATATTATAAATTAATTGAAAAAATTCTCAATTGTTTTTAGAAATAAGGCAGCATTAGTAAAGCTGTTAATTGTTGGAGAATTCAAATAAGTTTGAAGCCCCAATAACGAGTCGATGCTTTTAATGGTGTTATAACCAGTGCCAAAATCTTTAAATGAATACGATTTTATAGTAGTATTTAGTATTTCATTAATTTGCTGGTGTCGGGGATCTTTCTTAATAGAAAAATATAGATTATCTAAAATGGTTTCTGGACCTTCTCATATTTGAAAAAATTTATCATTTTTAGCAATTAATACCCCTTTGATATGATGCTTATTATTGTGTAATCTAATTTTGTGAAACAACATGTCTAATTTTAAATTAGAGATGTTTTGGGTATATATACTGATGTAGCAGATTGTTTTAATCATTAATAAAAAAAAGTAATTACAGTTTAAAGAAAATAAATTTAGGATGAAGAGGGATAAAAAATAAACCCCCGGTAATCAGCCGGGGGTTCTTTCATCAATCAAAAAACGAACAGTTATGTGTAACTGTTTGTTACTGTAATTTAGTCGTAATAGTTAATGAAAAATTACTAACCTAAATATGTTTTTAATATTTTACTTCTAGAAGTATGTTTCAATCTTCTAATAGCTTTTTCTTTAATTTGACGTACACGCTCACGAGTTAAATCGAAAGTCTCACCAATTTCTTCTAAAGTCATTGGGTGTTGGTTTCCTAAACCAAAATATAGACGAATAACGTCTGCTTCACGAGGTGTTAAGGTTTCTAAAGCACGCTCAATTTCAGTACGCAAAGATTCGTGTAATAACTCTCTATCTGGATTTGGAGATTCACCACTATTCAATACATCATATAAGTTAGAATCTTCACCTTCAACTAAAGGGGCATCCATACTTACGTGACGACCAGAATTTTTCATAGACTCCTTAACATCGTTAATAGTCATATCTAACTCTTTTGCAATTTCTTCAGCACTTGGTGGGCGCTCATGACTTTGCTCTAAAAATGCAAATGTTTTATTAATTTTATTAATAGAACCAATTTTGTTTAGAGGTAAACGCACAATACGTGATTGTTCAGCTAAAGCTTGAAGAATCGATTGGCGAATCCACCAAACAGCATAAGATATAAATTTAAAACCACGAGTTTCATCAAAACGTTGTGCGGCTTTAATTAAACCTAAATTACCTTCATTAATTAAATCGGGTAATGTTAAACCTTGATTTTGGTATTGCTTAGCTACCGATACAACGAAACGTAAATTAGCCTTAGTCAACTTCTCTAAAGCAGCTTGGTCGCCAGCTTTAATACGTTGTGCTAATTCTACTTCTTCGTCTGCAGTAATTAAGTCAACTTTACCAATTTCTTGAAGATATTTGTCTAACGAGGCGGTTTCTCTGTTGGTAACCTGCTTCGTAATTTTAAGTTGTCTCATCTAAAGTTTCCTGTGAATTAAAAAATGAATATTGTTATTCAATAGTTATACGTAAGAACATTAAAAAATGTTACAAAAATTTTTAATTATTTTACATTATTTTTAATACAAAGAGACCATATGGAGTCTATGCTATTCATTATGTTTTAATGTCTAAAGAAAATAAAAAGATGATTGACCTCAGAAAATGCTGAGTTTATCTTTTTGAAATATTATCTTAAATCTTGATTAATGTTTTGTTATTAAGATTGATAGACTCTAGCATATCTTGAGTGAAGGCATAGTGCCCTCGCGCTGTAATAAGTCTGAAACGAGACGATTTTAAAGTGCTTAAGGTGTTAAGAAATAGCCATTTAGATTTTAATAGATTGGGTTTCTCAGATTTTAAACTTAAATCAAAATAATGCTTTCTGCCTTCTTTTTCAGCAACAATATCAGGGGTAATGTTAATATTGCTTCCTGCTTTATTGTAAGATTTAGGTGTTTCATAACCTTCTGTATCGGCTTTTATATTTTCAAAACCGTGGTTTTCTAAATAAGTGATAGAATTCTCTAAAATGTCTGTGTATTTTGCCTTGTCTTCGTATATCATAGCTTATAATATACTGAAAATAAGGAGAAAAGCAAATTTTTAACAAGCTTTAACGTTCATAAAATCAAAAAGCCTCACAAATTAAAAATTGTGAGGCTTTAAATTTATAAGATTATAAAAAACTTAATCGTCTTTTCTATCTTCTCTAGGTTTTCTGTCGTCACGACGGTTATCGCGTCCACGATTGTCTCTACCTCTGTTATCACGTCCACCACGATCATTATTCTCTCTTGGTGGTCTTGCTACATAACCTTCTGGTTTATCTAACAAGGCTTTACGAGATACTTTTTCTTTACGAGTTTTTGGATCAACTCCAAAATACTTCACATCAAAAACATCTCCCATGTTTACAACATCAGAAACATTTTCTGTTCGTTCCCAAGCTAGTTCTGAAACATGTAATAAAACTTCGTTTCCTGGAGCATCTGCATATTCTACAACAGCACCAAAATCAAGCATTTTAATTACTTTAACTTGATAAGTTCCACCAACAGTTGGTTTAAACATTAACGAATCAATTTTAGCTAAAACGGCATCAATACCTTCTTGGTTAGTACCTAGAATTTCAACAATACCTTCTTCAGTAACTGGGTCTTCATTAATAACGATAGTGGTCTTGGTAGCTTTTTGTAATTCTTGAATTACTTTTCCACCAGGTCCAATTAATGCACCAATAAATTCGTTTGGAATAACACGAGTCACCATTTTTGGAGCGTGAGGTTTCACGTCTGCATTTGGTGCCGTTATTGTTTCAGCAATTTTACCTAAAATATGTAAACGACCAATACGAGCTTGTTTTAATGCATTCACTAAAATCTCATAAGGCAAACCTTTGATTTTAATGTCCATTTGACATGCTGTAATACCTTCTGTAGTTCCTGTAACTTTAAAGTCCATATCTCCTAAGTGATCTTCGTCACCTAAAATATCAGACAATACAGCGTAACGATCCCCATCAGAAATTAATCCCATAGCAATACCAGAAACAGGTCTTATCATTTGAACTCCAGCATCCATTAATGCCATAGTACCAGCACAAACCGTTGCCATTGAAGAAGAACCATTTGATTCTAATACTTCAGATACGACACGCACTGTATAAGGGCAATCTACAGGAATCATTCCTTTTAATCCACGTTGTGCTAAGTTTCCATGACCAACCTCTCTACGAGAGGTTCCTCTTAATGGTCTCGCTTCACCTGTACAAAAAGGAGGGAAGTTATAATGTAAATAGAATGTTTCTTCACCTTCGTAAGATGGCATATCTATTTTATTTGCTTCTCTTGATGTTCCTAAAGTAACGGTTGCTAATGCTTGCGTTTCACCTCTAGTAAAAATAGCAGAACCGTGTACAGATGGTAAATAATCTACCTCAGACCAAATAGGTCTAATCTCATCTGTTTTACGTCCGTCTAAACGTAAACCTTCAGCCAAGGTTAATTCACGAACAGCTTCTTTTTCAGCTTTACTATAATAACCGCTAACAAGATGACCAAATTCTTCCATCTCTTCTTCTGTAAAAGACGCTTTAACTTCTTCTTTTACTTCAGCGAATGCTTCACCACGTTCTGCTTTAGAAGTTCCCTTCTTAGCAATAGCGTAACATTTATCGTAAGCTAAATCATGTATTCTTTTAGCTAGTTCTTCGTTTTCTTCTGCAGTAGCGTATTCACGAGTTTCTTTTTTACCAAAAGCTTCTGCTAAACGTAATTGAGCAGCAATTTGAAGTTTAATAGCTTCGTGAGCAAACTTAATGGCATCTGCCATTTCTTCCTCAGAAATCTCGTCCATTTCACCTTCAACCATCATAACAGAATCGGCTGATGCTCCAATCATCATATCAATATCAGATTCTTCTAATTGAGCACGTGTTGGGTTAATAATAAATTCACCATTAATACGACCCACTCTAGCTTCAGAGATTGCGCATTCAAACGGAAAATCAGATAACTGAATGGCAGCAGAAGCAGCTAAACCAGCCATAGCTTCTGGCATAACATCATCATCATGAGACATTAACTGAATCATTACTTGTGTTTCAGCATGGTAATCTTTAGGGAATAATGGACGTAAAACACGGTCAACAAGACGCATTGTTAATACTTCACCATCACTAGGTCTTGCTTCTCTTTTAAAGAAACCACCAGGATAACGTCCAGAAGCAGCAAACTTTTCTCTGTAATCTACCGTTAAAGGTAAAAAGTCAACATCACTTTGCTTATAGTTGGAAACAACAGTACACAAAAGCATACATTTTCCCGATTGTACAACAACAGACCCATGAGCCTGTTTTGCTAATTTTCCGGTTTCGATGGAAATTGTGCGTCCATCACCAAGGTCTATAACCTCTTTAAAAACTTTTGGAATCATAAATTTTTTTAATTCTAATTAAACAATGGTCGTTGCGTTGTTGTGTGTAGTTGTTGTGTGTGACCAATGAAAAACAATAATAAGCTTCTTCAATTCGAATTTTTATACTCCTTTCGATAGAGTTGTTTTATATGGGCGTTACCCTTTCAGGTCGGGCTTTTCGTTACAATCTTTTGCAAAGGCAAAAGGATTTTCACTACAATCCCTAACGCAAAAACAAAAAAGAGGCTGAAAAGCCTCTTTTTTTATTTTCTTAATCCTAATTCTTTTACTATCGCACGATATCTTAAGACATCTTTCTTAGTTAAGTAATCTAGTAAGCTTCTTCTTTTACCTACTAATTTTACTAATGAACGCTCTGTGTTATAATCTTTACGATTCTTTTTTAAGTGTCCAGTTAAGTGGTTAATTCTGTAAGTGAATAATGCAATTTGTCCTTCTGCAGAACCAGTGTCTTTTGCATCTTTACCATGTTTTGTAAAGATAGTTTCTTTTTCTTTTTGATCTAAATACATGCTAATATTGTTGTAAATAATTTTTATGTACACGAAAGCCTTTCTTTCGAACTGCAAAGATAGTAATTTATTATGAGTTAGCAACGCGTCTTTTTCTCCAAATTTTCACTACATTGACGTAATATAATTTTTACTTATTTTTCAATGGAAAGAATAATAGGAGATGCATTAGATGCTAATTTACTCCCAGATATTTTTAATAATGCTTACCACGGTATTGCTGTAGTAGGGTTGGATGGTAAGTGGTTGTTAGTAAGTAAAAGTTTGTGCGATATTTTAGGTTATACAGAAAGTGAACTTTTACAACTTAGCTTTGATGAAATAATACATAAGGACGATTTAAAAATTGATTTAAGAAAATTAAACAAGCTTTTTAAAGAGGATGTGAAAAGCTTCAAGATGGAAAAACGTTATTTTAAAAAAAACGGTAATATGGTTTGGGCACAATTATCGGTGTCTTTGGTAAAAGATAAAAATAATAAGCCTAAATATTTTATCTGTCAAGTGCAAGACATTACAGAGCAAAAGCAAGAAGAACAAGAAAAGGAAATAATAGCCAATTTTGTAAAAGAACAAAATGAAAGGCTTTTGAATTTTTCTAGAATTATAACTCATAACTTAAAAACACATGGAGGTAATTTAATGACACTGTTAGGATTTGTAGAAGATGAAATGGATGAAATTACAACAAATGATAGTTTTTTATTTTTAAAACAAGCTATTTGTAATTTGCAAGAAACCGTAACTCATTTAACCGAAATAGCTAAATTTTCTAAATATGATACTGCCGAATTAAAAGCGCTTAATTTACACGATTTTGCTGTTAATGCTATCTGTAATGTAAGTTCATTGGCTAGAAATAGTAATTGTGTTATTGAAAACAACATACAAGACACATTGCTTGTAACAGGTATCGAAGCTTATTTAGATAGTATTCTACTCAATTTATTAACAAATGCCATTAAATATAAGTCAGAGGATAGAGATGGTAATATTTTATTGAGTACTAGGTTAGAGGCCGACTTTGTGGTGTTAAGTGTGAAAGACAACGGTTTAGGTTTGGATTTAGAGGCTTGTGGTAGTAAGTTGTTTTCGCTTTACCAAACTTTTCACAAAAACAAAGATTCTCGAGGGGTGGGGCTGTTTATTACAAAAAATCAAATTGAATCGTTAGATGGTAAAATTGAAGTTAAAAGTGAAGTGAATATAGGGTCTGAATTTATAATTTATTTAAAAAACACACAAAAAGAGATAGCTTAAAACATAAAAAAACCTGCTTAATTTTAAAAACAAGCAGGTCAGAATTTTTATGGTATATTAAATCAAGCCCTTAAAGGCTGATTTAAAATTAAATCTAAATACAAATTGACTTTATTCTTTAAATCTTTTCTTAAGGTGATAAAATCTAAGAAACCGTGTTCTAATAAAAACTCTGAGGTTTGAAAACCTTCAGGTAAATCTTTACCAGTAGTATCTTTAACAACACGAGGTCCTGCAAACCCAATTAAAGCGCCTGGTTCTGCAATATTAATATCGCCTAACATGGCAAAAGAAGCGGTAGTGCCTCCTGTTGTTGGGTCGGTGCATAATGATATGTATGGAATATTGGCGTCTGCTAATTGTGCTAATTTTACCGATGTTTTTGCTAATTGCATTAGTGATAATGCCGCTTCCATCATGCGAGCACCTCCCGATTTAGAGATGATCATCAAGGGTACATTATTTTTTAGAGAATAATCTGCGGCACGAGCGATTTTTTCACCAACAACACTTCCCATGGAACCACCAATGAATGCAAAATCCATACAAGCTATAACCAAGTTTTTTCCTTTAGATTTCCCAACACCTACTCGAATGGCATCTTTTAATTTGGTTTTTTCTTGTGCAGCTTTTAAACGATCTGGATATTTTTTGGTATCAATGAACTTTAATGGGTCTTTAGATTCTAAATTAGCATCTAGTTCTTTAAATTTATTATCATCAAAAAGAATTTCGAAGTATTCTTTACTTCCTATACGAACGTGATATCCATCTTCGGGACTTACATAAAAGTTTTTTTCAAGCTCTTCTGTATCGACAATTTTTCCAGTAGGAGATTTGTACCAAAGTCCTCTAGGGGTATCTTTCTTTTCCTCTGTTGTAGTTGTTATTCCTTTTGTTTTTCTTTTAAACCAAGACATAATGATTTATAATTTTTAGATTTACGATAGGTTTAAAAAACCTTACATCGATAATTTGTGTTAAAGCTTATTGTTATATTCTTTTTAAGAAACACATAGTGTGGAAATTAAAAAACTAAAGCAAAAAGCCTGACTACAAAATTAAGGCTTTATTTTAATTTAGTAGTAAAGCCATTCTTTTTTTATTAAAGGAATTATTGTTATAATTGTTTTTATAGGTTTTATTATTAAAATCTATAAATGAAAAATCCTGCGTGAAGCAGGATTTTTATATATGATAAATACAAGGAATTATATACTATAGTGTATTTACATTGTTAAGGTCTTCGAAAGCCTTTTTTAAACGATTTACAAAAGTAACTTCGCCTGCACGTAACCAAACACGTGGGTCATAATGTTTTTTGTTTGGAGAATCGCTACCATCAGGGTTGCCTATTTGAGCTTTTAAATACTCAGATTTTTCACCCATATAATCACGGATACCTTCCATAAATGCATATTGTAAATCGGTATCTATATTCATTTTAATAACACCGTAGCTAATACCTTCGCGGATTTCTTCAACCGTAGAACCTGAACCACCATGGAATACAAAATCGATATGGTTATGGCCTACGCCATATTTCTTAGAAATATAATCTTGTGAATTTTTCAAGATTTTTGGAGTTAATTTCACGTTTCCTGGTTTGTAAACACCATGCACATTTCCAAAAGCTGCTGCAATAGTAAATTGATCACTCACTTTACTTAACTCTTCGTAAGCATAAGCAACTTCTTCTGGTTGTGTGTATAATTTAGAATCGTCTACATCACTGTTGTCTACACCGTCTTCTTCACCACCTGTAATACCAAGTTCAATTTCTAAAGTCATTCCCATTTTGCTCATACGCTCTAAATAGGTTTTGCAAATCTCGATGTTTTCTTCAATTGGTTCTTCCGAAAGGTCAATCATATGTGAACTAAAAAGTGATTTTCCTGTTTCAGAAAAATGTTTTTCACTAGCGTCCAATAAACCATCAATCCAAGGTAAAAGTTTTTTTGCACAGTGGTCTGTATGTAAAATTACTGGAACACCATATGCTTCTGCTAAAGTATGTACGTGTTTTGCTCCAGCTATAGCGCCTGCAATAGCGGCTTTTTGACCATCGTTATTTAGGCCTTTTCCAGCATTAAATTGAGCACCCCCATTTGAAAATTGTATAATTACAGGCGCATTCAATGAAGCAGCAGTTTCTAATACACCATTAATAGTGTCTGAACCTATTACGTTTACAGCAGGTAAAGCAAATCCTTTTTCTTTTGCAAGTTTAAAAATGGCTTGTACTTCTTTTCCTGTAGCAACGCCTGGTTTTATATTATGTCCCATAATTATTAAATTTTAATTTTTGTAAGTTCCAAAAGTAATCAATTTTTAAAACATTTTTGGTGTTTTGGTTGTTTGAAAACACTAAAAATGTACTAAAACGTTATAGTTTGAAATGAATAATTTAGATATTAAAAAGGATAATTAATTCCAATGTTGTAAACAGCATTAGAAAAGTTATAGTCGTTAAACCAACGATTTTGGTCTTGGTAAGAAGGATCGTAGGTTTTAAACCCAATATCAAAACGGAATATGAAAAAACTAAAATCGTAGCGCAAACCAAAACCTGAACCAACAGCAATATCTTTTAACGAGTTAAAGTTTGAAAATGTGGCATTTTCATTGGTAACATCGTCTAGTACATTCCAAATGTTTCCAGCATCAACAAAAACAGCACCATTTAATTTGCCAAAAATATTAAAGCGTTGTTCAACGCTTAAGGCTAATTTTAAGTTGGCCTCATTATACTCGTTACTAGACTCCGAACTTCCAGGGCCTAAGCGGTAGGCCGTCCAAGCTCGATTATCGTTGGCGCCTCCAGCAAAAAAACTTTTAGAAAAAGGAATGTTGTTAGAGTTTCCGTATGGTATCGCAATTCCAAAATAACTTCTAGCTGCTATTATGTTTTTTTTACCTAAACTCCAATGCTTAACATAGTCCAATTCGGTTTTTACAAATTGTGAATAGGCTACATTAAAGAGTTCGTAACGGTTATCGGTGTTTTTTTTAAGACCGATAAGGTCAGATGCGCTGGAAAGTAGATTTCCTGCCAATTCTAATTTAAAACGGAAAATCGAGAAATCTTCATCAAATAAATTAGTGCGTTCGTCGTTTGTTAAACTGAAACTGGAAGATAATATTAAGTTGTTTTCGGTTAAACGCTGTTTGCGTTCGTTTATACTAGAAACGGACTTATAATCATCATCAGTTGTATTTAAAGAAGTGTTATTATTTAACACATCACTTATAAAAAGATCTGCTTCGTTTACAGAATTGTCAGAGTTTGGTATATTTAACTTCGTATCCTCATCAATATAATTTATGTCTTTAGCAATTTGATTAAGTACATCAAATGAATTGTCATATATTCTAAAATAATTTTCAATATTTAAATTTCTAACATATTGAATATTAAAAACATTCAGGCTGTTGGTTACTTTAGCAGAAGGTTGCCAATTATAATTAAAAATACCCGTAAAGGTTTGTTTGTCTAAACCTATATTGGTTTGACTGGTTGTTGCTAAACTTATTCGGGTACTTGGCGACATGTATTTTGGGATGATTTTTTCAGTATTAAAAGGAAAAAAGAATCGTGGAATTGTTAATTTTAAATCGGCACCAATTTCATTGATATCAAAAAAAGGATCGTTAATGTTGTTTTTGTCAACTGAAGCGCCAATAGCTCCAATAATTGAGAATTCTAAAGTTTCAGCACCTCTAAAAACATTTGTAATCATCAAACTAGGGTTTAATGAAAACCCGATTTTTTGAATATTACTTGTAGAAGCATCGGCACTAAAACTTAAACTAAATTTTTTCAATGGCGTTAATCTAATGGTGTCAGTAAGCGTATTGTCTTCATTTTCTATATATTCAATATTGGGATATTTAAAGGTCCGTAATTCGTTAATATGTCGGTAAGTTAACGTTCGGTCGCTGTCTTTAAAAATAGTATTTGGTGTAATAAAAATAGCATCGGTTAAAGCCTTAGGGCGATATTTTATTTTATTATAACCAAAAATCTTGTAACCTTCATATATTATGGAATCTTGAAAAGGTTTATTTCTGTTTTCAAAAGTGTAATCGGTTATAATATTAACATCTTTAATTTTATAAATATCAAAAGGAACACGCTTAACAGAATCTTGTGTTCTCACAGCTCTATTTTGAATTTGAACTTCAATATTTACTTTTTTATGCGTACCAATAGTATCCATTTCAAATGTGATATAATCTTGATTGAAGTGATAAACACCAGAGTTTCGTAATTCGTTAGAAATACGTTCGCGTTCTTGTGCAAAATTGGAAGATCTATATTGATCGTGACTCTTAATTACAGTGTTTTTTTTTGTTTTTTGGTATATAGAATCAACAATGGGCGATTTTATTTTTTCTGAAATTGTATCTAAAGAAAAGGGCGTGCCTGTTTCAACGTGATATTCTACATCGGCACGTTTGTTTTCGTTTTTGTTTATGTTGTAAGTTGCTCCAACATCAAACCATCCGTTATTTATATAGTAAGCTTCCAGTCTTTTTACAGATTTTATAGCTTTGTCTTCACTAACAATTACAGGTGCTTCGCCTGTTTTACGCAGCCAATTATTAAAGCCTAGTGAGGACTCTTTTAATTTGTCTAACTGTTTTTTAGATAAGCGTTTAGTTAATCGTTCTTTTCGTTTTGGGTTTTTGTCTAACCAAACGTCAAATAAGGAATCCTTATTTGGGCGTGCTAAATTGTATATATGTAAACGCAAAGGAGTTCCAATAATGGGGATTTTACTATTGGGTTCTTGGTATAACAAATTATTTATTGTTTCTGTTTGGTCTTTTTTACCGTTTACTAAAACAGTATTATTGGTAAGTAAATGTTCATTTTCGGAAACTCGTTTTACTGCATCGCAAGATATTAAGTGTGCCGTAAATATTACTAAAAGTGTTATTTTTGAGAATTGTAGTTTCAAATGAAATAAAAATTAATTCAGGTTAAAGGTTGTTCATACATTATTTGGTTAAAAAAACGAGACCTTTGCGGACTCAAAAATACGTTATTTTCATTGAAAATAATATTTAAATAATTTGAGTTTGAATCCATGGTATTTTCATTTCTTTATAAAAAAATCATATTAATTAATAAATCGTCATGCTCTCTAAAAGCCAGATAAAATTAATAACGAGTTTAAAGCAAAAAAAATATAGACAGCAGCATGGTTTTTTTGTTGTTGAAGGTGTTAAAACAATAAAAGAACTGTTGCGATCTCGTTTAGAACTTCATGCGTTATATACGACAGAATCATTCAATATTGATGCCAAAGATGAAGTTTTAATTACTGAAACCGATTTAAAGCGTATTAGCTTTTTAACAACACCTAATACGGCATTAGCTATTTTTAAAATACCTTTGCCAAAACCTATAGAATTTACTGGACTTATTGTAGCTATTGATGCGGTTAGAGATCCAGGTAATTTAGGAACTATTATAAGATTGTGTGACTGGTTTGGTGTAAAGAATTTGGTGTGTAGTAACGAAACGGTAGACTGTTTTAATCCAAAAGTTATTCAAGCTACTATGGGTTCTATCACAAGAGTGGCTGTTAATTATGTTGATTTGGCTGAATTTTTAAAGTCTATTAATTTACCAATCTATGGAGCTTTTATGGATGGAGAAAATGTTTACACGGAACCATTACCTGAAAATGGTGTTTTGGTTATGGGTAATGAAGCTAATGGCATATCAAAAGAAGTGGAGGCTATTATTACAGATAAAATATCCATTCCAAGATTTGGCGATTTACAAGCCACTGAAAGTTTAAATGTAGCTACCGCCACCGCTATTTTATTGAGTGAATTTAGAAGGAAGTGAGTTGTTGAGTCGAATAGTTTAAAAACAGCTTAGCAAAAACCATTTATTGAAACGTGAAATTTACAAAAACGCCTCTACTTTTCATGCTATTTACATTGCTAGTCCAAGGACTATTTGGATCTTCATCACGTACAAGCTCATCATTAATTCCAAAAAGCCCTCGAATAGATGGTGTAAATTTGAAGTTGTATAAGTAAAAGTCGATACCAAAGCCTAGTTCGTAAAATATATTGTTTTTGGTAGTTCTAAATTGCCCATTTGAGTTGTCGTTTGGGTTTTCTTCATTACTTGATAAGTTTAATGCTGTTGAAAAACCACCCACAATAAAGGGTTTAAAATTATTGACACGTTTGGTTGAAATTTTTAATAATAAAGGTAAGTGTATATATGTAGATTTTACTTCCCGAATTAAATCGGATGGGGTAACTGTTGTGCCCTGAAAATAGGTTTGGCTATAATACAATTCTCTTGTTGTAATTAATAAACCAGGTTCTAAGCGTAAATCTAAAAATTCGTTGATGCGTAAATTTCCTATTAAACCAACACTAAAGCCTGGGCTTCGTTTCACATAAATATCGCGTAAATCTTCATTATAATCAAAGTTGAAATCGTAATTATTTATTCCTAAAAAATACCCCCAGCGTAATAAGTCATTATCGGTAGAGCCGCTTCCTTGATTTGCATCATAGGTTACCTTTTCTTTCCTAAATAACTGCGCGTTAGAGATTTGACTAATAAGTAAACATGTGATGAATGCAGTAAAATACTTCATAGATTTATTTTGACGATTTATAAATTGTCGCAACACCAAAAGTTTGCGGAAAATCTTCAACATTAATAAACCCAATTTTACGCAAAATATTGTTTAAAGCTTCACCATAAGGAAAAAGAGACGCCGATTCACATAAATATTTATAAGCACTTCTGTCTTTAGAAAATAGCTTACCTATTAAAGGTAAAATATTTTTGGTGTAAAATTTATAACCTTGCAAGTAAGGAAATTTTGTAGGTATTGAGGTTTCTAAAATAACAAACACTCCGTTAGGTTTTAATACTCTGTAGATTTCTTTGAGTCCATTTTCCAAAGTTTCAAAGTTACGTACACCAAAAGCTACGGTAATAGCATCAAAACTGTTGTCTTCAAAAGGCATGTTTTCACTATCGCCTAAAATCATCTCTATTTTAGTGTCTAATGCTTTCTTTTTTATTTTTTCTTTACCAATTTCAAGCATGCCACTGCTTATATCCAAGCCCACAATTTTAGTAGCGTTTGTTTCTGCTAAATTAATAGCTAAATCGCCCGTTCCAGTGGCAATATCTAAAATAGTATTTGGGTTGCTTTCTCTAACTAATTTAACTACTTTTTTGCGCCATTTAATATCAATTCCAAAAGAAATAACACGGTTTAATCCGTCGTAATCTCCAGAAATAGTATCAAACATTTTAGTTACTTGTTCTTTTTTCCCTAAATCGCTGTTTTTGTAAGGCTTAATTTTCGACAATGCTCTGTTTTTTTAGCAAACCTACATAATTTATTTCTACTTTAAAATATCAATTAAAATCTAAATACAGAAATACTGGAATGATTTTTAGCTTTTCAACACGATTAATACGCTAGGTAATCCCTATTTTAATGAAAAAAGTGTAAATTATAGTATATTGCAGGACCTTTTAAAGGTATTAAAAAACGAATATTAATAGATGAAAATAATTATTGCAGGGGCTGGTGAAGTAGGATTTCATTTGGCTAAGTTATTATCTTACGAATCTCAAGAAATTACTTTAATAGACCCCAACAAGGTAAGTTTAGCCCATGCCGATACTCATTTAGATATTCGAGTTATAAGAGGAGACGCTACGTCTATTGCTATTTTGAAAGAATCGCGTGTTAACACGTGCGATTTGTTTATAGCTGTAACATCAAGTGAAACGACTAACATTACCATATGTGTGCTAGCAAAGCAATTGGGAGCTAAAAAAACCATTGCTAGAATTTCCAATACCGAATTTATACACCATAAAGAAGAAGTAGGGTTTACAAAGTTTGGAATTGATGAGTTAATTTCACCCGAAGCCTTAGCAGCATCAGAAATTGAGTTATCATTAAAACAGTCGTCCTTTAATGAAAATTACGAGTTTGAAAATGGAGCACTTACTATGGCTGGGTTAACATTGTCTAGATCGGCATCATTTGTTGGGAAAACGGTTAAAGAAGCTGCCCAAATTTTCCCGGAATTACATTTTGTACCCATTGCTATCCAGCGGTTTGGTACCCAATATACCATTATTCCTCGTGGAGATACGAAGTTTAAACGTGGTGATAATGTGGTGTTTATAACATCGGAAGGTGGTGGTGATGAACTTTGCAGGCTTACGGGAAAACCAAACAAAGCCTTAAAAAACGTAATGATTTTAGGTGGAAGTCAAATAGGGTTTAAAACCGCTAGAGATTTAAGTGAAAAAGGGTTTAATGTAAAACTGTTAGAGGGTAATAGAGATAGAGCATTCGAACTTGCAGAAGTTCTATCAAAGGTTTTGGTTATTAATAGCGACGGACGTAATGTGGATTTGCTAGAAGAAGAAAATATTAGAGACATGGATGCCTTTATTGCCGTTGATGCAAATTCGGAAACTAATATTATGTCTTGTTTGGTGGCTAAATCTAAAGGTATAAAAAAAACCATTGCTTTAGTTGAAAATATGGATTATTTTGAACTCTCGCATTCTATAGGAATTGATACTCTCGTAAATAAAAAGTTGTTAGCGGCCAATAATATTTTTAGATATATACGTCGCGGTGAAGTTGTTGCCATGACCAAACTTAATAATTTAAATGCAGAATTATTGGAGTTTCAAGTAAATGGTACATCGGCAGTATGTAATAAAACAATTAAATCGATTGATTTTCCTAGGTCTGCTATTATTGGTGGTGTGATAAGAGATGGTGTTGGTATGATTGCTTTAGGTGATTTTAAAATTCAAGAAGGCGATCGTGTGGTGGTATGCTGTTTACTTAAATCTATAAAAAGAGTGGAAAAATTATTTCTTTAAAAACTAAATAAATTTAATTAGCTATTGAAACTTAACTATAAAATCATTTTTCATTTTTTGGGGTTATTACTCGTGTTTAACGGTGGTTTTATGCTATTGTCATCGCTTGTAAGTTATATTTATAATGATGGTGTTACATTGCAAATATTTTTTGCAGGTCTTTTTACTATCATAGTTGGTATGGTAACCATGCTTCTTACCACAAAGCATAAAAAAGAAATAAACAAACGTGAAGGTTACATTGTAGTGGCTTTTGGTTGGGTTGTTATGTCTTTGTCTGGAACGTTGCCGTATGTGTTAACAGATAGTATCCCGAATTTTACGAATGCGTTTTTTGAAACCATGTCTGGGTATACGACCACGGGTGCATCTATTTTAAATGATATAGAAGTAATGCCAGAAGGCATCTTGTTTTGGCGAAGTACTACGCATTGGATAGGGGGTATGGGTATTATTGTACTCGCCATTGCTATTTTACCATTATTGGGTATAGGAGGGATGCAGCTTTTTGCTGCCGAAGCTCCAGGACCTAGTGGCGATAAACTACACCCTAGAATTACAGATACAGCCAAACGTTTGTGGCTTATTTATTTTGGATACACTGCAGCTGAAACTTTGTTGCTTAAATGGGCAGGTATGTCTTTTTTCGATGCCATAAACCACTCTATGGCAACTTTATCTACAGGTGGGTTTTCAACAAAAAATGCAAGTGTAGCTTATTGGAATAATCAGCCAATTATCCAATACATAATCATACTATTTATGTTTTTGGCAGGTTCAAACTTTGTATTAAGTTATTTTGCATTTAAAGGAAAAGTTCAAAAAATAATTAAAGATGAGGAGTTTAAACTCTACTTTAAGTTTGTGGTTGTTTTTACCATTATAGCAGCACTTGTTATTTATTTTCAGGCAGATATGTCAAAATCGACCATAAACCACCCTATGGTTTGGGGTAAAGGCGAAAGTGTTTTTAGGCATGCTCTGTTTCAAGTATTATCTGTTATTACAACTACGGGTTTTATAAGTGCAGATTATACCTTATGGACGCCTTTTTTGGTGGTTTTCTTTTTTGGACTCATGTTTCTTGGTGGCTCTGCTGGTAGTACAGCGGGGGGAGTAAAAGTAGTACGTCACTTAATACTTATTAAAAATGGGTTTCTTGAGTTTAAACGAACCCTTCACCCGAATGCTATCGTGCCAGTAAGATATAATAATAAAGCCATAAATAGGTTTATTGTATTTAACGTGTTGGCATTTTTTATACTGTATATGCTATCGTTTATTGTAGGAGCTTTGGTGTTTTCTATGTTCAATATAGATTTTGAATCGGCCATAGGTTTGTCCGCTTCCAGTTTAGGTAATGTAGGGCCTGCACTTGGTGATTTTGGACCAGTAAATAACTATGCCGCGTTACCACCTTTGGCACAATGGTGGTCATCATTTTTAATGCTTATAGGACGATTAGAATTATTTACGGTACTTATTTTATTCACCCCATTCTTCTGGCGGAATAGGTAGTTTAGTTGTGATAAATAGTCTAGTATTTTATCATAAGTACTACATATCCATAATATGAAATAAAAATTTAATGAAACTCCATTTATTAGATCGAAGTACTATCAATAGCAGTTCTTTTTCTGTGAAAATGCACCATGAACCTCATTTTATAAAAACATGGCATTACCATCCAGAATTAGAATTGATTTTTGTTATAAAAAGTTTAGGAACTCTTTTTGTCGGTGATGGCATTGAGAAATTTGAGGATGGTGATCTTGTTTTAATAGGTGAAAATTTGCCTCATATGTGGTTAAATGATGAAATTTTTTTTGAGAAAAATACGTTACTTAAAACCAAAGCCATTGCAATACATTTTAAAAATGACTTTTTAGGTGTTCCGTTTTTTGAAACTCCAGAAATGTTTCACCTACTTAAACTTTTCAAGAAATCTTGTTATGGTATCAAATTTAAAAATGTAAATACTAAATTAACTAAAAGAATAAAAAAAATATTACTTCTTGAGGGTTTTGAAAAGATACTAGCTTTACTTAAAATACTACATGAGTTAGCAAAACATAAAGACTATAAATTATTGTCTAGTGCTGGTTTTTTAAACACTTTTCAACAGACAGAAAATAAAAAACTAGATAAAATTTATGAATATCTTTTTAAGAATTTTGCACAGCCTATTTCTTTAAATGCTGTAGCAGATATAGCTAATATGAATGCTTCTGCTTTTAGTCGTTTTTTTAAAAAAATGCATAACAAAACATTTTCGAAGTATTTGAATGAGTTGAGAATTGGATATGCATGTAAATTATTAATTACAAATAAATACAATGTTTCTCGTGTTTGTTACGAGTCTGGTTTTAATAATATATCAAATTTTAACAGGCAGTTTAAAAGCATTATGGATTTAACACCTTCACAATATTTAGAAAAATTCAAGAATTTTTGAATTATATAATTTTATGATAATATCTATAAAGTCAACGAATAGCTAATTAATTCAAGGATTAAGACTAAATAAGATTTAGGTTGGTTTAAGCTGTGATTTAGATGGTATTATCAAAGCAGAAAAACTTATTGTATTTAACAGAGTTGTAAGAATTACCATTGACCATGACAGAATCTATGAGTGATACTCATAATGATTTGTTTTTAGAGAGAAGTGATTTTTAATCATCTTATATGAACAGACATTCGTAAGAAAAGCCGATGAGTTTCTCTCGGGCTTTTTTTTGTTTTTATGTAGGAAAAATTAATTATATTTACAGAACAATAGCAACTAAAGGCTTACAGTATTCCGGTTTGTGCGAGAAATATGAGTAAATATGTTACTATTCAGAATAGTACTAATTTGAAAGCAAACAACTTAAGTTATGATTTTATCAATTTTACTAAGCTTGATTCTAATGGTACTTGGAATCATTCATTTCAATTGGTTAATGGGAGGTGAATTTGGATTTTCGGAATCGTTACCAACCAAAGAAAATGGAGAAAGAGTATTGAATCCAAAAAAAATTGACAGTGCTATAGTTGGAATTGGACTTATAGCATTCGGAATTTTTTATCTTCTTAAATCTGGGTTTATTGATTATAATTCACCTGAATGGATTATGAAATACGGAAGTTGGATAATTCCAATAATATTTCTTTTACGAGCAATAGGAGAATTTAAATATGTTGGTTTTTTTAAAAGTATAAAAAAAACTGATTTCGGAAAACTGGATACAGAACTCTTTTCTCCTCTATGTTTAATAATCGGAATATTGGGAATAATAATTCAACTTATGGAATAAAAAACTTAGGGTGCATAAAATCTTATAAATAAAGATCCAACTGTTATTATATGAGCTTCTCGTAATAACAAAATCCCGTAAAATTTAGAATGAATCAAGCATTAAGCCGAATTTGAAAACGAATTTCTTAACTTAGGTTCATTGTTTAGATAAATTCATCTTCTGACATTTGTCAAAAAAAAAGAGGAAACCACTTATTGTGCTACTTGTTACATTTACAGTAACACTATTAACTTTAAAACTTATATAGGGTAAATATAACGTTGCCTTTTCTGCTCGTATTGGAATGTCCGTAATGTTATTATTTACAGCATTAGGTTATTTTATATTTACAAATGGTATGACTTTGATGCTACCAAATATTATTCCCTTCAAAAAAGAAATGGTATACTTTACAGCCTTCATTGAAAATTTTATTATGAAAGGTAAACCCGAAAATAGAAAAATAGCAAAAAAATTAAGAAAATTAGGTTTGAAATATAAAAGCGTATTTCCAAAACCTAACTTTTCAATTAAAGATAGATATTTAGTAACAAGTCAAAATCCGTATTCAAGTGATGCATTTAATGCATTGTTTATGAGTGTCTTATTAGAATATAATCAAGTATAAGAGAATCAGTAAAAAGACAATTATAAACTTAAAATGTTTATGAAAAATTATACATTTTATTTATCTGTATTTTGATTCTCTAATTGCAAACTTTAACATTCCTTACCGAGTTTTATAAAAACTTTAAGATTTTTTAGACTTATATTTAACCATATAACTAAAACAATACTCAATTTTCACTTTCGTGGAAATTTAAAAACACAATTCCAATGAAAAAATCAACCTTTATTACCATGATTAGTTTTGTGCTAACTTTATTAGTTTCGACTAACATCAATGCACAGGATTTTGCTAAGTTAGATAAAAGTCCAATGGATGCGGCTTCATTTCCAACAAGCTATAAAGATGCCAATAAACTTATTAAGATTGTTTATAGTAGACCACAATTAAATGGACGAGAAGTTAGTGATTTGGCTAAAAACGGTGAAGTATGGCGTACAGGTGCTAATGAAGCTGCGGAGTTAACACTATACAGAGACATGAAATTAGGAAGTAAAACTATAAAAACAGGTACTTATACTTTTTATGTGATTCCAGGTGATAAAGAATGGACAGCGATTGTTAGTAAAGATTTAAACGTTTGGGGTTCTTATTTTTATAAGGAAGCAAATGATGTAGCACGTTTGAACGTTCCTGTTACATCAGGAGATGCACTTGATGCCTTTTCAATTGCTTTTACCGAAGATGGAAATACCATAAAAATGCATCTAGGCTGGGGAACTATTAGAGTTGTTGTTCCTTTTACAAAATAAATTAGTTTACTGTTTAAATAAAAAAGCATGGTTTTAACGTTAAAACCATGCTTTTTTATTTTATTTATAAAACTTTAAATACGTAACCCAAAAGCCAATATAAAATTAAGAAAACAAAGATGGTTCCGAAACAGCCACATTTGCCTCCTCCTATTTTTTTTGCGCCCCAAGCGGCTCCAATAATCCTTAATAATTTTTCCATAATAATTAATTAGTTACTAATTTAAGGAATATTTAAATATTTATGTGTTTGTAGTGATACTTTCCATTTTGGGTTTGTCATCACATAATCTACAATTTCTGGAATTACTTTATCGCGTTTGCTCCACTCTGGTTGTAAATACAAAATACATTCTTCATTTACTTTGGCTGCTTGTTCTTCCGCAAAGCGAAAATCGTCTTTATTATATATAATTACCTTAAGTTCATGAGCTTTTGCATAAACTTCTTTAGTAGGAAGTTTCATTTTTTTGGGAGATAAACAAATCCAATCCCAAACGCCTGTTAATTTATAAGCTCCAGAGGTTTCAATATGTATTTGTAATCCTTCTGCTTTTAATTGTGTAGTAAGCGGTGTCATATTCCAAGTTAAAGGCTCACCACCTGTAACCACTATGGTATTACTGTATTTTTTTGCATTTTCAACAATTTTTGAAATAGCTGTAGGTGGATGTAAATTAGCATTCCAACTTTCTTTTACATCGCACCAATGACACCCCACATCACAACCACCTATTCTAACAAAATAGGCAGCAGTTCCTTTATGAAAGCCTTCACCTTGTATGGTGTAGAACTCTTCCATTAATGGTAACATTTCACCTTTATTAACTAAGCTTAATAGCTCTTTATTCATTTTAAAAAATTAAACCACAAAGGTACATTTATTTAAAGAAATTCGGTTCATTTTAAAAACTATTGACAATCGGCAAGAATATAATAAATGTGCATTTTGTCGAATAATTTTGCTTTTAAACTTTTTTTTTATACATTTGGTCGATAAATGTAAATTGTTCTCTCTCTCTATGAAAAAAAAATTAACCCTTATAATGATGGTATTATGTCATTATTATACTTTTTCGCAGGTTGGCATAGGTACAACCACACCCAGCAGTTGCTCTATCTTGGATATTGAATCAACTAACCAAGGAGTTTTGTTACCTCGCTTAACAACGATACAAAGAAACGGTATTAGCTCTCCATCCAAAGGATTACTAATTTTCAATGTAAATGCAAATAAGTTTGAATATAATTCTGGTATTCCTTCTACACCTATTTGGTCATCTTTAAGTTCAACCCCTCTTGTAAGTACCGATTCTGGTAATATTTTGTCTACAGGAACAGACTCAGGGGTCTATTTGTCAACAACGACCTACATGGGAAAATTAATTATTACAGGTACAGGCAATCAAATCGTTTCTGGGTTACCATTTAAACCTAGTCAAATAAAATTTACAGCTCATGCCAATATTGAAACCTATAATTTAAATGCTGATAACGGGGTTGGAAACAATAATAACACCTTACAAAACACATTTGGCACCATGTCTGGATTTGCTACAAATTACAGCAATGTTATAAATCAACAGGTTATTTTTATCGGAGGAAGTGGAAATTCAATTAATAATATTTCTAGGTATGCATCCGATAACAATTGCATTGGAATTCGTTATTGCAACCAAAATGGAACTTCTTTAGGATTAACCGTAGCTTCTCTCTCCAGCTTTGACACCAATGGATTTACTATTAATGTAGTCAATCACACTGAAAACATTGTTGTAGTTTATGAAGCTTTTAGATAATTCTAGAATTAAACTTACCTCAGGATTAAATATAATAATGTAAATTGATGTCTCTCTCATGAATATAAAACTTACACTTTTAACAATATTACTTTCTCATTTTTGTATGTCAGCTCAAGTTGGTATTGGTACCACCAATCCAGATGATGGCTCTATACTGCAAATAGATAGTACAACAGGGGCGCTTGTTCCTCCAAGAATGACAGCTACCCAAATGCTATCAATACCAACACCTCTTGATGGTGCTATGGTTTATAACACAACTAGAAACTCTTACTATATATTTAAAAATGGTATATGGTCAAACCTTGACAATAGTACTCTAGTTATAAACAGAAGTTTTGGTGGAGCAAACAATGCCATTTCCACAACAAATGACACGTATTTCGATTACCCAATTGGTCCTTCTAATATATTAATAACAAATCCTGATGTTTATAATGTTACTGCTAATGGTACAATAACAATTAAAGAAACAGGAAATTACCTATTTAGCGCTTCACTATCTGTAAGTAATATGCCTAGTGGAACTAAAAAATACATTATAGCACTTTATGTAAACGGTAGTCTTGTTGGCTACTTAACCAGAGGTCATACCAGTTTGCCGAGTACAGATTATTGGGGTGCCAGTGGTAATATAATCTATCCTATCCATACTAATGATGTCGTAAAATTACAATATGTAGTAAACAATAATGGCAGTACTTTAAATGCAGCATTTGCCAACATAGGGATAACAAAATTAAATTAATTTTTTACATAAAAAAGATTACTTAATACCGGTTATTTTAGATTAGGCTTAGGTTATTTAAGTTAAAAGCATATTTTTTTCTTCTTTTTTTTTCGTGTATTTTTATGCAAAATTAATATTCATGGATAAGAAGGAGGCTTTTTTTAATTATATCACCGAAGGGAATGTTTGTAAAGGTGAATTTATATCTGTTGGTGCTGCCATGCTAAGTGGTGAAACCATACCCAATGCTTTAGTGAATATTCCTTTAAAAACACTCAATCGTCATGGTTTAATAGCTGGTGCCACAGGTACAGGAAAAACAAAATCGTTACAGGTGCTGGCTGAGAATTTAAGCGACAAAGGAATTCCTGTATTGCTCATGGATATTAAAGGGGATTTAAGTGGTATTGCACATGCTAGTCCTGGACATCCCAAAATTGATGAACGCCATGCTCAAATTGGCTTGCCGTTTGAAGCCAAAAGTTTTCCTGTTGAAATTTTAACATTATCTGAACAAGATGGAGTACGTCTTAGAGCAACTGTTAGCGAATTTGGTCCAGTTTTACTATCCAGAATTTTAGACTTATCGGATGCACAATCGGGTGTTGTAGCTGTTATTTTTCAATATTGTGACGATAACAAACTTCCTATTCTCGATTTAAAAGATTTCAAAAAAATATTACAATACGCTACTCAAGAAGGTAAAGCAGAATTTGATGAGGCCTATGGACGTATTTCAACCGCTTCCACAGGTGCTATTTTACGCAAAATAGTAGAATTAGAACAACAAGGTGCCGATTTGTTTTTTGGAGAAACCTCGTTTGACGTAGATGATTTATTACGTGTAGACAATAGCGGAAGAGGTTATATTAATATTTTAAGATTAACCGATATTCAAGATCGACCCAAGTTATTCTCAACATTTATGTTGAGTTTGCTTGCCGAAATATATTCCACATTCCCAGAACAAGGAGACAGCGACCGACCTGAATTAGTGATTTTTATAGACGAAGCACATTTAATTTTTAATGAAGCTTCCAAGGCTTTACTTAATCAAATTGAAAGCATCGTTAAATTAATCCGTAGTAAAGGTGTTGGTTTGTATTTTGTAACTCAAAATCCAACCGATGTACCCGAAGCTGTGTTGAGTCAGTTAGGTTTAAAAATTCAACATGCTCTTAGAGCCTTTACTGCTAAAGATAGAAAAGCTATAAAATTAACTGCACAAAATTATCCCGATTCCGAATATTATAATACGGTTGAAGTATTAACATCGCTTGGAACAGGAGAAGCGTTGGTTTCCGCTCTTGATGAAAAAGGACGCCCAACGCCTCTCGCAGCTACCATGATGCGGGCGCCCATGAGTAGAATGGATATCTTATCTGATGAGGAATTAAAAACCTTGAATTCAAAATCGAAATTAGTCAAGAAATACAATGAAACTATAGACCGAGAAAGTGCTTACGAACTACTTAATAAAAAAATAGAGCAATCTGAAGCAGAAGAAGCAAAAGAAAAAGCTAGATTAGAAAAAGAAGCTCTTGAAAAAGCCCAATCAAAACAACGTTCTACAACTTCTAGAAGAAAAAGTACAGCAATGAATCCTATTATTAAAGTACTTACCAGTGCCACTTTTATTCGTAGCGTTTTTGGTATTTTAACTAAAGTGATGAAGAAATAAGTTGATTATAACTTTTAAAAACTGGAATAATTAATGAATCCATTCTTATCAAAACTATTGGTTGATCTCGCCCGAAAACGAATTCAATCTAAACAAAAAAATCAAGAAGTAAGCAAAAAACAAATAGTTCCTTTAGTTAGACGGTTTCAGGTTGAAATATCTCATGCTATTAAAGAATATGTTTTTATTATAATAGGTGTGTTTTCTGCAGGATTTGGTTTGAAAGGTTTTTTGCTGCCAAACCGTTTTATTGATGGAGGAGCTACAGGCATTTCGCTGTTACTCCAAAACGTAACTTCTTTAGATTTAAGTTACTTTTTAATTATTGTAAACCTACCGTTCTTAATATTAGCGTCTAAAACCTTTAGTATTAAATTTGCGATTAGAAGTATGGCTGCCATTGCACTTTTAGCTTTCGTCGTGCATTTTGTGGAATATCCAACCGTTACAGAAGATAAATTATTAATTTCTGTTTTTGGTGGTTTCTTTTTAGGCTTAGGAATTGGTATGTCTATGCGAGGTGGAAGTGTTATCGATGGCACCGAAGTTTTAGCCATATTTTTAAGCAGAAAATTATCGTTAACCATTGGGGATGTCTTGTTATTAATCAATATATTCATATTTTCTGTTGGTGCGTATATTCTATCTATTGAAACAGCACTTTATGCTATTTTAACTTATCTAGCAGCAGCAAAAACAGTCGATTTTGTAGTAGATGGTGTTGAAGAATATGTGGGTGTTACCATCATTTCTAATAAGCATGAAGATTTACGTATCATGGTTACCGAAAAATTGCAGAGAGCCTGCACGATTTATGCTGGCAAAGGTGGTTTTGGAAAAAGTGGAGATAGTTATGATAAAGATATTATTTACACTGTTGTTACCCGTTTAGAACTTGCCAAATTACAGACAGAAATTGACAAAATTGACAAAAATGCCTTTATTATTATGGGTATTGTTAAAGATTTAAAAGGTGGAATGATTAAGAAGAAACCTTTGAAATAGGCTTTAGACGGTAGAAAAAAATGAAATAATGTCACAAAAAAAATACATTATACAAAACAATCCCTTTGTTGTCCCAACAACCGATGGAAAAATAATAAAAGAGCATTTTGGAGTTGCAACCAATGGTAACTCTAATATTAGTATTGCCCACATGAAAGCACCCGCTGGCTGGAGTGAACCTTTTCAAACTCCTGAATTCGACGAATACACATTTATAATTAGAGGTAGAAAACAGTTTGTAATAGAAGATGAAACTATTGTTTTGGAAGCTGGTCAATCTATTAAAATTTTAAAGAATACCCGTGTTCAATATTCCAATCCGTTTACTGAAGTATGCGAATATCTTGCTATTTGCATGCCTGCTTTTTCTATGAATTTAGTAAATAGAGAGGATTAGATGAAAGCGTATCTTATGAAAATTATTGGAGGTTTTATAAACTTCATTAGCTACTTTTCTCCAAATTATGCAGCACATTTAGCTGTCTTTTTATTTTCAAAACCAAAAAAAGGAAAAATTAAAGAGAATGAAGCTCCTTTTTTAAATACAGCTACAAAAGAAACTGTTTTTTATCAAAATATACCCATTGCAACCTATCATTGGAGGGGCAATAAAGAAACTATTTTGTTAGTACACGGTTGGGAAAGTAATGCGTTTAGATGGAAAGACCTCATCGAAATGTTGCAATCCAAAGATTATAATATTATAGCCATAGACGCACCTGCACACGGTAACTCTGGGAATAAAATATTCAATGTTTTTATATATTCCGAGTGTATTCATGCTGTGGCATCTCATTTTGAAATTGATGCCATTATAGGGCATTCTGTCGGTGCTACAGCTTCAGCTATTTCATTACATAATTACCATTCTCCTATTAAAAAGCTCGTGTCGTTAGGGGCGCCTTCAAACTTTGCTGGTATTATTAATAATTATAGACTCATGATGGGGTATAGTAAACGCGTTTCAGATGCCATGAATCAATATTATTTAAAACATTATGATCATGAGCCAGATTATTTTTCTGCTAAAAATTTCCTCAAAGATATTCAAGCAAAAGGACTCATTATTCACGATAAAAAAGATAGAATTATATCCTATAGAGATGCTTTAGATATTTCTCGACATTACCATGATTCTAAACTTATAAAAACGGTAGGTCTTGGTCATGGTTTAAAAAGCCAACAAGTTTACAACCATATTTTGGAGTTTTTAAACGCATAGATTTGTTGTACTTTTGAACCTGGAGTCCATAATGGGCATTTAGCAACAAAACTATTATATATATCTTGATTGATTTTAAATGGTTTTTGATTTTTTATTCAAATGGAAACAGAATTGAAGCGTATTAATAAATTTTTAAGTGAAGTGGGTTATTGTTCACGCAGGGAAGCCGATAAACTTATTGAAGCTGGTAGAGTAACCATAAACGGTTCGATCCCTGAAATGGGCACCAAATTAGCAGCTCATGATGTGGTTCATGTGGATGGAAAAGAAATTATTAATTCAAATGTATCCTTTGTTTATCTTGCTTTTAACAAACCTGTTGGAATTGTTTGTACTACCGATACCAGTGTAGAAAAAGATAATATCATCGATTTTATAAATTACCCAAAACGTATTTTTCCAATTGGACGATTAGATAAGCCTAGTGAAGGTTTGATTCTTTTAACTGATGATGGAGATATTGTAAATAAAATTCTTCGTGCTAGTAACAATCACGAAAAAGAATATATTGTTAAAGTTGATAAACCAATTTCTCAAACCTTTATAGAACGCATGTCTAGTGGGATTCCTTTAGAAGAATTGGATAAGGTTACTAAAAAATGTCTGGTTGAAAAGATAAATACTTATGAGTTTAGAATTATTTTAACTCAAGGATTAAACCGACAAATCCGTAGAATGTGCGAGTACTTAACTTATGAGGTTGAAACTCTGAAACGTGTACGCATCATGAATATTAAACTCGATATGCCACTTGGTGAATATCGAGAGCTAACGAAAGAAGAATTTATAGAATTAAATAGGCTGCTTAGTGATTCAAATAAAGTATATAATGCCAAAAAAGTGCGTCGGAAGTAATTTATAAATACCAAAACAAACTCCTTATTAATATGGGAATTTTAAAACACTCTCAGTTAATTTTGTAATAATCTTGGTTGTCTTTAGTTGTAATTTGGCTTCAAAATAAATTTTGAAATTATGATACGAATATTAGCACTCATTTTGACTATTGGAGGCATGATATCCTTAATAATAGGTGTTTTAGGAGTTTTTGGAAACAACTTAGTAGCACTTAGCCCGTGGGCATTAACTATTTTAGGTAGTATTTTCTTTATCGCAGGCGTTTCTATGCTTAAATACAGAAAAGACGAACCAATAATTAATGAGTAGAAAGCTTCATTTTAAATGAAAAAGATAAAACTTTTATATCATTTTTTAACCACATCGTTCACGAGCTAATAATGTGTTTTTTAATAACATAGCAATGGTCATAGGACCAACACCACCAGGAACGGGTGTAATATAACTAGCTTTTTTGCTTACACTTTCAAAATGCACATCGCCTGCAAGTCTGTATCCGTTGGCTTTGGTTGCATCTGGAACCCGGGTAATACCCACGTCGATAATCACAACATCATCTTTAACCATATCTCCAGTTAAAAATTCTGAAATACCAATAGCGGCAACAATGATATCCGCTTTTTTTGTTATTTCTGTTAAGTTTTTTGAACGGCTATGAACCACTGTTACAGTAGCATCGCCTGCTTTTCGCTTTTGACTCATTAAGATACTCATAGGGCGTCCCACTATATGACTTCTTCCCATCACCACGACATTCTTGCCTGATGTTTCAACTTGGTAGCGTTCTAATAATTCAAGAATTCCATAGGGTGTTGCAGGTAAAAAAGTAGGCAAATCTAAAGCCATTTTTCCAACGTTAGTTGGATGAAATCCATCTACATCTTTATCGGGATGGACTGCCATTAAAACCTTTTGCTCATCTATATGTTTTGGTAGAGGTAATTGAACTATGAACCCATCAATTGCATCGTTGGTATTGAGTTCATTTATTTTAGATAATAATTCTTCTTCTGACGTATAATCGGGTAAGTCTATTAAAGTTGATTTGAAGCCTATTTTTTCGCACGCTTTTACTTTGGCGTTTACATAAGTCATACTTGCACCATCGGTTCCAACAAGAATTGCTGCAAGATGAGGTACTTTCTCTCCATTAGAAATCATGGCAGTTACATGTACTGCAATTTCATCTTTAATATCGTTACTTACTTTTTTACCGTCTAAAATAGTCATTTTGTTATTTTATTTATTCGTTACGAATTTACGAATATGATTTTTTTTCATTTAAAACATCAACTACACACTAAGTTAACGCATTCCTTTCATCATCTGCATCATTTTTTTGCCACCACCACCTTGCATCGTTTTCATCATTTTACTCATTTGATCAAATTGTTTTAGCAATTGGTTTACCGCTTGTACCGAAGTACCAGAACCTTTACCTATACGTTGTTTTCTACTCGCATTTATAACCGATGGATTGCTTCGTTCTTTTGGTGTCATAGAATGTATGATGGCTTCAATGCCTTTAAAAGCATCATCATCAATATCTATGTTTTTTAACATTTTTCCAGCGCCAGGAATCATACCCATAAGGTCTTTCATGTTCCCCATTTTTTTAATCTGCTGAATTTGTTTTAAGAAATCGTCGAACCCAAATTGGTTTTTGGCTATTTTCTTTTGGAGTTTACGTGCTTCTTCTTCATCAAATTGCTCTTGGGCACGTTCTACCAACGAAACAACATCTCCCATACCCAAAATACGGTCTGCCATACGTGACGGATAGAACACATCAATAGCTTCCATTTTCTCACCTGTACCAATAAACTTAATAGGTTTGTTTACAACCGATTTAATAGAAATTGCAGCTCCACCACGGGTATCTCCATCTAATTTAGTAAGAATAACACCATCAAAATTCAAGACATCATTAAAGGCTTTTGCTGTATTTACAGCATCTTGCCCTGTCATAGAATCTACCACAAAAAGGGTTTCTTGTGGTTGAATGGCTTTATGAATATTCGATATTTCGGACATCATCACCTCATCAACAGCCAAACGACCTGCCGTATCTATAATAACGACGTTATAACCATTGGCTTTCGCATGTGCGATACCTGCTTTTGAAATAGCTACAGGATCAGTGTTGCCTCTATCACTAAATACCTCAACACCTATTTGGTCTCCAACTACATGTAACTGATCTATCGCTGCTGGTCTGTAAACATCACATGCAACTAATAAAGGCTTTTTTGATTTTTTAGTTTTAAGGTAATTTGCTAACTTCCCCGAAAAGGTTGTTTTACCAGAACCTTGTAAACCAGACATTAAAATAACACTCGGGTTACCCGAAAGGTTAATACCTTCAGCATCGCCACCCATAAGTTCGGTTAGTTCGTCTTTAACAATTTTAACCATTAATTGTCCTGGTTGTAATGTTGTTAAAACGTTTTGACCAAGAGCTTTGTCTTTAACTCTTACGGTAAAGTCTTTTGCTATTTTAAAGTTAACATCGGCATCTAATAAAGCACGACGTACTTCTTTTAAAGTTTCGGCTACATTTACTTCGGTAATACTTCCGTGCCCTTTAAGTACATGAAAGGCTTTATCTAATTTATCGCTTAAATTATTAAACATAATTTTTATTGAAATTTTAAGAATTGCAAAGTTAATGATTTGAAGCGTATTATTGACCTTGAATTTTATAAAAAAGACACTTGCTTAAGGGCGTTTTACTTTTTTAAGAAAACCCTCTTTCTGAGCTAAGGATAGTAGTGCAAAGACCACTGCAGGGTATGAGTGAAGATTTATAAGGATAGAGGCGAAAAGTATCTAACTTAAAAACTCAGGGTTAAATTATTTATAGTTTAATGCTGTTTTCAAAATATAGCTAAAAATTAATTTGCGACTCATATTTGAGTTGTTGAATTAGAAAACTTAAATAGATTATGCTATTATTAGGTTTTGTTATTCCTCACCCCGTATATATGGTTGATTATTTCTATAACAAATAAAAAATCCCGATAATTTTTATCGGGATTTTTTAATTTATTTAACCATGGTATTTACTCAAAAAGTACTTTATTTCTTCATAACGCGCACATTCATTTCCTCAATTTTCTTGTCAGAAAGTAGGGAAGGAGCACCAAATAATAAATCTTCACTAGTCCCTGTTTTTGGGAACGCCATCACTTCACGTATCGATGCTTTTTTCTCTAAAATCATCATCAAACGATCAACGCCCCAAGCAATACCCCCGTGTGGCGGTGCACCATAATGGAAGGCTTTATACATGGTGCCCACACTTTTCAGCATCTCTTCTTTATTGTACCCCATGTTTTTATAGGTCGCTTCTAAAATTTCAGGTTTGTGTGCACGCACCGAACCACCACCAATTTCGTAACCGTTTAATATTAAGTCATACTGTTGGGCAATAATGCTTCCTATTTCCTCTTCTTTGCCATTCATGTGTTTGTCTAAATCAACAACGGCAGGCATTGAAAATGGGTTGTGGGTAAAGGTCCAACGGCCTTCATCTGTTTTTTCAAACATCGGGAAATCGACTACCCAGGCAGGGCGTAATTCTTTAGGGTTGATTAATTTCAACATCGCACCTAATTCTTGACGCACCGCATCTAAAGCTTTATTTGCTGTGGCGTAATCGGCAGCTGAGAAAAATACGATATCACCCACTTGTGCGTTGGTGGCTTTAATAATGCCAGCAGCTATATCTTTACCTAAAAATTTAATGATAGGCGATTGTAAATCGTTTTCATTTACAATAATATAAGCCAAACCACCCAAACCGTGTTGTTGTGCAATCGCTGTTAATTTTTCAATTTGCCCTTTAGACATACGTTTGCTGCCTTGTTCTTCGGCCGATACTTTAATACATTTTACAATACCGCCTTCTTCAATAGGTTTACTAAATACTTGGAAGGTGGTATCTTTTACAATATTTGTAATGTCTTGAAGTTTTAAGCCGAAACGTAAATCGGGTCTATCACAACCATAAAATGCCATGGCATCTTGATAGGTAATGATTTCAAACGGACGCAATATCCATTTGTTACCATATATTTTGTTTACCACTTCATTAAACATGTTGGTGTTTAAATCGATGATTTGTTGCATACTCGCATAGGCAACTTCAATATCTAATTGGGTAAATTCTGGTTGACGGTCGCCACGAGAATCTTCATCTCTAAAACAACGTGCAATTTGGAAATACTTTTCATAACCACTTACCATCAACATTTGTTTAAACTGTTGAGGTGCTTGTGGCAAGGTGTAAAATGCACCTGCTTGTTTACGTGTTGGTACAATGAATTCACGTGCGCCTTCATCGGTTCCTGCACTTAAAATAGGCGTTTCAATTTCTAAAAAGTCTTCATTATCTAAAATGTCACGCAGTAATTTAATCACCTTGTGGCGGTTAACAATCACGCGACGTACATCGTCATTTCTATGGTCTAAATACTTGTATTGAAAACGGGTGTTCTCGTTGGTTTTAGTTGCACGTTTTATTTCGAAAGGCAGCGTTCTTGATAGGTTTAAAATATCTAAATCGGTAGCTTCTAATTCTATTTTTCCAGTTCGTAAAGCGGTGTTGTAATCGTCTTCTTTACGTTGAACAATGGTTCCTGACACGGTAATAACCGATTCTGGCTTTAGTTTTACTAGTTCGTCTAAATTAGGGAAGGATTCTCTACTTAAACGCACTTGAAAAATTTCGGTACTTGAATCACGTAAATCGATAAATATCAATTCACCATGATCGCGCACACTAGAGACCCAACCTGCAAATGTGACTGTTTCTGAAATATTAGCTTCAGAAATAGCGGTAATCACATGGGTTCTGTACTCTTCTTTGATGATGATCGGAATTTGCGGTAATACTTCTTCCTGTGTTTTAGAAGTTTGTTGTTGAGGTGTTTGTTGTTTAGTTGCTTCAGAAGAACTTTCAACTTTTAACTCTGAACTTTGCAACTGATTTAAAATCCCTTCGCGAATCACTTTTCCCGAAGCGCCTTTACCAATAATCGCGATGATTTTTCCAACTAAAATACCTGCTTTTCCTTGGTTTCCAGCTTTAATCTCGTTGGCTGTTGCTTCATTTTCTGAAATGACTTTAGCAATCGCATCGTAAATTTTTTCTTCGGAAATGGTGTTGGCTTCAAAATAGGTTTTATAATCAAACGAAGCATCGGCTAACAATGATTTAATCGCATTTTGAACCAATACAACCGTTACTTTTTCTTCTTTGAAACCTTTAAAAATTTCAATAAAGTCTTGAATATTTTGAATTTGAGCGTATTCCTCAGGTTTTATATTATTTGATAATGTTTTCGCCACAAACGACGCATCGTTCAATTCATTATGAATCGCAACGAAGGTTTCTGAACGTAATGAATCCGCAGTAAAAAATTTGGCATCCTGTGGTAACACACCACCGTTTATCAAAATAGATTCTACTGCAAACGGAAGGGTTCTTGTGTCTACTGTAATAGCAGCAACGGCGTCTTTTATGTTTACAAACGGTAGATCGGGCTCGGATATGAAACGGTAATCGGCTTCAAATTCCTTTTTACGCATGGTTTTGGTTTGCTTTAAATCGGCATCCCATAAAACCGTGGTTTGGTCGGGTCTAAACTCTTTATGCTCTATAAAATAGTTGAGTTGCTTTTCAACTTCTTCCTTCAACGCATCGACCATAAACTTAAACGAGTTCAAGTTTTTAATCTCGGTTCGCGGATTTAAATCGTAAGTATGTTTTTTGCGAAGTGATACCGAAACATCCGATTTAAATTCTCCTTTTTCAAGATTGGCTTCTGATATTTTTAAATTTTGAACAATACGTTGGATGTACTGTGCATAGGTAGAAGCATCTTCTATATGTCGGATGCAAGGTTCGGTAACAATTTCAATTAAAGGCACACCGGCTTTATTAAAATCGACTAACGAAACGGTTTTTTCGTGCATCAATTTAGCGGCATCCTCTTCAATATGCACTTGTGTTAAATTAACCGTAAACTGAGATCCATCATTACGGAAACAAGATACTTGTCCGTCAGGAATCACTGGGTTGTGAAACTGCGTAATTTGAATATTTTTCGGGTTGTCTGGGTATTCATAATGCTTTCTGTCCCAAGAAATCACTTCATTTTCAAAAGTCGATTTTACTGCTTTTCCAAAATAAATAGCCTTCGTAATTGCTTCTTTATTTAGAGCAGGCAAAACGCCCATTTGCCCTGTACAAACCGAACAGATGTTTTGGTTTGGAGTTTCTATTTCTTGATTCGGACAAGAACAAAATAATTTGGTTTTAGTATTTAACCGAACATGTGTTTCCAGTCCGATAACCAATTCTAACTCGTGCGCTTTTAATGCAGCATCTAATTGCTCTAAATCCATTATAATGTGTCTTTTAAGAAGTTAGCAAACTTCAAAACAAGTTCGTCGTTATTTTTAGCGGCTGTAATTTGTAAGCCAGTTTCTGTGCCTTGTGGTGCGGTTAGCGTGGGTAATTGCCCTAAGCTAAAACCAACCGTATAGGCATCACTTAAATACATCGCGTGTGGATCTTTTAAGCTATCTCCAATTTTTGGAGGTGTGCTGGGTGTTACCGGAGATAAAATGATATCAACCTCTTTAAAATCATTTTCAAAATTGGCTGAAATAGAATCTCGTAATGCCAAGCCTTTTAAATAAATTTCATCTGAAAATCCTTGAGATAACACTTGATTGCCACCAACAATACGACGTTTGGTTTCTTCTGAAAAATTCTCCGAACGCGTTACTGCATAAGATTCTTTTAAGTTTTTATCTTCAATTCTGTTGCCATAATTACTACCATCCAAGCGTGATAGATTGGAAGCCGTTTCAGCCATTGCCAAAGTATAGTAGGTAGAAACCAAAATATCCGATTTAAAGAAATCCAGTTCTTTTACTTCAATGCCTTTGGCTTTTATTTTTTCAATAGTTGCTAAAAAGTCGTCTTTTATTTTTGGGTCAATCGCTTCACTTTCAATGAAATTTTTGAAATATCCAATGGTTTTAATATCTCTTGAATTAGAAATATTTTCTTCGCTTATTTCTGTGGAAGCGTAGGTCGTTTGATCTTTACCGTCTTTACCACTCATCACATTCAACACAATCCGAATATCTTCAACCGATTTTGCAATAGGCCCAACACAATCGGTAGATGATGCATACGCCATCAAACCAAAACGCGAAATACGTCCGTAAGTCGGTTTTAAACCATACACGTTATTGTAACCTGCCGGTTGGCGTACGGAACCTCCTGTATCACCACCTATAGAAAATACCGTATAATCTTTAGCTACATTTACCGCAGAGCCACCACTAGAGCCACCACCCACTAAATCGGGGTTGATCGCATTTTTTACAGCACCAAAAATGGTATTTTCACTAGAAGAGCCATGACCAAAACTATCGCAGTTTTCTTTTACTAAAGGAATAGCTCCCGCATCCAATAATTTTTGAATGGCTGTTGCTGTGTATGCCGATTTGTAATTTTTAAGTAAATCAGAACTCGCCGTTGTGTATGTACCTTGTACCATGTACACATCTTTAATGCCAAACGGAATACCTTCCAATAAGCCAATTGTTTCTCCATTGGCTATTTTGGCATCTACTTTGGCAGCTAATTCTAGCGCCAACGTATCCAATAAAGAGTTTACGGTGTTGTTGGTATTTGTTTTTAAGGCATCTAATCTTTCTTGAATTAAAGTGGTACAAGAAATGTCTTTGTTCACCAATTGTTGATGAAGTTGTTTTATTTGAGAATCCATAATTATTCTTCTATCACTTTAGAAACTACCAAATAACCATTCTTTGATTTTGGAAAATTTTCGATAATGATTTGTTTCTCGATGGCAGAACTTTCAATGACCACATCGTCTCTTAAATCGTTTAACGACACGCCATTATTATGATTATCATTAAAAGAGTTGTTATTTGTAGGTTGTGCATTTTTAATCACATCAAATAATTTATTCACCGCCTCACTGGGTTGTGCTCCTTTAATACTCGACAATACGTCGACCGTCATAATTTTACTCATGTCTTTTGTTTATTAACTAGTTAAACTTTTAAGCTGGTAAAATTACGAAAGTTTTCATGGAGTTTGGTGCTTAAAACACTGAAACTTTAATAGCTTGTCATCTTTTAAACAACCCTTTATTTTAATTACATTATTGATACTTTTAAGCATATATGAATGAAAATTTCATCAAAACCAACCTTTAAATAGTTTCTCCATTCTTTTTAAGAGGGTAGGTTTTTGGTTTGTATGCAGTGCTTTTTGGACGTTTTTTGGAATCCATCCAAAAAGCTGTATATTAATTAAAACCATATTAGGATGTTTGTCAATTTTTAGATGTTTGTAAAAAATATCTTTGTACACATTTGAAGATGGTTTTATTAAAATAGTACCATGTAAATATGGAAGGGATACTTTTATTACTCACTCACACCAATGTATTATCATCCATTGTTTAAATCCGTATTATGCACCTGCGCATATTCATAAATAGGCACTGGCAAAAAGGCATGTTTTCAACCGGCATTTACAGGTTATTGATGGCTTAAAAGTAGTTTCCTTCGACACTTCTTCGACATTCCTTCGGGAATCCTTCGAGAAAACCCTTATTTTACGAAGGATTCTCGAACAATCCTCGAAGGAATGTCGAACAAGATATTTCGGGAATTTGTGCATTTCATCGATTTTTATGAGAATTTCGCTTTATTTTCGCACATAATAGTTGAGGAATGCGCGTTGTTTTTATGTGTGTTGGTTATAGTAATGCAACGCTTTTGTAAAGTTGTTTAATACTAAAATAAAAGTGTTTAAAAGTCTGTTCAGAGGTGTAAGAACTTGTGAGGTGCTTTCTGAATTTAAACTAACTAAATGATACGCATATATAGTTTAGTGTCCAATAATTTGACTGGATCCCATTTTTATTTAAACACAACGATGAGACTTGATCCATTTTTTGTGAAGATGGTATGATATGTAAAGGTACCATTCACATCAAAACATCGCTTTATAACGACTTTTTAGTTTTTGCTTTTTTTAAAATTATTAAAAAGTGATAAAATGAATTTTAAGGCACTTTTTAAGCGATTTAAGACACTTTTGAGTAATTAACAAATGTTGATAATTATGTGTTTCATTTGATGAAATGCTTTTTAAAGGAGTGATAATTTCGTATATTTGTTTGTATTCAGAAGGATGCAAAAGCGCATCTTTTTTTGTGTAACAAAAAATAGAAACAAACAATATTAAATATCAATATGAGCGAACCAAAAGAAGAGTTTAATAAGCATAATTATTCGGCAGATAGTATTCAGGCATTGGAAGGTATGGAGCATGTACGCATGCGCCCCTCGATGTATATTGGAGATGTTGGCACCAGAGGGTTACATCATTTAGTGTATGAAGTTGTAGATAACTCGATTGATGAGGCATTGGCTGGCCATTGTAATAACATCACCGTTATTATTAATGAAGATAACTCGATTACCACCGAAGATGATGGACGTGGTATTCCTGTAGATTTACATAAAAAGGAGGGCGTATCTGCACTTCAAGTTGTAATGACTAAAATTGGAGCAGGTGGAAAATTTGATAAAGATTCGTATAAAGTATCTGGTGGTTTACATGGTGTTGGTGTAAGTTGTGTGAATGCTTTATCAGAACATTTGCGTGCTACCGTTTACAGAGATGGTAAAGTTTATGAACAAGAATATGAGCGTGGTAAAGCCATGTATCCTGTTAAAGAAATTGGTGAAACTGATAAAAGAGGTACCACTGTTACTTTTAAGCCAGACCAAACAATATTTACCCAAACAGTAGAGTATAGTTATGATACTTTGGCTAGCAGATTACGTGAGCTAGCTTATCTAAATAAAGGGATAACGATTCATTTAGTTGATAAAAGAGGGAAAAAAGAAGATGGTACTTTTGAAGGAGAAACGTTTCATTCTACGGAAGGACTTAAAGAATTTATCAAGTTTTTAGATGGAAACAGAGAGCCTTTAATGAAAGATGTTATTGCGTTTGAAGGTGAGAAAAACGGAGTTCCTGTTGAAGTTGCGATGGTTTATAATACCTCGTATGCGGAAAACTTACATTCATATGTAAATAACATTAATACACATGAAGGAGGGACACATTTGTCTGGTTTCCGTCGTGGGTTAACACATACGCTCAAAAAGTATGCAGATGAATCTGGTTTACTTAAAAATTTAAAATTCGAAATTGCTGGTGATGATTTCCGCGAAGGATTAACAGCGATCATTTCGGTAAAAGTTCAAGAACCACAATTCGAGGGACAAACAAAAACCAAATTAGGTAATCGTGAAGTATCGGCTTCAGTAAGTCAGGCGGTATCTGAAATGCTAACCGATTACTTAGAAGAACATCCAGACGATGCTAAAATCATTGTTCAAAAAGTAATATTAGCGGCACAAGCGCGTCATGCAGCTCAAAAAGCACGTGAAATGGTACAGCGTAAAACCGTTATGAGTATTGGTGGTTTGCCTGGTAAATTAAGTGACTGTTCAGAGCAAGACCCTACAAAATGTGAAGTATTTCTTGTAGAGGGAGATTCGGCAGGTGGAACGGCGAAGCAAGGTCGTGATCGTGCATTTCAGGCTATTTTGCCTTTAAGAGGTAAAATTTTGAATGTAGAGAAAGCCATGGTTCACAAGGTTTTTGAAAACGAAGAGATTAAAAACATATTCACCGCTTTAGGGGTTACTATTGGAACTGAAGAAGATAGTAAAGCTTTAAACCTTTCAAAATTACGTTACCATAAAGTAGTTATTATGTGTGATGCGGATATTGATGGTAGTCACATTGCTACTTTAATATTAACGTTCTTTTTTAGATATATGAAAGAGTTAATAGAAAACGGACATATATATATTGCTACCCCTCCTTTATACCTTGTTAAAAAAGGTCAAAAGAAAGAATATGCTTGGAGTGATGTGGAGCGTGATAGAATTGCAGATGATTTTGGAGGTAGCGTAAGCATTCAACGTTATAAAGGTCTTGGAGAGATGAACGCTGAACAACTTTGGGATACTACTATGAACCCTGAATTTAGAACCATGCGTTTAGTTCAAATAGAAAATGGAACTGAAGCTGACAGAATCTTCTCTATGCTTATGGGTGATGAAGTCCCACCACGTAGAGAGTTTATTGAAAAGAATGCTGTTTATGCTAAAATTGATGCTTAAGTAATTCTGTTTAAAATTTTTTAAAAGAAAGCCATGATATATTTAATATCATGGCTTTTTATATTTTTATAAAATATAAAATCAAGTGTATATAATAAAATACTTTGTGTTATGATGAATAAACTTAAAAACCGTCTCATATTCCTAATTGTATTAGTGTTGTTTTTTGTTAGGTGTGGTACGATGAAATCAGAGGCAGTGGTTAATAATCAAATTAAAGTAGAGCTTTTACGTGAACCTTATTTGCAAAATTCGTTTGCGGATAGTATTAGTATTTTATGGAAAACGAATGCTGGTGAAAAATCTTTTGTGAAATATGGGAAAACAAAAGACTTAAATAGTACAAGTTATAGCGTTGCAGAAAAGGATGGCGATTTTTTAAGACATACAGTTACTTTAAAAGGTTTAGATAGGGGAGAGAAATATTTCTATGCTATTTATTCAGATGATCAATTATTGGCTTCTGGTGATGATTATTATTTTAGAGTAGAGCCTTTAGATAAAAATAGTAAGTTTTCATTTTATGCGATGGGTGATATTGGAGAACCTGTAGAAAAAGGAGGGTTTCCGCAAATTACAAGCTATCAAATTAATAGTTTAAAGGAAAAACCAAATTTCGGAATAGGTTTGGGTGATATTATTTATCCTGATGGAGAAAGTCTGTATGCCGATGAATATTTGTTTAAACCCATGGAAGCAATTTTGAGAAATATTCCATTTTATCCAGCTTTAGGAAATCATGATTGGAAAACAGATCCCGATCTTAATTTTGAGAAAGAATGGAAATTGCCAAATAATGAGCATTATTATTCTTATGATTATGGTAATGCGCACTTTATAGCTTTAGATACTAGAAACGGCGAGTTGTTTGATGTTGAAAATCAAGTTAAATGGTTTGAAAACGATTTAATTCAAGTCCAAGGGAAACACGATTGGATTTTTGTGTATTTCCATCATAATGGAAGAACTTGTACCTATAAAAAAGATGAAAAGGCAGTTATAGCTTTGTATCCGTTGTTTTCAAAATATAATGTAGATGTGGTGCTAAATGGGCATGCACATACTTATGAAAGGCTTCATCCATATGATTCTAATGGAAATGTTCTTGAAAAACATCGCGCTAATACTGATGCATATCCAGAAATTTCAAATGGCTTTATTCAAATTACTACAGGAGCAGGGGGAAAACTTAATAAAAATTGGCAACCCCAAATCCCAGGAGAGTGTGATAAAAATGTTGTGGCAGCAGTGGCGCATACAGGACATTTTTCTTTGTTAACGGTAGAAGGTAAAAAGCTGCATTTACAAGCCATTTCAACTATTGGAGGTGTCGTGTTAGATTCTTTTACAATGAATAAAAATTAATATTTCAATAGGATTTGATTAAAAATCAAATCCTATTGAAAATTGCCACACACGATTTTTTGGGTTGCCTTCGTCATAAACGTTGCCTAATCCTAAATGGTATCTAACGCCTAATGAAACACCAGATTCAGTTTTAAAACCAGTACCAAAGTTTACGCCCCAGTCAAAACTTTGAGGGTCGAATTCTTGTGAGGTGTCAAACAAACCGAAACTGCTATCAAACTCTTCTTTGTGAGAGACTGCTAATCCAACTTGGGGACCAACTTCTAAAAAGAATGCTTCATCAGGATAAAGTTTTAGCATTAATGGAAGATTGACGTAATCTAATTTTTGCGTGAAAGTTCCGCTGTTATCCTTTAATTCATAACCTTGTTGCGAGTAAAGCAATTCTACTTGTAACGCGACACTTTCCGATAAAAACGATTCACCATAAAAACCGATATGAAAAGAGTGTCTTTGTCCGGTTTCTGTTTCGCCATCAAAACTTACGGCAGCTAAATTGTAACCACCTTTTAGTCCTGCGTTCGATTTATTTGTTTGTGCATTTGAAGTTAATGCGATAGTAAATATGAATAAGATTTTAAAGATTGTTTTCATTTTGATAATTTGTTTTGGTTATACCATAGTTATTTACCGCCATTTGCCTGTAAATCGGCAATACATTGAGCGTCTAGTTGAGGTGCTGTGTTCGATCCCATTAAGTTGCTTAAATCAGAACCGCTTTCGGCAGCCCAATACATAAGGCAACTTTCAATATTACAATGCTTAGCGTGTTCGGTATCTTCATGATTATTAACCATAGTTGTTCCTAAGTTTGTAAGACCTAAAATATGACCCAATTCATGGGTTATTACCGTAGTTTCTAAAACAGTTCGATTCGGTTCAAAAGCACTGTTACTTAAATCTTGAATGGTTGCTTCATAAATTACAAATGAGGTGTTTCTATAGGCTGTTCCTAAAACAATTCCGGAATTGGTGTTGTTTTCAGATTCACCATCGGCAAAAAAAGCCCAAACAGCTACTTGATTGCTTGTATTGTATTTAGAGCGATTGGCATCTTCTATGTCTATAATTTCTTGATTGGAATAAGGAGCATTTCCTGGAGAAGGAATGGCTCTCTTTTCAACAGTAATCCCATTTGGTTTAAATGTTCTAGAATTTAAAAAATTCACAAAATTACTAATGCTATTTTGGCTAGGTTCAAACCCTTCAACATATACTAGTTCAATTACCATACTTTTAAAAGTGGTATCTGATAACAAATCGTTTGAAGAGCTTCCTGTCCCTTTTTGATTTGCTAATTTTATGTTTGAATTATTAACTTCGGTAGTATCTTCTTTTGAGCAAGAAACCAAAAAGCCGAGAATCACTAGTAATGTTATTATTTTTTTCATCTGTTCCTGTTTGTTTTTTTTAGGTCGCATGCATGCAACTTGTAGATGTTTTGGTTGGTTCCAATTTAATTTTAATATGCATTTCATAATCTGTTTTTAAAAGAAGCAGCTGCTAGTTTCCCAACAGCCGCTTCATCAGAGAGATAATAGCAATGGATCAACCAAAAATCAAGTAGGTTTTTAAATTTTAGACAAAACTAATGTTGCTGCAGCATTCGTTGTGCTTTTTAATGAAATGGATGTGTTACTAAAACTAGTTACTTCCCATTTACTATTTAGCAAGTTAAAAGTAGCATTTCCTGCAAAAGTTAGGTTTAAATATACTTCCGTTTCAGATGTAACTTTATAAGTACCTTCAATATTGTTTGCTAGTGTATTCACTTTGTCTTTGGCTACACACGATAAATCGTTTGCGAAATCAATAGTATAATTGGCATAATCTGAAGTTTTATTTATACCTGTATTTATAAAGGATTGCACTTTAAAGCTTCCGTTAATTAAAATAGTTTCTAAGTTATTTGCTTGAGTTTCTGCTTCTGCTTCAGTATCTTCAATACCTAAACAGTCATTAATACTAGCTTTTAAATCTAAATCGCTTGTAAGTGTTACCGTTGTGCTATCTGACAACGTAGCAGTTATAGGATAGTTTACTGCGAATAATTGAGTGTTGTCCATATTATTTACATACGCATATAATTGTTGTTCGGTTTCGATAACCACACTACCTGTTTGCTCAAAATTTAAACTATAGGTTAAAATGGTTATGGGAAAATCAATATCTAGACAAGAAATGGCATCTTTACCAGTTGCTTCAGCAGTTTCACAAGCATCAATAATAGCATTGAATTCGCTTTGGTTTGCAACTACAACTTCGGTATAATTACTTAATCGAACACTTAAAGGGAATTGTAGTGTTACAGTGTCGTTATCGTTAGTGAATTCACCTAAAATGTTTAAAACAACTTGGTAGTCAGACTGCGATATAATACTTACTTGTGTGCCATTTACCGTTGCAACAACTGGTAATAATATAGAAGAACAAGAGGTGCCATCTAAAAAGTCGTCAAAACTACCATCATACATAGAGGTGCGTTCTAGGTTACTTGCTGTTTCAGATTCAGAATTATTTGTGTTTGGGTTTTGTCCGTTTTCACTATCAATTTCATCTTGACACGATGTAAAAGTTAATAATGCTGTTAAAACTAAACTTGTAATAAATTTTAAATTTTTCATGATAATAATTTTTTGGGTTATAATATTTTCTTTTTCATAGCGATTCTTTTCGCCTTTGTTTTAGTAAGACAACTACATTTTATTTTACCCTACCTAAATTTAAAAATTATTTGTAAATTTAAGAATGTAACTGTTAAAATGGAAAAAGTCAAAAGGATGATTATAATTATTTTTAAAATTTTATAAACGCAATCTTGTTCCATAATTATTTACTTGTGTTATCTTACATCATTTAGACAACTTAAAATATTTTTACCCTACTTTTGTGGTTTTTTTATTTTAAAGGCATAAAAAGACCTATATAAATGGATGCGAATAAACTTTGTGAGGAAACTTATTTTAATACTTTTTATTTGGAACATATACAATCGGCTAGCAATTTTGCCTATTATAAATGTGGAGATAAAGATGGTGCTTTAGATTTTGTGCAGGATGCATTTTCTAAAATTTGGGAGAATTGTTCTAAAATAGATTTTACAAAAGCCAAAACCTATTTATTTACTACCATTAATAATTTGTTTTTAAATACCATAAAACATAATAAGGTAGTTTTAGAATATGCAAAAGCGTCACCTTATTTAGATAGAACAAATGAAAGTCCCGAATATATTTTAGAGGAAGAAGAGTTTAAAAAGAAGCTTCAAAACGCCATTTCACTATTAACCGATGCACAACGCGAAGTGTTTTTATTAAATAGAATCGAAGGTAAAAAATATAGAGAAATAGCCGATTTATTAGATATTTCTCAGAAGGCTGTAGAAAAAAGAATGTCTGGAGCTTTAAAAATTTTACGAGAACATATCGAAAATATTTAAAGTCAGGTAGGGTAAATATATTTTAAGTTGTCTTAAAGTTGAAGTGATAAAAAATGAAAAACGTAAATAACATATTAAAGTGGTTTGATAATGAGCTTAATGAGGAGCAAATTCAAGATTTAAAACGATCTGAAAATATTGAAACTCTAGAGAAAATAGCTTTTTATGCCAAACAAATGCAAGCGCCTGAAGTAGATGTGCAAAAAGCGTTGTTAGATTTTAGAGAAAGAAAGCTTACAAAGAATGAAGCTAAAGTGATACCGCTTAATTTTAAAATGTTTATGAAAATAGCTGCTGTTTTCTTGGTGATGCTTACATCTTCATATTTTTTGTTTTTTAATAATAATATGACTTTTGAAACGCAAGTAGCTCAAAACCAAGTATTAACATTACCTGATAATTCAGAAGTGATTTTAAATGCTAAATCAAAATTAAAGTATAATAAAAAAACTTGGAAAGATAAACGGAATCTTCAATTAGATGGGGAAGCCTTTTTTAAAGTAAGTAAAGGAAAAAAGTTTACTGTAACAACCAATGTTGGAACAGTTCAGGTTTTAGGTACACAATTTAATGTTAAAGAACGGGATAACTATTTTGAAGTACAATGTTATGAGGGTTTAGTAAGTGTTACTTTTAATGATGAAACGGTTAAATTACCCAAGGGTAAATCGTTTAGAGTTGTAAATGGTGCTATTGAATCGGTTAAAGCGTTTAATGCAGAAAATCCATCTTGGATGCAAGCAGAGACTAGTTTTGATAAGATTCCGTTAAGTCAAGTTATAGCTGAATTTCAAAGACAATACGAATTAAAAGTAACCTTAATAGGTGTAGATGCTTCTCAATTATTCACTGGAGCCTTTACCCATAAAGACCAAAATATTGCTTTGCAATCAATCACTATTCCTTTAAAATTGAGTTATAAAATAGAAGGTAATCAAGTTACGTTGTATAAATATGAAAAATAGCAGAAGCGTTATTTATATAGTTCTATGTATTGTTAATGTCTGTTTTTCTCAAAATAATTCGAATAAAAAACCGCTGACAGAAATAATAGAAACAGTGGAACAAAAGTTTGATCTCAAGTTTTCATATGCTTTTGATGATCTTTCTAGTGTATTTATTGAACAACCAAACCCTGAATTTAACCTAGAGGAAACCATCGAGTATCTTAATTCTAAAACCCTATTAAATTTTAAAATTTTGAATAATAGATATGTTACTGTTTCTGTTATAGAGAAAACTATTTCTATCTGTGGTTTTGTGTTTGCTTCGGAAAATAATGACCCTTTATTTGGTGCTTCAGTTGTTGTGAATGATAGCAGAAAAGGAGTGATTACAAACGATAAAGGAAAATTTCAGCTAAATGAAGTGCCTCTAAATGCGATGATTACTATTTCGTATCTCGGGTTTAAAAGTCAAGAATTAAATGCAAAATATCTTTTTTCAGAAATTAATAATTGCAAACAAATTGTCTTGGTTGAAAATAAAGAAGCGTTAAATGAAGTACTCATAACTAAATTCCTAACTACAGGTTTTCAAAAGTTGTTAGACGGAAGTACGGTTTTAAATACAAAAGCCTTTGGTATTTTGCCAGGTTTAACAGATCCCGATATTTTACAATCCATACAAGTGCTTCCTGGAGTTGAAAGCACGAATGAAAGTATTGCAAATATTAATGTGAGAGGAGGTACGAACGACCAAAACCTCATGCTTTGGGATGGTATTAAAATGTATCATTCAGGACATTTTTTTGGATTGATTTCGGCTTACAATCCGAACCTAACCAATAAAGTTGTGGTATCTAAAAATGGTACAAGTAGTGAGTATAGTGATGGTGTTTCCAGTACCATAAATATGTTTACTAAAAATGAATTATCAGGAAATTTTTCTGGCGGAGCAGGAGCAAACTTAATAAGTGCTGATGTTTTTTTAGAAATTCCTATCAACAAAAAATTAGAGTTTCATGTTTCTGGACGAAGATCCATAACCGATGGTTTTAATACACCAACTTACGACAATTATTTTGATAGAAGTTTTCAGGATAGTGATATAAAAACCAACAGTGAGACTATAGAAAACCAAACCACAACATCCAATTTTGTGTTTTATGATTATACGGCTAAAGTGTTATTCAATCTAAACAAACAACATAAGTTTAGAGCCAATGTAATTAGCATCGATAATAATTTAGAGTATTATGAACGTATTGCTAATGCAAACGAAACAACATCTAAATCAAGCAATTTAACCCAAAATAATTTAGGGTTTGGCGGACATTGGATGGCTAACTGGAATTCTAAATTAAGCTCTCAATTTTCAGCCTATTATTCAAAGTATAACGTAGATGCAAATGATTATAGAATTGAATCGGATCAGTTATTAACTCAAGCTAATGAAGTGTTAGAAACCGGTTTTAAATTAAACACTTATTATGAAGTGTCTGACTTTTTAACGGTTTTAAACGGATATCAGTTTAATGAAACAGGTATTCTTAATGAAACTACAGTTACAAAACCTTCGTACGATAAAACTAAAAAAGATGTATTGTTAAATCACGCACTTTACACGCAAGCAGAATATAATAAAGGCACTACTTTTTTTAGAATAGGTGTGAGAGCTAATTATTTTCAAAAGTTTGAAAAGTTGTTAATAGAGCCTCGGTTGAATGTAAGACAGAAGCTATCGAATCAATTCGCTTTAAAATGGGAAGGCGAGTTTAAAAATCAATCTGCAACACAAATAATTGATTTTCAAGACGATTTTTTAGGTGTTGAAAACCGACGATGGATTTTGGCTAATGAAAAATCGATACCAATTTCAGAAAGCAAACAAGGCTCATTTGGGTTCGAGTTCAATCAAAATAATTTAAATATTGACGCTTCGGGGTTTTATAAAACAGTGGAAGGTATTACAGCTAGTAATCAAGGGTTTTATAATAATTTTCAATACAATAATGCTATTGGTAATTACACCGTAAAGGGCTTAGAGTTTTTAGCAAATAAAACAGCCAATAATTATAGTACTTGGCTAAGTTATACCTATTCAATTAACGATTACAAATTTGAAACCTTTACACCTTCAGCCTTTCCAAATAATGTAGATATTAGACATTCTGTTTCTATTGGTTTTAATTACGATATTTTAGAGAATTTAAAAATATCGGTTGGGGGTATTTGGCGCTCTGGACAGCCTTATACATCGCCAGTTGTTGGGAATGAAACTGTAGAATCAGGAAATGTAACTTATGTTAATTACGATGCGCCCAATAGTAAGAATCTCGATGAATTTAAACGTTTAGATGCGTCTTTAAGTTATAAATTCAACATTTATCAATTAGTAAATGCCTCTTTAAAAATTGGGGTCATTAATATCACCAATACTAAAAATATAATAAATCGTTATTATAAAGTAAACCCAAACGATTCTAATACGGCCATTCAAATAAATAATACGTCATTAGGCTTAACACCTAATGTGAGTTTTAGGGTTGATTTTTAGTAATTTAAAATAAGAATTATCGTTAAAAGATATTTTTTACCATATAAATATCTATTTAATTTTATGTATATGTTTAATTTAAAATTTAAAAGAATGAAAAGGATAATTATATTGATGTTGTTGTGTTTTTCAACAATTTTTTCACAAGCTCAAGATATTGATGCACTTTTAGTAGCAGGCGTAAAAAATGCGGAACGTTTTGCTAACGATTATTTAAAACCAGGAACAAATGGTTTAATACATAGTATGAATGCCAACTGGTTTAATACAGCCGAAGCAAAGCCATTGGGAGGTTTCGAAATTTCAGTAATAGCTAATGCTGCAACTATTAAAAAAGAACATAAATCTTTTTTAATGAATATAGCAGATTATAACAGCGATCCAGATCAAGATTTTACGATAGAATTTGCAGATGGGATGGCTTCAAAAAAAGTGGCTTCTGCATTTGGAGAAAACAATCCAGATGTAAATATTATTGTCAAGTATGATGATCCTCTTTTACCAGGAGAACAACAAGAAACAATTACTTTACCTAGTGGAATAGGTTCGCAAACGGCTAATTTGTTACCAACAGCTTTTATCCAAGGAGCCTTGGGACTAAGCAAAGGCATAGAAATAAAAGCACGTTTCGTTCCTAAAATTAATACGGAAGACATTGATTTCAGTATGTATGGAGCGGGTTTACAAGTTGAATTCACAAAATGGTTGCCTGCGGATAAATTATTACCTGTAGCTGTTTCTGGTTTGGTAGCGTATACACATTTAGATGGATCATATGATTTGACAGATTCTTCGGGTATTAATGGTGATAATCAAAGACTTGAAAATGATACGAATACTTGGTTATTTCAGTTAATAGCTTCTACTAAATTACCTGTAATTAATTTTTATGGAGGTATTGGTTATATCAAAGGAAAATCAGAATCCGATTTATTAGGAACATATATTGTATCGAATGGGCCTTTGTTTTCTCAGACGATTACTAATCCTTTCTCGGTTTCAAGTGAAGTTTCATCGGTAAGAGGAACCATTGGAACAAAATTAAAATTAGGCTTTTTTAGATTAAATGCTGAATATCATTTAGCTGAATTTAATGCCTTTTCAGTGGGTATAAATTTTGGATTTAGATGATTTTTTGAATTTTAAATAAAATCTAAGAATTTGAAAATTTCTAAATATATAATTGTTTAGTTTTAGTAAGTTTTAAAAATGTTTAGTTAATTAAAAAGTGCAAGATTTAATATCGTACTTTTTTTATTTAGTGTATTTTAATTCGTAATTTAGCATGCTTAAAAGCATTTAAATTAACCTTTTGTAATATGTGAATACATAATTTCATATTTCAAAAGGAAAAATATCAGAAGTATATTAAAAAAATTATTAAAAACTAAAAAATGAAAATAACAGTAGTAGGTGCAGGAGCAGTAGGCGCAAGTTGTGCAGAATATATTGCCATTAAAAATTTCGCTTCAGAAGTTGTTTTATTAGACATTAAAGAAGGCTATGCAGAAGGTAAAGCTATGGATTTAATGCAAACAGCTTCATTAAATGGTTTTGATACTAAAATAACAGGTGTCACAAACGATTATAGCAAAACAGCTAATAGTGATGTGTGTGTAATAACTTCTGGGATTCCACGTAAACCAGGAATGACTCGCGAAGAATTAATTGGTATTAATGCAGGAATTGTTAAAGCTGTTTCTTCAAGCTTAATTGAACATTCGCCAAAAACTATTGTTATAGTAGTGAGTAACCCAATGGATACGATGGCTTATTTAGTACATAAGTCTACTAACTTACCAAAAAACAGAATTATTGGTATGGGTGGGGCTTTAGATTCAGCACGTTTTAAATACAGATTAGCAGAAGCTTTGGGTGGTCCAATTAGCGATGTAGATGGTATGGTAATTGGTGGTCATAGTGATACGGGTATGATTCCTTTAACACGTTTAGCTACTAGAAATGGCGTGTCAGTTTCTGAATTTTTAAGTGAAGACAGATTAAACCAAGTAAAAGAAGATACTAAAGTTGGTGGTGCTACATTAACCAAATTATTAGGTACCTCTGCTTGGTATGCTCCTGGAGCAGCTGTGTCTGGAATGGTTCAAGCCATTGTTTGCGATACTAAAAAAGTTTTTCCATGTTCTGCTCTATTAGAAGGCGAATATGGTTTTAGTGATATTTGTCTTGGTGTACCAGTAATTTTAGGAAAAAATGGTATTGAAGAAATTATTACTATCACTTTGAATGATGCTGAAAAAGCAAACATGGCAGAAAGTGCTAAAGGTGTTAAAGCGGTTAACGATTTATTGTAATACATAAAGTATTTAAAGTTATAAGAGTACTAAAGTGTCTAAAGTTGTATTTAAACTACAATTTTAGACACTTTTAACTTTAAATACTTTAAGCATTTATAATTTTAATATCATATATTTGGCGCATGAAGGCAAAATGGTGCGTTAGCACTTTGATTTTTATATTTACGTTGTTAGGTGTTGTTAGTCACCAACAAGATCCTGTGCCTAATCAAGAAATTGTTTTGCAGTTTGCCCACCTAGAAGCCTCATCTCATCAAGCTCAAAATACCATTACCATTGTTAAAGACCAATTACAAACGATTGGTGTTTATAATATTAAAGTAGAGGAACAAAAAGATGGAAGTTATATCATCTCTTATTATAGCGAGACTGATGTGGCCCATGTTAAGAAAATCTTTTCAGAAACAAAAGAATTGGTATTAGGTAGCGTATCTTCTCATAAAGAAGAAAATCCACCTAAATCACCAACTGAAAAACAATCTACCACATACAATTTAGATGTATTTGAGATACAAAAACAGAAAATAGATAATGGTTTTGGTGGTAAATGTGCTTTAGAGTTAAAATTTGATTACAACCGATTTTTCATTCCTATTGCGTCTGTTCCTGCTCAAGAAATAGATATAAAAAGTATAGAGCGTCTTGAAAAAGAGATTTATAAATTCCGAAAAAACAGTGCTATTGGAATAGATAATACGCCACATAAAATTCCCGAAGTTAGAGCAGGACCTAGCTGTTAAAGAGAATCTTTCTCAACAAAAATACGTATCAAAACATAGCTTTCACTAGTAGTTTTAAAGCTGTCAACATTCATAATTACAATCATAAAAAAATCATAATGCAAAATAAAGGACTCGTAAAGTTATTTGCTCTTTTGTTTGGTTTGGTAAGTATCTACCAATTATCATTCACATTCAAAGCAAATCAAGTAGAAAAGGCCGCTCAAGAAGTAGCCATTAATAAAATTCCAGAATCAGATCCAGATTTCCGTGCTAAGCGAAGCGCTGAAGAAGCAAACTATTTACAATCTGTAGCTACAGATACTGTATTTAACATTGGTATTGCTAAATTCACTTATAACGATGTGAAATCAAAAGCCATGAATTTAGGTCTAGATTTAAAAGGTGGTATTAACGTGATTCTTCAAGTTTCAGTAAAAGACATCTTAAAAGGATTAGCTAACAATACTAAAAATCCTGTATTTAATAAGGCTTTAAACGATGCGGAAGAGCTTCAAAAGAACAGTCAAAATACTTATTTAGAAGATTTTTTCTTAGCGTTTGATAAAATTAAAGGCGATACTAAATTAGCGTCTCCAGATATATTTTATACCAAAGCATTAGATGGTGAGATTGAAGGAAACATGTCTGATGACGATGTTAAAGCAGTTATCAGAACCAAAATTGATGAATCTATCGTTTCAGCTTTCGAAGTATTGCGTAAACGTATTGATGAGTTTGGTGTAACATCTCCAAATATTCAACGTTTAGGATCTTCTGGTCGTATTTTAGTAGAATTACCAGGTGTTAAAGACGTAGAACGTGCTACAAGTTTACTACAAAGTACTGCGCAATTAGAATTCTGGGATGCTTACAAAGGCGAACAATTTTTTAACTTTTTAGCACAAGCTAATGATGTTTTAAAAGAAACTGCTGAGGTTAAAAAAGATACCCTTACAGCAGAGCCACAAGATGAAGAGAATGCCACCGATTCAACTATTGATGATTTGTTAGGTGAAGCAGCTACTGATTCTACAGCAGTACAAACGGTAAACCCACTTTTCGATTTAATTCGCGGACAAGGGTATCAAGGCGGTCCAGTGATTGCTCAATTCGAAATTAAAGACAAAACAAAAGTTCTTAATTACTTGAATTCACCTAAAGTAAGAGCATTGCTTCCTGCTGAAATGCGTTACACTAAATTTGCTTTTGGAAAGCCAGAAAAAGATAGTGAAATAGTAGATTTATATGCTTTAGTTGGTAATAGAGATAATGTTCCACAATTAAGCGGTGCTGTTGTAACAGATGCACGTAACGATTTTGGACAAACCAATAAGCCAACTGTGTCTATGCAAATGAATGCTAAAGGCGCTAAGATTTGGGAAGAAATGACTGGAAAAGCGTATGCCCAAGGAACTCAAATAGCGATTGTTTTAGATAACATTGTATATTCTGCTCCAGGTGTAACTACAGGGCCTATTTCTGGTGGGAATTCTGAAATTTCAGGAAACTTCACATTAAATGAAGCTGTCGATTTAGCAAACGTATTACGTGCGGGAAAATTACCAGCATCGGCAGATATTATATCTAGCGAAGTGGTAGGACCATCTTTAGGTCAAGAAGCTATCGATAGTGGTACTATGTCCTTCTTAATTGCTTTAGTATTAGTACTTGTTTGGATGATACTTTACTACGGAAAAGCAGGTGGTTTTGCTGATGTTGCCATGGCTTTAAATATCTTATTAATCTTCGGTATTTTATCAGGCTTAGGAGCTGTATTAACATTGCCTGGTATTGCGGGTATAGTACTTACCATAGGTATGTCGGTTGATGCGAACGTAATTATTTTTGAACGTATTCGAGAAGAGATAGCTAAAGGTAAAGGACAAAAAGAGGCGATTCAAGACGGATTTAGTAATGCATTATCATCTATTTTAGATGCCAATATAACTACAGGTTTAACCGCTTTAATTTTATTTATTTTTGGTACAGGTCCTATTAAAGGGTTTGCTACTACTTTATTAATTGGTATTGGTACATCGTTATTTACGGCTATTTTTATTACTAGATTATTAGTTGATTGGTACGTAAACAGAGGAGGTAAATTAGAATTCTCTACAGCAATTACTAAAAATTTATTTAGAAATTTAAGTATTGAGTTCTTAAAGAAACGTAAAATTGCTTATGTTATTTCTGGAGCTTTTATTTTAGTAAGTTTAGGTTCGTTATTTACAAATGGATTAGACCAAGGTGTCGATTTTGTTGGAGGTAGAACATACCAAGTGCGTTTTGCGCAAGATGTAAATGCTTCAGAAATAGCCGACGTTTTAAAAGGTGCTTTTGGAAGTGCAGATGCTAAAACAGTTGGTGGAGATAATCAATTGAAAATTACTACTAAATATAAAGTTAATGAAACTGGAACTGAGGTAGATGAGGAAATAAGATTAAAATTATTTAATACGTTACAGCCTTATATGGCTGGCTTGAGTTATGAGCAATTTATAGACTTAAACGATGAAAATAAGCAAGTAGGCCTAATGCAATCTTTTAAAGTAAGTCCAACGATTGCTGATGATATTAAACAAGCATCTTTTTGGGCAATCTTAGGATCTTTAATAGTTGTGTTCCTTTATATCTTATTTCGTTTCAAAAAATGGCAATTCTCGCTAGGAGCTGTTGCTGCAGTATTTCATGATGTTTTAATGGTATTAGGTGTATTCTCATTAACATACCGATTTATGCCATTTAGTATGGAAATAGATCAAGCATTTATCGCGGCTATTTTAACGGTAATTGGTTACTCGTTAAATGATACCGTAATTGTATTCGATAGAATTAGAGAATATGTAAACGAGCATACTAATTGGAATTTTGATAAAGTGGTTGATGTATCATTAAGTAGTACTTTAGGCAGAACCTTAAATACATCGTCTACTACTTTAGTAGTATTATTATCCATCTTTATTTTTGGAGGTGAATCCATTAGAGGCTTTATGTTTGCATTAATAGTAGGTATTATAGTTGGTACTTATTCATCGTTATTTATTGCAACACCTTTAATGTATGATACAGTAAAAAGAGAAGAAGACAAAAAGAAAATAAAAGAATAACTCAAAATATTTTTTATTAAAGCCTATTAACAAGCTGTTAATAGGCTTTTTTTTTGTTTTATATTATCCCATATTTTAATAATAATCGTATATACAACAAACAACTAATTTAAATACATTTGATAAATATTTCAATCATTTAAAACCCATATGTATTACTAGTGAAAACAAAACATCCCTTGAGCAAAAAGTTTCTTTTTGTATCGCGCTGGGGCGAATCTTTAGATATTATAAATACTATTAAATTAGAAGGTAACGACGTTAAAATGTTTATCGAAGATAAAGCCTCCAAAGAAATTGGTTTTGGTTTTGTTAGTAAAATAACACAATGGGAAAAGCATATAGATTGGGCTGATATTATTGTGTTTGATTACACTGGTTATGGCAAAGTTGCTAGTGAATTAAGAGCAGCCGGTAAATTAGTGATTGGTGGTACCGAATATACCGATAAGTTAGAACTAGACAGAAATTTTGGACAAGCGGAATTAGAAAAGCATAAAATTAAGGTCATTCCTTCTAAAGAATTTACATCATTTAATGATGCCATAAATTACATTCAATCCCACCCCAATACATATGTAATTAAACCTTGTGGTGAAACACAAGAGCTTAAACAACTCTTATTTGTGGGTAGTGATGATGAGGGTTTGGATGTTATTCGAGTTTTAAAAGCCTACGAAAAATCATGGGGTAACAATTTTGGCAATTTTCAATTGCAGCGAAAAGTAAAAGGTGTAGAAGTATCGGTCGCAGCATTTTTTAATGGGACTGAATTTATTTACCCAATCAACATCACTTTCGAACACAAAAAATTGTTCCCTAAAGAATTAGGTGTTTCTACCGGAGAAATGGGAACCAGTATGTTTTGGACCAAAGATTCGCCTATTTTTGAAGCTACGTTATTAAAATTCCAAAGCACATTAGCCAAACATAATTTTATTGGACATATTGATATTAACTGTATCGTAAACGGCCATGGTATTTACCCGTTAGAGTTTACGTCGCGTTTTGGGTATCCTCAAATATTTATACAAAGGGCAGGTATTACTGAACCTATAGGGGAATTGTTTTTTAAATTAGCAACTAAAAAACAATTCAAAATTAATGTAAAAAAGGGATTTCAGGTAGGTGCTTTTATTGTAGTGCCCCCGTTTCCATACGATGACAAAAAAACATTCAATTTGTTTTCTAAAGATGCCGTAGTGGTATTCAAAAAAAACGGTAAAGATGGTGTGCACGCCATGCATTTAAAGAAAGTAAACGACGAATGGTTAATTACAGGTAATACAGGTATTGCCGTTTTAGTTACAGGTATAGGAAATACAATGAAAGATGCTCAGAAAATGATGTATAATAGGATTAGTAATGTAATTATCAATAATGGGTATTACAGAACCGATATTGGAGATCGATGGACTGAAGATTCAGATAAGCTTTGGTCGTGGGGCTTATTATAAAATTAAATTTTGAATCAAATTTTCAGTCAATTGATACCGAAAAGTCAGTCTGAGCTTGTCGAAGACTTTTCTTTTCAGTAATACAGAGATTTTCAATATAATAACTAATTCATATTAAATCCATTCATAAATGACTTTCAAACTCAGCGAAGAAGTTTCGGGTTTTTTTAAAATTCTGCCCGAAGATTGGCAAGAAGCTTTGTTGCCTTTTTTGGAAACATATAAAAAAACTATAAAGTGTTATGTGTTTATAGACGGCAACCAAATTATTGCAGGCGGGTTGGTGTTTTCAACATGCCCTCCCGATATGCTATATGCTGTAGAAGAAGCAAACTCATGGTTTCAAAAAGGGTATCTATATTTAGGTTTTATTTATGTTTTAGAAGAAAAAAGAGGTCAGAATTTAGGATCGCTTTGGTTGAATGAATTAAAAAAAATACATCCCAAGCAAAATTATTGGCTAACTATTGAAGATTTAAACTTGGATGCTTTTTATGTGAAAAACGGATTTCAACCTATAAAATCTTTATATAATAATGGGGTAGAAGAAAAGCTGTATGTTTTTGAAGCTTCATCATAATTAATTTATCTTATTGCTGTATTAACAAATAGTTGTTGTCTAAGTTTTAATTATTAGATTGTAGTTGTAACTTTGAGATTATAAAAAAATGAGATAATGAAATTACTATTGTCACCAGCAAAATCACTCGATTTTGAAACTAAGTTACCCACAACACAATATACACAGCCGCAGTTTTTAGAGCAGTCAGAGCGTTTAAATAAATTACTTAAAAAGAAATCGGCTAAAAGTTTGTCTATACTTATGCGTATTTCTGATGCGTTGGGACAATTAAATTACGAGCGTAACCAAGAGTGGCAATTACCTTTTACGGTAGCCAATGCAAGACCCGCTATGTATGCCTTTAACGGCGAGGTGTATAGAGGCTTAGACGCCTTTAATATAGCTGAAGATAAAATAGAGGCGACACAAAACACCCTGCGTATTATTTCTGGATTATACGGTTTGCTTAAACCTTTAGATTTAATACAGCCTTACCGTTTAGAAATGGGAACTAAATTTCCTGTTGGAAAAAACAAAAATTTATATGAGTTCTGGAAAAAAGCTATTGCTGAAGCTTTAAATGACGAATTGGAAGAAGGAGAATTGCTATTAAATCTAGCAAGTAATGAATACTTTAAAGCGATAGATATTAAAGTTTTAAAAGCGCCCGTCATTACAGCTAATTTTAAAGATTTCAAAAATGGGGAATACAAAATGATAATGACCTTTGCCAAACAAGCCCGAGGTTTAATGGCTCGCTATGTTATAGATACCGATGCAAAAACAATTGACGATATTAAAGGGTTTAATTACCAAGGTTATAATTTTAGTGAACCTATGTCTACAGATACCGAATTAACTTTTATTAGATAACCTATGCCATATTATTTAATTCTATTACTTCAAGGCTATTGTATTTATCATGCGTATAAAAACAGAAATGCCTATTACTGGTATTTTTTAATCATGTTTATACCTGTTATAGGTTCCATTATTTATCTAATAACTCAAGTTTATAACAAACAGGATGCAGAAAAGATTCAAGAGGAAATAGTTTCAGTTATCAATCCTACAAAAAAGATTAAAGATTTAGAAAAGCGACTCCAATTTACTGAGACTTACCAAAACAGAGTTAATTTAGCCGATGCATTATTAGATATTAAGGATTACAAAAATGCCATACCACATTATTTAGCGGCGTTGGAAGATAGCTCTCAAAACGATTTTTATGTTACCAATAAATTAATAGAGGCATATTATGGTCTTAAAGATTATAATAAAGTTATTTTATTTGCTGAAAAAATTCAAAATCAATCTGAATTTAAAAAATCGAGAGCTCAATTTTTATATGGTTTAGCTTTAGAGAAATTAGGGAATTTTGAAGCAGCAGAGGCGAATTTAAGAAAAATAGACATTCGCTATTCCTTTTACAATGAGCGTTTAGCACTTGCTAAGTTTTTAATAAGCAAAGATAAAGCAACTGATGCTAAAGAAATATTAGAAGAAATAAAGATTGAATCTCAAAACATGACAAGTGCAAATAAACGCATTTATAGAACCACGGTTCAGGAGGTTGAAAAACTTTTGGTAGAACTTAGCTAAAAGCCATTATTTTACAATGGCTTTTTTATCAATGCTAATTTTACTTTCAATAGAAGGTTTCTTTTTTATTCTAGGGCGTCTAGCACCAAAAGTACCTCGATTTATTTTACCTCGTTTTGTTTTTTTATCTCCTTTTCCCATAATTTAATCTATTTTTAATAGCCATAAAATACAAAAATTCATATAAAAATCAAAGTAAAAAAGTTGTTTGTACATAAGCATCCATATCAACCATTCATTCAACCAGATACTACCAAGTTAATTGTGGGCACACTGCCTCCTCCACGTTTTTCAATGGGACAGCTTTTAGAAAAAGATGTTGATTTTTGTTATGGAAGTTATTATAATTCGCTGTGGTTTTTTATCGATAAAATTTATAATCTCAATTTAAGGTATGATAATTCTCAAGAAGCAGTCAATGAACGCAAATCATTTTTGATAAATTATAAAATTGGCGTTTGTGATATTGTTGAAAGTTGTGAACGTGATAAAATTGACGCTTCAGATTTGGGTATGAAAAACATAAAACTAAGAAATTTGATAGGCTATTTAAAGGCATTTCCAAATATTGATACGCTTCTGTTTACTGGTGGAAATAGCAAAAATGGACCCGAATATTTCTTTAGAAAACATCTTAAAAACTTTGACTTAAAGTTAGAAGTTATTTCTTCTGAAGTGCCTAGAATACACCAATTTAAATTAAAGGGTAATTTGGACTCTTCCTCCAGAATTATTAAAACCGTTTCACTAACTTCGAGTTCTGGTGCTGCAAATATTTCAATAAGTAAACTACCTTTATACAAACATTTAAAAGCTAAAAATCATCAATTTAACACCTTCGATTTTCGAGTGATGCAGTATAAAGAGTTTTTTTAATAGCTTGTGGTATAGTATAAGGTTGAAGTTTATTCGCTATAGCTGATACTATCGCCCACGGTAAGAGACCATTCATCTGTTAAACCAGCGTTAACTTCTAAAACATATTTTGCAGGCTCGTTTGATGGGAGTGAAGTTTCATCAAATGGTTTAGCATTTTTTTGAAAGCTAACTATTTTTTTTGCTCCGTTAATATACACAAGATCCAATGCTATTTTAGTGTTTTTCATGTAAAAGTACCGTTCAGTTTCATCATCAAAAACAAATAACATGCCTTGGTTTTTTTTCATGGAATCGCGATACATTAATCCGGTTTGGATGTCAAAATCGGTGTCAGCTATTTCAATATCTATTTTCAAACTGGTAGAATCTACCAATTTAAAAATACTAAGCTCACCTTCTTTTTTAAATGAAATATCAGTTTGTTTAATAGGCTTTTTATCTTCTTTACAAGCAAAAACACTTAAAGTCAAAATAGAAATTAATGTAATATGTTTAATAAACATCTTATTTAACTGTAGTTTTAGGTTTATAGATAAACATAAAATAGAGACCAATAATTATAAAAGGAATGCTTAACCATTGCCCCGTATTTAACCCGAACCAATTGATGTATTCTTCTCCTTGAGGTTCTTTTACAAATTCAACAAAGAAACGTACAGTCCATAATAGAATTAAAAACAATCCAAAAAGAAATCCAGTTTGGTCTCTTTTTGTTGTTTTAGAATAGAAATACCATAAAATTAAAAATACAAAAATATAACAGAATGATTCGTATAATTGTGCAGGGTGACGGTATGGAACAGCATTCAATAATTCTGCAAATTGCGGATTATTAGTAACAGCATTGTAAGCTTTTGGAATATCATTAATACCTGTTAATTGTACAATTTGGTTTTTATAGTATTCATCTTGAATAAAACGAACGCCAAAAGAAGAATCAGTGATTTTTCCAATAATTTCAGAATTTATAAAGTTTCCAATTCTAATAAATATAGCGCCCAAAGCAACCGATATCACCACACGGTCTAAAATCCAAAGTAAGGATTTATAGTTGTATTTTTTACGGTACAAGTACATACCTATAATAATACCTATAGCAGCACCATGACTTGCAAGTCCTTGAAAACCTGTAAATTCAAAACCGCCTTTAAACTTAAAAGGTAGAAAGATGCTAAAAAAATCTTCAGATATTAATTCAGATTGATAAAATAACACATGCCCTAAACGTGCTCCAATCATAGTTGCTAAAACCGTGTATATAAATAAAGGGTCTAGATATTCTAAAGATATTTTTTCTTTAGTAAATATACGCTTCATAATATACCAGCCTAAAACAAAGGCTACCACCCACATGAGGCTGTAGAAGTGTAGTTTGAAATTTCCAATAATGTCGATGCCTGTTATGGGATTCCAATCAAATTTTAATAGGTACATAGAGTTATAATTTACAGCGTTTTTTATTAGTATGCTTTTTTATAAAATTATTTTTGAAGTTTTAATACTTCTACTTCAAAAATTAAATTTGTTCTAGGTGGGATGGACCTGTTTCCTGTTTCACCATAACCTAAATGGTATGGAATAAATAGTGTCGCTTTATCACCTTCCCGTAATTGTTGTAAGCCTTCTTTAAAGCCAGCAATCATTTGTGCATTAGGACTTAAATCTGCCACTATAGGTTGGTATTGATTGGCTTCTTTTCTATGATTATTAACAATGCCAAAAATTTCAGCTATATCTAATTGGTTGGTATCAAGTATTTTTCCGTCTTCTAAATACAACGAGTAGTTGGTTAAAACTTTACTAGTTTCTTTTAAATCTTTACCAGTACCTTTTTTAGTAACAATATATTTTAAACCAGAGGCTAAAGTAGTTGCTTGTTCTTGTTGTTTTGTAAATCTTTTTTTTGTGTCTTTTAAAAGAGCTTCGGCTTTAGCTATTTTTTCTTTTTCAAGTTTTTCAGCTTTAGCAAAATGATTAACAAAAACATCTTGAGCATCAAAATTTTTAGCAGATTTCCCTTTTCTTATAATATTTAGTTCTTCAATAACGACATCTTCAATGGGTTTGTTTCCTGGACCTGTTTTTACATTAGAAATACTATCTTGAATATCTAAACCAATGACAAGTTCACCAAATATAGAATGAACATTATCTAGATGTGGCTTAGGGACTTCAGTAATAAAAAATTGACTGCCATTTGTTTTGGGTCCCGAATTGGCCATAGATAAAATACCTGGTTTGTCATGTTTTAAATCTGGATGAAATTCATCCATAAATAGGTAGCCAGGACCTCCGCTACCCGTACCAGTTGGATCTCCACCTTGAATCATGAATTTGTCCATTACTCTATGGAAAATAAGACCGTTGTAGAAATCTTTCTCTCTAAAAGCACTGTCCACCATTGTGTTGGTACCTTCTGCAAGCGACACAAAATTGGCAACAGTAATAGGTGTTTTATCGTAAGCTAATTTAGCTACCATAATGCCTTTTGTGGTAACAAATTCAGCATAAATACCATCTTCTAGGTCGGGGTATTGTGCTTTACAAGATGTAATTACTATTACAACAGTAACTAATAAAGCTTTAAAAAAATGTTTTAAAGGAGTCATTACTAATTTGTTTGATTTTGATTAATAGAATGTATGGTAACTTCACATATTAAAGGGGTGTTGCTTCTTATTTTATGTTCATCACCATAATAACCATAGGCTTTTTGAGAAGGAAATAAAAAAGTAGCTGTTTCACCCGTTTTTAAAAGTTTTAAGCCTTCGCGAAGTCCGGTAAATAACTCTTCTCTGTCCATGGCATAGGTTTGCGTTTTAAGTTCTTCTTTAGAATATATTAAGCTACCGTTTAGTGCTTTTACATTGTAATCGTAGTTCACGATGTCTCCAAATTCAGGAGTTTCAAATGAATCAATTTCAACTTTGGTATTGTAGTAATACCAAAAACCACTTTCTGATGCGATATAGTTATTGTCTTTATGCTGCTTCATGATTTTCTCTATTTGAGATTGTTCGTGAGCATATAATTTTTTGTTTCGTTCTACGGAAGCATTAATAAAAGAACCGGAACTTACAGAAACAGGGCGTCTGGCTTCTGGTTGTTTACAGCTAATAACGGCTAGTAAGATTAAAACAAGTAGGACTAATTTATTCATTGTTTAGGGCTTTATTATAACTAGGCAATATACTAATAAATTTTTCAACGGTATCTTTTAAAGATAAAGAGCTTTTTCCGCCAGCTGCATTTATATGGCCACCACCTTCAAAATGAGACCGAGACATTTCGTTTACAGAAAAACTGCCTTTAGAACGCAAAGAGATTTTGATAATACCTTCTTGTTTGTCTTCAATAAAAATTGCAGCTAAAACAACATTATCTAATGATAAGCCATAATTCACAATACCTTCAGTATCTCCTTTTTTGTGATCGTACCGGTTTAATTCTTCTTGAGATAGTGTTATGTAAGCAGTTTTAGATTCTGGAATAACTTTTAAATTAGTTAAAGCACAGCCTAATAATTGCAAGCTTTTATAACTATTTGTGTCATAAATGTTATTATGAATTACCGAATTATTAGCACCTTTATCAATTAAATCGGCTATAATTCGATGTGTTTCACTAGAGGTTGAAGGAAATCTAAACGAACCTGTATCGGTCATAATACCTACATATAAACATGTAGCAATGTTGGTGTCGATAAGGCTTAAATCACCTAACATATCAATAAAATGATACACCATTTCGCAAGTAGAACTCATGCTTACGTCGCTAAACACATATGTAGCATAATCATCTGGTGCTTGGTGGTGATCAATCATTATTTTAATAGCTTTACTTGCAGCTAGAATGGTTTCCATATTTCCAGCTCTGTGCAATGCATTAAAATCCAAAGTAAAAATAATATCGGCATCATTTATTAAACTATCACAAGCTTCTGTTTGTGAATCGTATTTTAATATGTTTTGTTCACTCGGAATCCATTTTAAAAAAAACGGGTAATCGTTAGGTGTTATAACTTGTACTTGATGATTGTTTTTTGTGAGATAATGATACAGTCCTAATGTGGAGCCAATAGCGTCACCATCAGGGTTTTTATGGGGTACAATTACTATCTTTTTTGGGATTGATAATAGGTGTTTTATATTTGAAATATCTTGTTTATTCATAGATGGCGAAGATACAATTTTTTTAAAATTCAATGACTTGTTTTTTAATGATAATACCTTACTTTTGCACCGAAATTACAAGAGGTTTGTTAGTTTGTTTTCTGAAAAATTATTTTTTGTAAGCTCATGAAGACCTATTTATCAAATTATTATAACTGAATAAAATTAAAATAAGACAATGGCAACAAATAGAACATTTACAATGCTAAAGCCAGATGCTGTAGAAAAAGGGCATATAGGCGCAATATTAGAAAAAATTTCAGCTTCAGGGTTTAAAATTGTTGCAATGAAATTAACACAAATGACCACAAAAGATGCTCAAACTTTTTACGCAATACATAATGAGCGTCCATTTTTTGCAGACTTAGTTGAATATATGACACGTGGCCCGATAGTAGCTGCAGTTTTGGAAAAAGATAATGCTGTTGAAGATTTTAGAACTTTAATAGGAGCTACAAATCCAGCTGATGCTGCTGATGGTACTATTAGAAAATTATTTGCAGTTTCTATAAGTGAAAATGCTGTACATGGAAGTGATAGTGATGAAAATGCTGTAATTGAAAGCGCTTTTCATTTTTCAGGAAGAGAGATGTTTTAAAACCTCATAAACAAGTTTATAAATAGAAAATCCCGCAACATAGTTGCGGGATTTTTTTGTGTCTTAAAAAAATTAAATAGTATTTATTAAATTACTTTTACATTTACTGCGTTTAATCCTTTTTTACCTTCTTTTAATTCAAATTCAACTTCGTCGCCCTCACGAACTTCGTCAATTAAACCTGAAATGTGAACAAAATGTTCTTTTTTTGAACCATCTTCAACTATAAATCCAAACCCTTTGGAGTCGTTGAAAAATTTAACTGTCCCTTTACTCATACTTAAAATTATTAAATTAATAGTATAAATGTAATATAAAAAAATATTAAAAAAAAAATGTTTTTTTTAGAAAGTTTATAAAAATAAAAAAGTCTATCAAAATGATTGATAGACTTTTAATGTAATTGTTAAAGTATATGTATTAGATTACTTTTACGTTTACGGCGTTTAAACCTTTTTTGCCTTCTTCTAAATCGAATTCTACGGCATCACCTTCACGAATTTCATCGATAAGTCCTGAAATGTGTACGAAATGTTCTTTGTTGTTGTCATCTTCAGTGATAAATCCAAAACCTTTAGAATCATTGAAGAATTTTACGGTACCTTTACTCATGTTATAAATATTAATTATTAATTACTTCAAAAGTACCGCTAAATATCATTAAATACCATATATTTTTCAGTTAATTTTATTTTGAAGTGAAATTCAACAAAAAAGTCTATCAAATTGATTGATAGACTTTTAATTGTAATTGTTAAAGTATATGTATTAGATTACTTTTACGTTTACGGCGTTTAATCCTTTTCTACCTTCTTGTAGATCGAATTCAACTGCATCACCTTCACGAATTTCATCGATAAGTCCTGAAATGTGTACGAAATGTTCTTTGTTGTTGTCATCTTCAGTGATGAATCCAAAACCTTTAGAATCATTGAAGAATTTTACGGTACCTTTACTCATTATGTTTGTTTATAAAAAATTAAGGAACAAAGGTAGTATAATTTTTTATAGATTGTAAATTTTTATTGTTTTTTTTATTTTAAATTTAATTGTCAATTATCTTAGAATCAATTTTTTAATAATTTCTTTTCCTAATTCTTCATTAAGCATCTTAATTATTTTTTCTTTCCCATAACTTAATTCCTCACGTAAAACACTTGAATTAAGTTGTATGTAAAGAGTGTCGCGTTCTAAATTTACAGCGGTCGTGTAATTGTTAACACCATTGCCCATAAGGTTAGCCCAAGCATCGGCTACATTTACCTTGTTTAAGCCTTTCTCTAATTTATTGGTTTCAACAAATTCTTTAAGGGCGTCAGATATGCTTATATGTTCGTTGTTGCGTTTTGCCATGTTTGGTTCTTCATTGTAGACGTTTGGGTGTTGTGATTTTTATATCTTTATCTTGTCTCATTTACAACTTAAAAATTTCATACGATTGGTGCACTTGTTTTACAACATTTTCAGTGCGTTCAGGGTGTGTGTCACTTATAAAAAGTTGCCCGAAATCTTCGTTATCAACTAATTTAATTATTTGAGCCACTCGATTTTCATCTAATTTATCGAAAATATCATCAAGTAATAAAATCGGGTTTACGTTACTTCGAGCTTTTATAAAATCGAATTGAGCCAATTTTAAAGCTATTAAAAAAGATTTTTGTTGGCCCTGACTACCAAATTTTTTAATAGGATGGCTTTCAATATTAAAATGTAAATCATCTTTATGAACGCCCACACTAGTATATTGTAACGCTTTGTCTTTATTAATATTTTTCTGCAGCAGCGTATTTAGGTTGTCTTCAAATAAATCGCTATGGTAGTTCAATTCTACTATTTCATTACCATTACTAATTACTTCGTAACGTGCTTTGAATATGGGAATGAATGTTTGTAAAAAAGCATCACGTTTTTCAAAAATTACGGCGCCAAAATCGTTTAATTGAGTATTGTAAACGTCTAGAGTATCTTTATTAAAGGTGTGGTTTAATGCAAAATACTTTAATAAGGCGTTGCGTTGCGCTAGTATTTTATTGTAACTTATGAGGTTGCTTAAATACGTTTTATCACTTTGTGAAATGACACTATCAATAAACTTTCGGCGGGTTTCGCTGCCTTCAATGATTAAGTCTCTGTCGGCAGGGGAAATAATTACTAAAGGTAAAAAGCCAATATGTTCGCTAAATCTTTCATAAGGCTTGCCATTGCGTTTAATAACTTTGGTTTGTCCGCGTTTTAAACTAATCACTACTTTTTCGGTTTTGTTTTCTTTTTCATAATCACCATTAATCACAAAAAAATCTTCATCATGCTTTATGTTTTGTGAAGCAACAGGGTTAAAATAACTTTTTCCAAAAGATAAATGATAAATAGCGTCTAAAACATTTGTTTTTCCAATACCGTTATTACCAACAATACAATTTATTTTTTCGCTAAAAATGAATGACTTGCTGTCAAAATTCTTGTAATTTAGTAATGAAAGTGATTTTAAAATCATAAAAAAATTAACTTAAAAGGTACACAGAAAATGCGACTCTTTAAAAGGATGTGCAAATTATTGAAAAATATCAAATAAATAACCTTTTAGTTATGAAGAAAAATTATATTTTTGCGACGCATTAATTTTAGATAAAATACATGGCTACTTATAATAAAAGAGGATACAAACCTAAAACAAAAGAAGAAAAGATAGAGGACGTAGAACAACATTCTACTACAGCCGAAGTTTTTAATACACTTGATGAGTCAGCATCAAAAACAGAAGCTTTTGTAGAAAAGAATCAAAAATACATCTTTATTCTTGTAGGTATTGTTGCTGTAGTTGTGTTAGGCTATTTAGGTTATAATGAGTTTGTGTCCAAGCCAAAACAAGTTACGGCTATGAACGATATGTTTCAAGCTCAAAAATATTTTAATGATGCTGTAAATGGTACTGCTAAAGATTCGCTTTATACCTTAGCTTTAAAAGGAGGAGAAGGTAAATTTGGTATGTTGGATATTATTAAGGAGCATAGTGGTACACCATCTGCTAACTTAGCTAATTACTATGCTGGTACTGCTTATTTACATTTAAAAGATTACAAGAATGCTATAGAGCACTTAAGTGATTTTAAAAGTGAGGATGAAATATTAGCACCTTTAGCTAAAGGAAATATTGGTGATGCGTTTGCACAATTAAATCAATCTGAAGATGCTTTAGATTATTACGAGCAAGCTGCAGAATTACGTAATAATGAATACACTACACCTATGTATTTATACAAAGCGGGGATTATTGCTTTAGATTTAGGTAAAGCAGATAAAGCGCTTACTTATTTTAACAAAATTAAAGATGAATTTCCAAATTCGTCTGAAGCTACCTCTATCGAAGTGTTTATTGGTAAAGCTCAAGTATTGACAAATAAATAATATGGCTACGGCAAATAAAAATTTATCTGATTACGATAAAACAACAATCCCAAATGCGAATAAGTTTCGGTTTGGGATTGTTGTTTCAGAGTGGAATGATACCATTACTGAAGGGCTGTTTCAAGGGGCTTATGATGCGCTTGTAGAAAACGGTGCCTTGCCAAGTAATATCATCCGTTGGGACGTTCCTGGAAGTTTCGAACTTATCTATGGAAGTAAAAAAATGCAGCAACAAATGGTAAATGCAGTTATTGCTATTGGTTGTGTTATTCAAGGAGAAACCAAACATTTCGATTTTGTATGCGAAGGTGTTACACAAGGAATTAAAGATTTGAATGTGGTACATGAAACCCCTGTAATTTTCTGTGTGCTTACTGATAATACCATGCAACAATCTATAGATCGTTCTGGTGGTAAACATGGGAACAAAGGTACAGAAGCTGCTATCGCCGCTATTAAAATGGCTGAACTGCGAAAAAATAGTTAAGGAAGAGTTCCAGAGCTACAAAGATGCAAAGTTTCTAAGCTAAAACTTTGTAGTTTATAGAGAATTTTCGTTATAACATCCTTTTTAACTTAGAAGCTTTGTTTCTTTGAGTCTTCGTAACTTCAAATGTTAACATTTTTTAGTAATTCTATTCTTCGTTTCTGCCTATTTTTAAGTATTTTTGAGGGATAAGAACGTATTCACTTTGTTAAAACAACACAAACATAAATCCTTTAATTATCAATCCTCTTTTTCAAAAGAAAAGGATTCAGATGCTAACTTAGAAGATTCTAAGAAAATAGAATTTGTTTCTAAGTGGAAGCGTAATAGCGAAAGAAGCCGAAAAGTAAAAGGCGCTATGCCAATACGAACACTCATTATTGTTTTGGTATTATTATTGATTTGCATGTATTTGTTAGAAAACAAATATATGTAACCAAAAATTTAGAAATCATGGGAATTTTAAAACTGCGAAAAAATAAAAAGTTTAGTTATACACCACGGTATTTTGACGATAAAGGTGAAGGTAATCCGTTTGAAATTAAACATAAATTTGACGAACATAGAAAAACTGTGGGAGGCAATGTAGGTTTTAAAACAAAACTGAATAATGCTTTAGACGATTTAAAAAACAACCCAGATAAAAAAGCTGACAAACGTATTTTAATTATTGTTGCAGTGTTAGTTTTTATATTTTTAGCAATCATCGAATTCGATTTATCTATATTCTTTTCTAAATAATACATGGCAGACATTATACAGCTATTACCAGATCATGTAGCAAACCAAATCGCTGCTGGAGAAGTTGTACAACGTCCTGCTTCGGTAGTTAAAGAACTATTGGAAAATGCTATAGATGCTAATGCTACAGTAATTAAACTTATCATAAAAGACGCTGGTAAAACACTCGTTCAAGTCATTGATAATGGTAAAGGTATGAGTACTACTGATGCTCGATTAAGTTTTGAGCGTCATGCCACTTCTAAAATTCGTACAGCCGACGATTTATTTCATCTAAACACCAAAGGGTTTCGCGGTGAAGCTTTGGCTAGTATTGCGGCTATTGCACATGTAGAATTAAAAACAAAGCAAGAACAAGACGAAGTTGGCAATTGTATTGTTATAGAAGGTAGTACTATTGTATCCCAAGAGGTTGTAGTAACACCAACCGGGACTTCAATTTCTGTAAAAAATCTTTTTTTTAATATTCCTGCGCGACGTAATTTTTTAAAATCGAATACGGTAGAATTGCGCCATGTTTTCGATGAGTTTCATAGGGTAGCCTTGGCACATCCTACTATTAGTTTTGCTTTGTATAACAACGGAAGTGAATCTTTTAATCTTCCTATTAGTAATTACAGACAACGTATTGTGAATATCTTCGGAAATAAAACAAATGAAAAATTAGTACCTGTTGAAGAAGTAACCGAAGTTTTAAAAATTTCAGGTTTTGTTGGGAAACCAGAATACTCGAAGAAATCCAGAGGCGAGCAATATTTTTTTGTGAACGATAGATTTATAAAAAGTCCGTATTTAAATCATGCTATTTCATCTGCCTTTGAAGGGTTGTTAAAGAGCGGGAATCATCCCAGTTATTTTTTAAATTTAGCGGTGAATCCACAAACTATAGATATCAATATTCATCCCACAAAAACAGAGATTAAGTTTGATGATGAACACACTTTGTACGCCTTGTTGCGTTCGGCAGTAAAACATAGTTTGGGACAATTTAACATTGCGCCCGTGCTTGATTTTGAGCGGGATGCCAATTTAGATACGCCATACAATTTTAGTAATAAAGAATCAAACATACCAGTTATTGAAGTAGATAGAAGTTATAATCCATTTAAGGAGAATAACTATACAGATGTAAAACAAACACCCACTTTCAAAAAGCAATCTACATCTAACTGGGATGGTTTGTATGTGGGTTTAGAATCGAAAGGAACTAAAACCAATCACAATTTTAGCGAAGTTCATTTTGAAAGTGAAGAAACAACTATATCGGCTTTTAGCGATGATAATAAAATAGAACAAACAAAAACCACCTATCAACTTCATAATAAGTATATTGTAAGCACTATAAAATCGGGTATGTTGGTTATCGATCAACACCGCGCGCATCAACGAATTCTGTACGAAGATTTTCTTAAGAATTTAACAATTAAGGAAGGTATGAGTCAACAATTGCTGTTTCCGTTAGAATTGCATTTTTCTTCACAGGAAATTCAAATTATTAGCCAATTAAAAGAAGACTTAGAACATACTGGTTTTGTGTTTTCAAACGTTACTAATGAAGCTATTGAAATTACAGGAGTTCCTGTGTCTGTACCAGAAAGCGAAGTGTCTATTATTTTAGAACAATTAATTGGTGATGTTGAAAATGAAGTACCCGATACGCATTTTAGTGCCACCGATTTATTAGCGAAATCGATGGCTAAAAGTTTAGCTATAAAAAGAGGGCAATCACTAGAAAAAGATGAGCAAGAGCATTTAGTAAATAAACTATTTGCATGTAAAGAACCCAATGTATCACCTACTAACCGAATAACATTTATAACCATGAGTGTTGACGAATTAGATAAAAAATTTATATAAATTATGATGCGAATTTCTGAAACCGTTAAGCATTTAATAATTATTAACGTAGTTATGTTTATAGGAACACTATTTGTAGCAAATGGTGCTTTTTATGAATGGTTTGCTATGTATTTTCCAAAAAATGATTTGTTTAAACCATGGCAAATTATTACGCATATGTTTATGCATGGTGGGGCTTATTTAGATAATTTAAGCATTATGCACCTTCTTTTTAATATGTTTGCTTTATGGATGTTTGGTTCTCCTGTGGAGCAGGTTTTAGGTTCAAAACGCTTTTTGTTTATTTATTTTTCAGCTGGATTAGGGGCTGTTGCTTTGCAAGTAGGGTATTATTATTTTCAATACCTGCCAAACTATAATTCTTTAATAGCTTCAGGGTTGAGTTCAGAGCAAATAACTCAAATGCTTACTACTAATAAAGTATTTGAAGGTGTTTCGCAATCGCAACTTATGGAATTACAAAATATATTTCCAGTGTTTAATGCGTCTATGGTTGGTGCTTCCGGATGTATTATGGGTATCATGGCAGCATTTGGTATGATGAACCCTAATGCAGAATTGATGCTTATATTTTTACCCATTCCTATAAAAGCGAAATATTTTATTCCTGGAATTATTATTTTAGATTTAGTATCGGGTATTACAGGTCAGTCTTTCTTTAGTCCAAGTAACACCGCTTATATGGCACACGTTGGTGGAGCACTTACAGGCTTTTTTATTATGTGGTATTGGAAGAAAAATCAGTTTAACAGAAATCGTTGGGATTAATGAGTTTAACAAACGACATAAAATATAAATTCGCCAACCTGAATGTTTTAGAAAAAATTATAGTGGCTAACCTAGCTGTATATATTCTAGCATTGTTGCTAAATTTAAATTGGTTTGAATTACCTAGTGATTTAGGTAATTTTATATTGAAGCCTTGGGCACTAATTACCTATGCTTTTGTACATTATGATTTTTTACATATTCTTTTTAACATGCTTTGGTTATATGTTATTGGACGTATGTTTTTAAATTTATTTAGTGCAAAAATGGCTTTGAATATTTACTTTCTTGGAGCCATGTCTGGCGGATTGTTGTTTATGTTATGTTATACCCTGTTTCCAAGTGTATTTGGTGCTAATTCTAATTTAGTTGGGGCATCGGCAGCAGTAAGAGCCTTATTGATTTTTCTTTGTGCTTATATGCCCAATCAAGAGGTGCGATTCTTTATGTTTAACTTAAAGCTTTGGTATATTGGATTAGCAATCATAATACTAGATGTGTTAGGTGTTTTTACAGGCATTCGTAATCCTGAAGTAGGTAATGCGGGTGGGAATTTGGCACACTTAGGAGGCGCCTTATTGGGCTATTTTTATGCAAAACAATTATTAAAGGGTGACGATATAGGAAAAGGTTTCGAACATCTAGTAGACTTGGTTGTTAGCCTGTTTAAACCATCAAAAAAAGGGCCTTTGAAAACGGTTCATAAAAATAAGAGTAAAGTTGGAGGATATACTAAATCAGATTTTAACGAGTTTAATAATCAAAAGAAAATTGATGTTATCTTAGATAAAATAAGCAAAAGCGGTTACGATAGTTTAACGGTAGAAGAAAAAGAATTTTTATTCAGGGCAGGGAAATAGTATGAAAAAATTAAGCACTATAAATAAGATTATTTACGTTATCAATATTTTGGTTGCTGTTGTTCTGTTATTAGCTTATGCTTTACCTTTTTTACCACCCAGAACCTTTTCTGTATTATCTGTACTTAGTTTAGGGGTGCCTTTTTTGATTTTATGTAATGTGCTGTTCTTTTTATACTGGTTACTTAGGGTTAGAAAACAACTCATAGCATCGTTACTGGTGCTTTTAATTGGACAGATGGTATTTGGGTCGTTATATAGATTTTCGTCTTCAAAAAAAATTGAAAGCACAAATAATATTAAAGTGATGAATTACAATGTAAGGTTGTTTAATTTGTATGACTGGATTCCTCAAAAAAATATTGATACTAAAATAGTAGGTTTTATTAAAACCGAAGCTCCCGATATTTTATGTATTCAAGATTATCGACCAAGTCCAAGTGTCGATTTTTCTTTTTTTAAGTATAAATTTGAAAAAATTTCAGGAAAAAAAATACATAATGGGCAAATTATTTTATCTAAGTTTCCAATAATAAATTCGGGATCTTTAGAGTTTCCAAACACTCATAATAACGCCATTTTTGCCGATGTAGTAAAAGGAAAAGATACAATAAGAGTTTATAATATTCATTTACAATCCTTGAAAATCGATACCGATGTAGAAAAGCTTAAACAAGAAAGTACATCACGTATTTTTAAGAAAGTTGAAAATACCTTTATGAGACAACAGTTTCAATCGGAGATATTTTTAAAACATAAAAAACAATGTCATTATAAAACGATTATTTGTGGTGATTTTAATAATACAGCGTATTCGTACGTATACCGAAAAATTAAAGGAGATTTAAATGATACTTTTAAAGAAGCTGGCAATGGTTTTGGACGCACTTATGAATTCAAATTTTTTCCCGTGCGTATAGATTATATTTTTTCAGATGAAGTCTTTACTGTTAATGGGTTCAAGGCGTATAATCAACATTATTCCGATCATTATCCTATCATGGCTACTTTGAGTTTAGTGGATTAGTCTCATACCTGTTATCTTAACTTTGAAGCTTTGCATCTTTGAAATTTTGTTACTACAAAAAAACGAACTCTACATGAGTGTACAATCTACCAAATCAGCAAAAATATGTATAACGAGACCTAAACCAATCAACCTGGTTTTCTTCGGAATTAAAAGCAATAGATAAACACCAACGGCATAATAGGAGTGTAGTGGATGGAAGCCTATACTACATCTGTTTGGGTCGAAAATAGGGGTTGCTAACAAATGATCTAAATCTATCAGCATCCCTAAAATCATAATTAGGTAAGCAAATTTCCAGTTCGATTTAAAAAAAATCAATGCAATGATTAACGGGATTACAAAATGACAACCGTAATGTGCAATAGTTTGTAGCATTAGTGAGGTATCAAAGTTTGAGATTCTAAATAACTTAAGGCATTTGGTCCTTCATTAAATAACAAATCTAAAATACTAAGGTTTGGTATAAAACCGTGTTTGTCGCTAAATACTTGAGTGTAATTGTCAAATGGTTGTGCTGGTTCTTTTTTTGCGATCACCAAGTGTCTAAAATCGGTTGTGTCTTCAATGGTTTTCTGATAAATTTGAGATTTTGAAGTGTTCAAATCTAATTGCAAACAATCACAAATAACTTCGAAACATTTTAAATTATAATCTAAAATATAATTAGCTCTTATATTGAATAAAGTATGTAATTCATCTTCGTAAAACTCAAAAAAAGGCGAGGTTCTATATGCTGAAAGTAATGATTTCCAATGTAAATCCTGCCAATTGGTTTCATTGAAAATTTTAACATCCCGATACTTCTGCCTGTTTTTCTGTGTATGAATTACAGGTATGTTTAATGCCAGTTTACCGTTTGCGCCATATATGTAAGCTCGGTTTCTGTAGGTTTGTTTTAAAAAATTATCATCAACTTCAAACATAACATTTTCAGCACTAGTAATAGCTACAAAATGTGCTATGCTTGGAAAATATGTTGGATGAATTAAAATGTTCATTTGTTGATGCGTTTATTTGTTAATTTGGTAGTTTCTTAACGCATTCAATTTACTAGTAAGTGTATAATAAATATCTTTTGAAAGCTTTTTAACTTCAATCCAAACTTCTAATTTTTCAAAGCTATAAGCATACATTTCAAATCAACGAATTAACTATTCTTTTTCTTCCTTGCTCTCCATTTATTAAATCCAAACCAAGCCAACATTAAAACCAGAAAAGGAATTAAGAATGAAGTTGCTTTACCTGTACCTCCAACCGTAGTAAAGAAACGATCCCAACGTGGTTTTTTACCATCCCAACTCATCCAAATGAATACTGGTTTTCCAACAACGTGGTCAAAAGGAACAAAGCCCCAAGAGCGTGCATCTATCGAGTTATGACGGTTGTCTCCCATCATCCAATAATAGTTTTGTTTAAAAGTGTAGCTAGTGGCTACTTGTCCATTTATTAAAATTTGATTGCCATTTACTTGTAGTGTATTGCCTTCGTATTCGGTTATAACACGTTTGTAAAGAGGTAATACTTTTAAATTTATATCAATTGTTTTTCCCGCTTCAGGAATGTAAAGGGGGCCAAAAAAGTCAATGTTCCAATTATAGTTTGGGTCGTGAGGAAAAATATTTGGGTCTCTAACACCTTTTTCAGCTTTAACAGGCGTGATGCTTACAACATTAGGGTTGTCTTTAAATTTTGATAACGCTTCATCAGAAATAGCAGAAAAATAATAGGTGTTTTTATCATTTATAATACCAAAACCATCTGTTATATCATAGCGTTCTTTAAGATATGCAGGGTTAAATTGCGATGTTTTTGGCTGTACATGGTAGCTAAATTGTAAATGTGCTCTATCTGGTAGTACATTTTGTTTTCCGTTTATGTACACATAGCCGTTTCGAACTTCTAAAGAATCACCAGCAACACCAACACAACGTTTAACTAAATTGGTTTTTTTGTCAATAGGCTTGTAATAGTTTCTGTCTGGATGAAAGTCGTTCATATCCAACAACGTATCTGCAGGTTGATTAAACACTACAATTTCATTTCGTTTGATGTTTTCAAAACCAGGGATTCTAAGGTAAGGTAGTTGTAGCTTGTTTTTCCAAGAATGACTTCCTTTATGGTCATCAAACAAATACGATTTATTTTTTAATACGGGAATGGTATCATGTACCATAGGGGCGCCTACAGTAGTCATAGGTACTCTTGCTCCATAATGAAACTTACTTACAAATAGAAAGTCGCCTACTAATAACGATTTTTCTAAAGATGATGATGGAATGGTAAATGGTTGAATAAAATAGGTGTGTACAATGGTAGCGGCTACAATGGCAAATAAAATAGAACTCACCCAATCACCAGTAGCCGATTTAGGGTGTAAACTTCTGTTTTCTACGTATTTAACATCGGTAAAATAGTTTAAATAATAGTTGTAAACACCTAAAGTAATTACCGCTAAAAACGTATCTAAATTAGTGTTTTTACCAAAACTCCTTGCGGTTTCTACCCAAACTACAGCAAACATAATAAGGTTTACAATTGGTAAAAATAATAGGATAACCCACCACCACGGACGATTGATAATTTTCATTAAAATAATTCCATTATACACAGGAACAAAGGCTTCCCATGCTTGCCTTCCTGCTTTAATGTATAATTTCCAAGTACCTAAACCGTGAATTACTTGAATAATTAAGATGAAAATAAACCATTGCATTAATGTCATAATCGGAGTTTTTTATTGTTTTAGTACCTAAACTTACTATTCTTGTTACGTGTTTTGTATCTCTTAACCAATATTTAACACATCGTTCATGGTGAATACGCCAGTTTTACCAACAATCCATTCGGCAGCAATAACTGCGCCTAAAGCAAAACCTTGTCTGGTATGTGCCACGTGTTCTATGGTAATGGTGTCTACTTCACTTTCGTAATTTACGGTGTGCGTTCCCGGAACATCTTCAATACGTTTTGCCACAATAGGAATGGTTCTGTCTGCAGGTTCATTTAATTTCCAAGCTTCAAAATTGGAATTATTTGCAATAATATCATTAGCTAAAGAAATGGCAGTTCCACTAGGGGCGTCTAATTTTTGTGTATGGTGAATTTCTTCCATAGACACATTGTATTGTTTTAGAGTACTCATCATTTTAGCCAATGTTTTATTAAGCTCGAAAAAGATGTTAACGCCTAAACTATAATTTGAAGCATAAATAAAAGCACCTTTCTTTTCTTTACATAAAGTGACTGCATTATCATAATTGTCTAGCCAACCAGTAGTTCCAGAAATTACAGGAACCCCGTTGTTTATACAATTTGAAATGTTATTAAAAGCCACGCTTGGAATACTGAAATCGATGGCAACATCTGCTTTTGTAATATCGTAACCTTTGTCATCTTTATCAACGGTTAAAACAACAGTGTGGCCGCGTTTAATAGCAATTTGCTCAATGGTTTTTCCCATTTTTCCGTATCCAAGTAAAGCAATATTCATAATTAAAATTTAAAATTTAAAGTTAATCCAAGATTGCTTGTTGCATCAATCTCATTGATTTTAAAATGTGGTGCCAAAGATAGGTTTTCATCTACATTATATTGCATTAGATGTGCATCAACATTGGCATCAATAATGTTTAATGCGTAAATACCCAGTGTTACCAAAAGCGAAATTTCTTTGTTTTTTCGATAGAATTTTTGTCCGCGTTCTAAACCATCAGTAGAAACTCGTGGTGTAGTTAATTGGTTGCCTTCAGTATCAAAATAAAACTCATCGGTTTTTAAACCTGCAAGTCTGCTTTTGTAGGCATCTCTGTATCGGTTGTATTCTTTATTATTGGTGGAATAAAAATAAATACCAGTAGCTAATCCACCATAAACAATGGGGATTTTCCAGTACCTTTTATTATAAGCTTGCCCCAAACCAGGTAAAACCGCCGAATAGAATGCGGCTTTTGCTGGAGAAAGCGGATTGTAAGGATTTCTAATTTCTATAATAGAATCAACTACTAGGGCTTCAGGTAGCTCTTTTTTTTTTTTGTTTTTTTCTTGAGCAGACAGAAAGCAGCAAAATAATAGTGAGTATATGCTTACTATAAATAATTTATTTGGCACCTTCGACTAATTTTTTAATACGATTAAAATCTTCTTCAGAATGAAAAGGAATCGTAATTTTCCCTTTTCCATTCTTAGAGACTTTAACGTCTATTTTCTGCCCAAAGTATTCTGAAAAAGCCGTAATGCCGTCTTTAATGAGTTTTGGAGTTTCTTCTACTGCTCCTCCTTCTTTTTTTGGAGTTACTTTTACTTCTTGCGTAGTATTGTAGTTACGCACTAGGTTTTCGGTATCTCTTACTGATAATTCGTTTGAAAGTACTTTTTCGTAGATATCTAGTTGAATGGTTGTGTCTTCAATTGTAATTAAAGCACGACCATGTCCCATCGAAATAAAACCATCTCGTATTCCTGTTTGAATAATAGGGTCTAATTTTAACAAACGTAAATAGTTTGTAATAGTGGAGCGTTTTTTACCAACGCGCTCACTCATTTGCTCTTGTGTTAAGTTGATTTCTTCAATCAAACGTTGGTAGGATAAAGCTATTTCTATAGGGTCTAAATCCTGACGTTGAATGTTTTCAACCAATGCCATTTCCAACGACTCTTGGTCGTTTGCAATACGTATATACGCAGGAATGGTTTCTAAACCTAATAATTTGGATGCTCTATAACGACGCTCCCCAGAAACTAATTGGTATTGGGTAAAACCTAATTTTCTAACTGTAATAGGCTGAATGATGCCTAATTCTTTTATAGATGATGCTAATTCAAGCAGTGATTCTTCGCTAAAATTAGTACGTGGTTGAAACGGATTTACTTCAATAAAAGCAATATCTAACTCAATAATATTACCCACAACTTTATCGGCATTTTTGTCTTGTGCCGATTGAATGTCGTTGCTTGGGTCTTTTAAAAGTGCTGATAAACCTCTTCCTAAAGCTTGTTTTTTAATTGCCTTAGCCATAATTAAGCATTTTTATTGATGATTTCTTTAGCCAAACTTAAATAATTGGTAGCGCCTTTACTAGCGGCATCGTAATTAATAATGCTTTCTCCAAAACTTGGAGCCTCACTTAATTTTACATTTCGCTGTATAATGGTTTGAAATACCATATCGTTAAAATGTTTTTGCACCTCTTCTACTACTTGGTTTGACAATCTTAAACGGGAATCGTACATAGTTAGTAATAAACCTTCTATATCTAATTCCGGATTATGTATTTTTTGAACACTTTTTATCGTATTTAAAAGCTTACCTAAGCCTTCAAGCGCAAAATACTCACATTGAATGGGTATTATTACAGCATCGGCAGCGGTTAAGGCGTTTAACGTTAATAGTCCTAAAGAGGGTGCACAATCGATTAAAATATAATCGTAATCGTCTTTAATTTCTAACAATGCTTTCTTTAGCATGTATTCTCTAGCCTCTTTATCAACGAGTTCTATTTCGATAGCGACTAAGTCAATATGAGCCGGAATAAGATCTAAATTGGGCGTTTCTGTTTTCATAATAGCATCTTTTGCAGAAATAGAATGCTCGAAAAGTTGGTAGGTTCCTATCTCTATGGAGTCTACGTCTATTCCTATTCCAGAAGTTGCATTTGCTTGAGGGTCAGCATCGATAAGTAATACTCTTTTTTCCAGAACGCCTAGTGAAGCGGCTAAATTTATGGACGTTGTTGTTTTTCCAACGCCTCCCTTTTGATTTGCAATTGCAATGATTTTACCCATTAAATGATTTGGTTTTGTGAATGGTAAAAATACAATTATTTATGAGTAATAAAAACCCTAAATAAAAACATTAGTTGAAATGAAAGTTTATAAGGTAAATCTTTATTATTTAGATGAAATTTAGTAAACACATAACACATATTTGTCGAAAGTATTTTCGTATAAATTTTAGATATTTAACATTTTTATAAAGTTGTAAATTGTATATTTACAAAAACCAAAAATTATTTATTTATGAAAAAATTAATGTTTTTTGTGTTTCTAATTGTTTTAGGAACAAGTTCTTACGCTCAAATTGAAAAAACGGTTAGTGTAGAAGGTATTACAGAATATAGGCTGGATAACGGTATGAAGGTATTATTATTTCCTGATAATTCTTCTCAAACCATCACCGTAAATATAACCTATTTAGTAGGGTCCCGCCATGAAGGATACGGAGAAAAAGGAATGGCACATTTACTCGAACACATGGTTTTTAAAGGAACACCTAAGCATCCAGATATCCCTAATGAGCTAACAGCACGCGGCGCTAGACCAAACGGAACGACCTATTATGATAGAACAAATTATTATGAAACGTTTAATGCTACAGAGGAAAATTTAGACTGGGCTTTAGATCTAGAGGCAGATAGAATGGTGAATTCCTTTATAGCTAAAAAAGACTTGGAATCTGAATTTTCAGTAGTTAGAAATGAGTTTGAAATGGGTGAAAATTCACCATCAAGAACTCTTATGCAAAAAGTTATAAATAGTGCTTATTTATGGCATAACTATGGAAAATCTACTATTGGCAATCGTTCTGATATAGAACGTGTGCCTATTGAGAATTTACAAGCTTTTTATAAAAAATATTACCGCCCAGATAATGCGATTTTAATGATAACAGGTAAGTTTGAAACCGATAAAACGTTAGCACTTATTGAGGAAAAGTTTACGGGAATTAAAAATCCCGAGTTACCTTTAAGAGATATTCCCACTGTAGAACCTGCTCAAGACGGTGAAAAACGCGTAATTTTAAGTAGGGTAGGCGATTTACAAATTTTATCTGCATTGTACCATATCCCCGCAGGTTCTCATGAGGATTATGCAGTACTCGCTATTGCAGAAGAAGTATTAACAGATCAGCCTTCAGGGAGATTGTATAAGGCTTTAATTGATGGTAAAAAGGCATCGAATATTTGGTCTTATTCTCCATTTACAAAAGAACCTTCTTTTCTTTATATAAATGTGGATGTGCCATCTGATAAATCGCTATCCGAAGCAGAAACTATCTTATTATCCACTTTAGATGGTTTAAAGAATCATCCAATTACCGAAGAGGAAGTTAAACGTGCTAAGGCTAATTTATTAAAAGGAATAGACCAAATAAGTAGAAATTCATCTTATTTAGGAACCTATATGAGCGAATTTATTGGAGCTGGAGACTGGAGATTGATGTTCATTAATCGCGATAGAATTGAAAGTATGGCAGTCGATAAAGTAAATGATGCTGTACAACGTTATTTGATAAACACAAATAGAACGGTTGGTAATTTTATCCCTTCAAAAACGCCCATACGTGTAGAAATAGAACATACCGAAAATTTAGACGCTTTGGTTTCCAATTATAAAGGGAAAGAAGGGTATGGTGCAGGTGAAGCATTTGATGTATCTTATGAAAACATACAAAATAGACTCAATTTTGGAAATTTAGAAAAAACTCCAATTGAATATGGGTTTATTAAGAAAGATAATCGAGGTAAAACAGTAACACTTTCTTTTACTATTAGAAATGCCAATGTAGATCAACTCATGAATAAAGGTAAGTTAGCTGGTTATACGGCGAACATGCTAAATAAGGGTACCAAAAACAATTCAAGACAAGCTATAGAAGATAAGTTGAGTGAATTAAAATCTTCTATTGGTTTTCGAGGTTCCAATGGAAAAGTTACAGTCTATATAAATACCACCGAAGAAAATTTAATGGCATCGTTAGATTTAATGACAGATATGTTAAAAAATCCAAAATTTAATGAAGCCGAACTGGATAAATTAAAAACTCAAGAATTGGCAAGTATAGAGCAAAATAAAACAGAACCTCAGTATTTAGCTAGTAAAAAATTAAGCGAATTAAACCAAAAACATAAAAAAGGACATCCTTTGTATAATATGTCCATAGAAGAAGAGGTTGAGGCAATAAATTCCGTCACCATTAAATCTGTTCAAGCATATTACAACGATTTTTATGGGATATCAGACAATGCCACTTTAGTTGTTATTGGAAATTTTGATGAAAAATTAATTAAAAATTATTTTGAAACTAATTTTTCAAACTTTAAGAACAGCAAACCTTATACTCCAATTGCTGATAAATTTAAAGTTAATACGGTGGCAAATGAAAAAATTAAAACTCCCGACAAGAAAAACGCTATGAGTTTAGGTGTTTTGTCTTTTGAAGGAAGTCAAACCGACGAAGATTTTGCAGCCTTACAAATAGCTGGCGAAATTTTTGGTGGCGGTGTTTTAAAATCAAGAATTACAACACGTTTGCGCCAAAAAGATGGAATAAGCTATGGGGCAGGCGGGTATGTAAATGTAGATGAAAACAGCAAAGACAAAAATTCGTCGATAGTAGTGTATGCTATTTACGCCCCAGAAAATGCATCGAAAGTGCAACAAGGCTTTAGAGAAGAAATTGAGCGTTTTATTAAAGATGGTATTACAGAAGAAGAATTAAAAGTTGCCGTAACAAGTTGGGTACAAGGTGAAAATGTGTCTAGAGCCAAAGACAACGAACTTTCTTCAACTATTAATAATAATTTATATTATGATAGAGATATGATGTTTCATAAAGCTATTGAAGATAAAGTTACAGGTTTGACGGTTGATGCTGTTAACAAAGTAATCAAAAAATATTTCAAAACATTAGATAATTGGACGGTTGTAAATGCTGGCGATTTTGTTGAACATGAAATAAAAAACAAAGACGAAAAAGTAGATTAACTTTTTTCTAAATATCTTGAATGTGGTAATTTGTATTTTAACAAATTACCACATTTTATTTATTGTCAATTAGAATCTCTAAAATTTTGATAGCTGCTTCACTAATTTTAGTACCAGGACCAAATACAGCTGTCGCACCTGCATTTAGCAAAAATGTGTAGTCCTGTTTGGGTATAACGCCACCAACAATAACCATAATATCTCCACGGCCATATTTTTTAAGCTCATCAATAACTTGTGGTACTAAGGTTTTGTGACCAGCAGCTTGTGATGAAATCCCTAAAATATGGATGTCATTTTCTATAGCTTGTTTAGCTACTTCTTGTGGTGTTTGGAATAAAGGACCAATATCTACATCAAATCCGACATCGGCATACCCCGTGGCTACTATTTTAGCGCCGCGGTCATGACCGTCTTGTCCCATTTTTGCTACCATAATACGGGGTCTTCTGCCTTCTTGATTGGCGAAAATATCGGCTAATTCTTGTGCCTTTTTAAAAGAGGCGTCATTTTTTATTTCCTTACTATACACACCAGTAAACGATTTTATTTCAGCTTTATAACGTCCAAAAACAACTTCAAGTGCGTCACTAATTTCTCCTAGGGTGGCGCGTTCTCGAGCGGCTTCGATAGCTAAAGCTAGTAAATTTTCTTGTCCAGATCGAGCAGCTTCTGTTAATTTTAATAAAGCGATATTTACTTTTTCAGAGTTTCTCTCTGCTTTAATGATATTTAAGCGCTCCATTTGTTGTTTTCGAACGGTTTCGTTATCTACATCAAGCGTTACTATAATGTCTTCTTTGGAGAGTTTAAATTTATTAACTCCCACAATAATATCTTGATTGGAATCGATGCGAGCCTGCTTTTTTGTGGACGCTTGTTCAATGCGCATTTTGGGGATGCCCGCTTCAATAGCCTTAGTCATCCCTCCAAGTGCTTCAATTTCCTCAATTAGAACCCATGCTTTTTGCGCAATATCATGGGTTAGTTTTTCAATATAATAACTACCAGCCCAAGGATCTACTGTTTTTGTTATTTTAGTTTCTTCTCTTAAAAAAAGCTGTGTGTTTCTGGCAATCCGTGCCGAAAAATCGGTTGGTAATGCAATGGCTTCATCTAGAGCGTTAGTGTGCAAGCTTTGTGTGCCGCCAAAAACTGCTGCTGCAGCTTCAATAGTAGTTCTAGCCACGTTGTTAAAAGGATCTTGCTCAGTTAAACTCCAACCAGAGGTTTGACAATGTGTTCGAAGGACAAGCGATTTTTTATTTTTTGGGTGGAATTGTTTTACCAGTTTAGCCCATAGCATACGTGCAGCTCGCATTTTGGCAATTTCCATAAAATGATTCATACCAATAGCCCAAAAGAAAGAAAGGCGTGGAGCAAATGTGTCTATATCCATACCTGCCTCCAATCCTTTTCTTATGTATTCTAAACCATCTGCCAAAGTGTATGCTAACTCAATATCGCAAGTGGCTCCTGCTTCTTGCATGTGGTAACCAGATATGCTAATGCTATTAAATTTTGGCATGTTTTTACTAGAATATTCGAAAATATCAGAGATAATTTTCATGGAGGGCGTAGGCGGGTAGATATAAGTGTTACGAACCATGAACTCTTTTAGAATATCATTTTGAATGGTGCCAGAAAGTTGTTCTATTTTTACACCTTGTTCTTGGGCGGCTACAATATAAAATGCCATAATAGGTAAAACCGCTCCATTCATAGTCATAGATACACTCATTTTATCGAGTGGAATTTGGTCGAAGAGTAGTTTCATGTCTTCCACCGAATCGATGGCTACTCCTGCTTTTCCAACATCACCTTGTACACGTTCGTGGTCGCTGTCGTAACCTCTGTGGGTTGCTAAATCGAAGGCAATTGAGAGTCCTTTTTGTCCTGCTGCTAAATTGCGTCTGTAAAAGGCATTACTCTCTTTAGCGGTTGAAAACCCTGCGTATTGCCTAATGGTCCACGGTTTCGTAACATACATCGTGCTGTAAGGCCCCCGAAGGTTTGGTGTTATTCCAGCGGCAAAGTTGAGATGTTCTAAATTTTCAATGTCTTGTTTAGAATAAATTGATTGAATAGTAATGTCTTCAGCTGTAACAAAAGTTTCAGAAGCTTCTAAATTCGGTTTCCCGATTTCAGATTTCAGATTAATATGCTGAAGATTTTTTCTAGACATTATAAAATCATTTTTTGTAAAAATGGGTCGAAATTCACATCAAAACCTGTTAAGAGTTGGATGTAAATAGTTTTTTTGTTTGCCGAAACTATATATGAGGAATTAAAACTGGTATGTTGTTTTTTTATGTTTTCTATTTTATGAATTGCCTTGAAAAGTTGAGTACTATTATTGGCGTTATATTTGGCGGTTATTTTAGTGAATTCTAAATCGGTTTTTTTTGAAATTTTTTCGTTATTCATGGATATCATACTTAAAATATATTGCGCATCACTTTTATGTATTGGCATATAAGGCATCGTGTTAATTGTATAAGTAGAACGGGTTTCTTCATCAAAAAAGAGATAAAAATTGCCTTCCATTTCACGTAAAAATTCCAAGCGTTTAATTTCTAGTTCGTAATCTTTTTTACTAGCTAAAGAGTCTAAAAGTTTTTCATAACCAACTCTTGAATATTTTTTAAAGGTATCGGGTAAATAAATTTTTATTTGGTCTTCGGTTAAAAAATGATATTTGCCTTGAACGTCTTCAATATTACTAACTTCTATCCAGCTTTCAACATCTTTGGCGATGCTTAAACATGAAGTATTGCTTAGTATCAAAAAACTAAAAAGGAAAAATAATATAAAGGTGCTTTTATTCATTTTTTAAGCGTTCTTGTTCTAGAGTTTCGGCTAATCGTTTTTCAATAATTGGCTCTATTAATGTTTTTCTTTGATGTGTTTTTACAAACGGATAAAGTTCTAATTCATCCTTCATAGCATCATTGGGGTTTGGGTGTTTGTTTGTTCCTAGTAAAATAGTTTCACCAGTATCAAATTGTTGCTGTTCTTTATTAGCACTTTCTTTTATTTTCCGTTGAATAGTATTTTCTTTTAATTGTTTTAAAAAACCGCCATTGCGTTCAATATCTTTAAATAAGGCTAAAGACTTTTCAGCAAGTTGGTTGGTTAAAGATTCAATATAATAAGCTCCATCTGAAGGATTGTTTATCTTATCAAAATAACTTTCATGCTTTAAAATTAAAAGCTGATTGCGAGCCATTCGTTCGCTAAACGCATTGGCTTTTTTGTAAATGACATCATAAGGTAAATTGCAAATAGTATTAGCGCCACCAAGTACCGCGCTCATACATTCAGTGGTAGTGCGTAGTAAATTGGTATTGTAATCGTATATGGTTTTATTACGTTTGGTAGGCGTTGCAGTGATATGGCACTGGGTATTTATTTGGTATTCTGAAGCCAGTGTGCTCCAAAGTAGGCGTAAAGCCCGCAGTTTGGCAATTTCAAAAAAGTAGTTTGATCCTACAGATACATCAAAGGTTATTTGTAAAGTTTGTTTGGTTTCAGCGTTAAAATCGTTATCTAGGGCATTTAAGTATTCATTGGCATGTGCTAGGGCATAAGCTAATTGCTGTACCATATTGGCACCAGCATTTTCATATAGGGCAACATTAATATTAAAAGATTGGGTTTGCTTTACGATGTTTTTGAACTTTGTAAAATCGTCGTTTAAATTATTAAACCAATTACCGGTTTTTGCTAAATTTCCAATAATATCTATGTCAATATGTATATGGGCTTTTGCGGAAATACTATTTATTTGTTCAATGAATTTTTCTGAAAGAAATTGAAGTTCAAAAAAAACAGGAATGTCATCTAGGTTTTCTAGTAATTGTTTAATAGAAATGGATTCGTTTGGAATGATGAATTTGATGCTTTCGGCACCACGCTGAACGGATTTGAGAGCTTTTTTGTTTGACTTTTCAATATTTGCAACAAAAACAGTTTGGCAAATGTTCCATTGAGTGGCTTTGGTGTTTGAAACTTCGGGAAGCTCTTTTAAATCTTCAGAATTGTAAAATGGTTTAACCGAAATGTCTTCGTTGCTTTTCCAGATAAGCGTTTCGTTATAATCAGCGCCGTTTAAATCGAACTGGATTTTTTGTTTCCACTGTTTTGCTGAAACCGAATCGAATTCATCAAACAAACCACTAATCATCTTTTTTAGTTTTTAGACTGTCTTCGTATTCTATGATGTAAATTTCTTCATTGTCACGCTTCATGTAGTATTCTTCGCGAGCAAATTTTTCTAAACCTTCCTCGGTACTTAATGCTTTAATAGCTTTATTGTCTTTTTCAATTTCTTTTTTATAATATTCTTTTTCACTTTCTAAAGCATCTATATCTGTATTTAATTCATGATGAATTAACCACGAGTTAGCATCAAAAAACAACATCCATACAATAAATACAGCTAGTATAAGTATGAAAATGTTTTTGAAAGGTTTGAATATTTTATGCTTTAAAATGCTCATTTATAGTTTGTTGTTTATTATTGTGCGAACAATATCTATGGCAACAGTATTGTGTTTGTTGTTAGGTATAATAATGTCTGCATACTCTTTCATAGGTTCTATAAATTGGTCGTGCATGGGTTTTAACGTGTTTTGATAACGTGTTAAAACTTCATCTAAATCTCTACCACGTTCAGAAATATCACGTTTTAATCTTCTTATTAAACGCTCGTCAGTATCGGCATGTACAAATATTTTAATATCAAACATATCGCGTAATTCTGGATGGGTTAAAATTAAAATACCTTCCACAATCATTACTTTTCTTGGATGTGTAAAAATGGTATCTCCCGTTCTATTATGCTTAACGAAAGAATATACGGGTTGGTGTATAGGAATGCCTTTTTTTAAATCTTTAAGATGACTTTCTAAAAGCTCAAAATCGATAGATCTAGGGTGGTCAAAATTTATTTTAATACGTTCGTCGTAACTTAAGTGCGTCGTATCTTTATAATAAGAATCTTGTGATATAACTCCAACTTCACCCTCTGGGAGTTCGTTAAGTATTTGATTTACAACGGTTGTTTTGCCGCAGCCTGTTCCACCCGCGATTCCGATAATAAGCATGAATAGTTTTGTTTAATTAACCTTTTACAAAGTTAGTTAAATGTCAATCAAATACTGTGAGTTATTTTATTTTTTGATTTTTGAAACTTCAGCTTTAGTAACCATTTTTTCATTTTTATTGCCCCAGCTATTGCTGATGTAGTTCATAACATCGGCCACTTCGTCATCACTTAAACCCAAAGGAGCCATAACACTGTTGTATTTTTTCCCGTTAACAACAATGTCGCCACTCATTCCAAATTTGATAGCTTTAATACTTGCTTCTCTGTTTTTGATGAGGTAATCTGAATTGGCAAGTGGAGGATAAATTCTTTCAACACCTTTTCCATTAGGAAGATGGCATGATATACAAAAATCGGTATAGATTTCTTGACCTCTTTCTATGCTAGATTTTAATGTATTGGTGTTGGTTTGTGAAAAACTTGAGAATATAACTGAAAGTGTTACAAATAGACTTAATAGGAGTGATTTCATAAAGAATTATTATTTTTAATTTTCAGGAACTATTTTTACAATGCCTTTACCTTCAACAGCTACATAAATATAGCCATCTGGACCTTGGACAACATCTCTAATACGACCTGTTTTTTCTATTAGTTTTTCACGTTTAACAACTTTTCCGTTGTCTAAAACCAGACGTTCTAAATATTCAAATTTAAGTGAACCTACTAATAAATTGCCTTTCCAATTGGGGTATTTATTTGATGTAACAAATGCCATTCCGCTGGGAGCAATAGAAGGTACCCAATAAAAAAGAGGTTGTTCCATGCCTTCTTTTTCAGTAATATCAGTAAAAGACGTTCCGCTGTAGTTAATACCATACGATATAACAGGCCACCCATAGTTTTTTCCTTTTTGGATGATGTTGATTTCATCACCACCTTGTGGCCCGTGTTCATGCTCCCAAATGGCTCCAGTTTCTGGGTTTTTTATTAATCCTTGTGGATTTCTGTGTCCATAACTATAAATGGCGGGTTTTGCGTTTTCTGAATTAACAAAAGGGTTGTCTGTAGGGATACGTCCATCGTCATGAAGTCGGTAAATTTTACCACAATCGCGCGTGATGTCTTGTGGGTTTACATCGCGGTCACCACGTTCTCCAATAGAGAAGTATAAATAGCCATCATTATCAAATTCTATACGAGAGCCAAAATGTTGTCCTTTTTTAGAGTTTGGTGATGCTTTGTATAGCACTTCTTTTTCAGTTAAGGCGTTGTTTTTTAATTTGGCTCGCATAATGGCAGTATTGCCACCCTCTCCTTCACCTTCCGCAGAAGCGTAAGAGAAATAAATCCATCCATTGGTTTCGTAATTTGGGTGTAATTTGATGCCCATAAAACCACCTTGACCACGTAGATAAATTTCAGGGACCCCTTCAATTAAAGTTTTTGTTCCATTTTTAAAATGAATAAGTTCGCCTGCTTTTTCTGTTATTAGCATGCTGCTATCTGGTAAAAATGCTATGCCCCAAGGTATATTTATATCTGAAACAATTAATTCTGTTGTATAATTTACGTTTTCAGGATCTTGGGCTTTTACTTCAGATTCGGATTGTTGAGCACAAGCGTTTAATGAGATTAAAACTACTGCTAATAAAAAATGTAACTGTTTCATATTTGTTTTTTGATATAAATTTAGTTAAAACATATAACTTATGTTAATCCCAGTATAATAATTTGTTGGATTTCCAGGGTAATAATACCTAGGAGCTGCACCACCAAAGCCAGTTGCATTAATTAATATTTGCGATGCATAATGGGTGTTAAAAATATTATCCAAACCAAAATAGGCGTTTACCTTAAAACATTTATTAATAAAATGTTTATAGCCCAATTTTATATTTGTTAAGCTATAATCTTTAGTGAACAGCGAGTTCGTATCTGTCATAGGAATTTGTCCAACATACTGGTAATTAATAGTTGTGTAAATGCCTAATTGAGTATCAAAATCCATGCCTGTATTTAAAAGGTTTGAAGGGACACCAGTTAATTTGTTTCCAGAAAAATTGTTTCCATCATCAACAAACTCTTTAAACTTAAAATCGTTAAGTGTGTAAGATACATATTGATTTAGTGATACGGTTTCCTGTTGTAGCCATTGGTGTTTTATAACCAATTCCAAACCATTGTGTTGGGTCTTTCCAGCGTTTACTCCAATAAATTGGTCGTCTCCGGTTCTTCTGGCAACTAAAAGATTACGCACGTCTAATTTGTATAATGCCAAGTTAATTTGTAGACGATTATTAATGAAAGATGAGCGTGTCCCTATTTCTAAATTCCAACCAGTTTCTGGCTTTATGTTTGCATTGATTAAACCATCTGGTAGTAATGTTTCGGCAGTTGTGGGTGGTGAAAACCCATGACTTATATTGGAATAAACACTAATGTTATCGGTAAATATATGTGAAACACCAAATTTGGGAGATAGCATACCTTTGAATTTGTAAGTACCCGTTTGGTCTGGGTTTTCATCTGAAACAAATCGGTCAAGTAAGTCGTAAGATGTTTTATTGAAATTAAACCCAACCGAAAGCGTCATTTTTTCCGAAAGGTTGTAATTGGTTTCGAAAAAGAGGTTATAATAACTGCGATTTTCTTTAAAGTCTGAGAATTTATCGCCTTCAACACTACCAGTTCCTGAGGGATAATCTTGATATAAATTTTCAAAGTTTCTTGATTTATAGGAGTCTTTAAATAATTCACCGCCAAGTGTCCAATTTAGTTTTTTGAATGTACCTAAAATTCGACTTCTTATTCCAATAGCAGATGTGTTTTCTGTTAAAATATCAAAAGGTCTTGGTTCGTAAGCCTCTTTAAAAGATGCGAAAACACTGGTTGCTTGCTTTACGTTACTATTATAATGATGATTCCAAGAACCACCAATAATACCACGTTTCGAATCTTCATAACCTTTAGACTGTGCCCAAGTAAAAGCTGCTGATTTAGGATTATTTAAATAATCATTTTCATTAATTGAACTTGGAATAAATCCTTTTAAATCGACATAGCTGGCTAACAATGTTATATCATCTTTATTATTTAAAAAGTGATTAGAGTTTATGGTGAACGTTTGTCGGTTGTATTCATTATTATCCCTGTAACCATCACTATGGGTGTTACTGTAAATAGCTCTAAAACTATTTTTTGTAGCACCATAATTAATATTTAAAACACCTTTCATGAGCCCAAAAGAACCAAAAGATATATCGCTTTGAACATCCGTTTGGTTTAGAGAAGCATTTTTAGGAATTAAATGGATGGTGCCGCCTAAACCTGCACCGTAAATACTGGAACCTGCACCTTTGATGATTTCCATTCGAGAGATAGAACCTAATTCAAAATCTTCAATTGTTGTTTCTCCGCTTCCAGAAGTGAGTGGGATATCTTGAAAATAGGCTCTGATTTTTGAAGTTCCATATAGGTTTCTTGAGCCAATACCTCTAATGGAAATTTTATTGGTATTTAAAGATCCCGATTGCATAAATACACTAGGAACTCTGTTTAAAACATCCATGACATTCGTTGTGTTTCCACGTTCCATATCTTTAGGAGTGATAATATCAATAGTTGTATTTGATTTTTTTAATTTTTGAGGGATATGATTTGCGGTTACTATAATCTCTTTTAAATTTGAAGGATTTAATTCCAGTTGAATAATTGTAAAACCAGAATTTAACGGTTCGTTTTTTTCTTGATAACCTATCTTTATAAATTGATAAATTCCAGATTCTTGCACTTCAAACTCACCTAAAGTATTTGAAATTACAATTTTATTGTTTTGAGAATTTTTAATTGTTACACTAGCAATAGGCGTTCCGTTTTCACTATCAATAATTTTCCCTTTCAGAGTTTGTTGGCAATAGCTGTGCGAAAAAGTCATCAAAAAGAAACTAAAGAACAATGCCTTTTTTAAAATGAAAGAATTTGGTTGCGCCATTATTTTAAAAAGAGGGTTAAGCGATTTTGTTTAAAAAAACTTAAAAATAGTTTTTTTAAAATTAAACAGAATATTTAGTGCGATTATTGTATAAAAAAGTATATTTGCATCCCGTTACAAGAAAATATTTACGGGGTGTAGCGTAGCCCGGTTATCGCGCCTGCTTTGGGAGCAGGAGGTCGCAGGTTCGAATCCTGCCACCCCGACTTTTTAAGAAATCAAATAGTAATAAAAACTTGGTAATCGAATGATTATCAAGTTTTTGCATTTTAAAGGGTCACATTTAATTTGTATTGGTTTGGTAAAAAAAGTGACCAATTCGGTTACCACACGTGGAAACCCATAAAAAAGGTAACCGAATGACTTGATTTGACTTTTGTTTTTAATGTTTAATTTAAAAATGAAAGATTATGACACATTCAAACACCTTCAGTATCCTGTTTTGGCTAAGGCAAGCCAATACCAAAAACAGACAGGCACCCCTCTATGCTCGAATCACCGTAAATGGCAAACGCGCGGAACTTTCCCTTAAAAGAAAAGTAACCATTTCAGATTGGGATACCAACAAGAACAGGCTAAAAGGATTAAGCGAGGAAAACAAACAGTTCAACAATTTTATAGAGCAGGTCAATGCCAAGCTATTTGAATGCTATCAAAAACTGCAAAGCGGTAACAAGCAGGTAAGCTCGAACATCATTAAGGCACATTTCCTTGGTAATGAAGAAGACCGCCATTCACTTTCGGATATCATAGAGTACCACAATACCCACATGAAGGACACCCTGCGATGGGGCACACAAAAGAACTATTTCACGACACACAAGTATATCCTTCTCTTTCTAAAGCAAAAGCACAGGACAACGGACATGTACCTCTCGGAACTAGGATATAAGTTCATCATTGACTTTGAGCGTTTTTTGAGGCACCAGGAAAAAATGGAAACAATACCGTTATGAAACATATTGAAAGATTAAGGAAAATGGTGAGCCTTGCCTTTAAAATGGAATGGTTGGACAAGGATCCATTCATGAAGTTTGAGGCGAAATACGAAAAGAAGGAAAGGGGCTTCCTGACCTTGGAAGAACTGCAAAGCATAGAGAACAAGTCATTTACAATTCCAAGGCTGGGATTGATAAAGAACCTGTTCGTGTTCAGTTGTTATACAGGCTTATCCTATGGCGATGTCATGAATTTAACGACCGATAACCTATGTATAGGTATAGACGGAAAGCAATGGATCTATTCACAAAGGGAAAAAACGAGCGTTCCAGTAAAGATACCATTACTGACCAAAGCCTTGAAGATTATAGAAACTTATAAATCAAATCCAAGCACTACAGTAAAACAAAACTTATTCCCAACAATCTCAAACCAAAAGTTGAATTCGTATTTAAAGGAGATATAGCCGATGTTTGTGGAATAAGGAATAACCTGACTTTCCACATTGCCAGACATGCCTTTGCAACCACTGTTTTACTGTCTAACGGCGTACCCATAGAAACAGTGTCAAAGCTTTTGGGACATACAAAGTTATCGACGACCCAAATCTATGCTAGGGTAGTGGAAACCAAGATAAGCGAGGATATAAACAATCTACAGGAACGGATCAAAAAAAGAGAAGTTACAAAAATTTCAGCGAATCAAAACAATAGTTGTGTTGTTTAGAAATAATTCACTCGAATTATACTCCTAAATTAAGATCACAGAAATTCTAACAAGGAACAAAAAGCCTAAAAGCCCAGAGAAAATCACAAGATTAATGCCAACGGACACCGTGCAAGGCACTGCCCTTGGTCGGCAAGGGTAAAGGTGTTCAGCGGCATATATGTTCATACGTTTTTAAAGGGATGGATTTAGGGTCTGGCTTTTTAAAAACGATTTTTTGTATTGGTTCTACATTGAGCGAGGGGAATCCATCACTTTAAAAATGGACCAAGCTCGCCCCAAAACGAGCGCGGTAGCCTTTGTAACCACATAGGTTCAATACCATCAAATTACCTTAAATAGGGTCAAATTTTAGGAATTCCGTGATTTTTTACTAAAAGATTCTAGGTTTTATAGGGGTTACAAAGCTTTTTTACTAAAAATTCACGGAAAAACATAATTCGATAAGTAAATAAGTTGATGAAAAACAGATTGTTGTGTAAATGTAACATCGCGCAGCGTGTTACCCTCTTGCTCTACAAAATCCGATAGGCAGAGCCTATCAAATTTCATAGACAACTTGATAAAAATCAGTGGCTTTTTTATAAAATTATATCCTTAAATGTTTAATGAAATTTATCTAAAGCGAATTATAATAGTTATAAGTTTCACATTTTTTATTGATTTGGTAATATAGTATCAATTTTAGGTAATTTATTGCGTAGTAAAAAGCATATATAAATTTATATTGTGCTAAAACAATTACAACTTTAAGAGTGCATATTTTACCAAAATGAAGGAAAGTACAAATGTTTTAACAAGTTTGCCAAAATTCGCTATTGTAGTTTTTGTGTCTTTGCTTTTCTTGGTATTACCCCAAATTAATCTATCTGGATATGTACAACCCACAGTTACAAGCAAGTTTATTTGCTTTCAATATAGTTGTTTAGTGTTGCTATGTTTATATGGTCTCAAGATAGTATTCACTAAAGCTATTTCATTTTCACCTTCTAAATTGGATATTGTACTTTTTATTTTTTTAACATTTATTACATTAAATAGATATGTCATTCAAACTAATTTAAGTTTCTCAATCCGATTTATGGAATTAGTGGGGTTAGGTGTTTTGTATATCGTTTTAAGAAATCTTTCCAATAAAAATTATGTTTGTTTGCTATTGATGGTTGTCGTTTCAGGAATTATCCAAGCAATATATGGTAATTTACAATTGCTGGAATACTATCCATCTAATCATTCTGGGTTTAGAATGACAGGTAGTTTTTTTAACCCAGGGCCTTATGCTGGCTTTCTTTCGGCTGTATGGCCAATAACTTTGGGAATGTATTTGTTTAACGCAAACATAATAGAGCAAATGCGATCAAAAAGTGGCTCTGTATTTTTAAAAAAGATGTTCCAATACATTTTTAACTATATACCCATGTTTGGCGTGGTAAGTATTTTATTGGTTATACCAGCATCGCAATCTAGAGGATCATGGCTAGCTGTAATAATAAGTAGTTGCCTATTGTTAGAATATCGCTATAGAGTTATAAAACGGCTTTTTAATAAATATACCAATTTAACAAAATCAATTTTAATCACAGGTTGTATATTGATAATTGGAGTAAGCCTATTAGGTATTTATCTTTTTAAACAAGGATCTTCGGATGGTCGATTATTTATTTGGAAAGTCTCTACCGAAATAATAAAAGAAAATCCTGTTTGTGGTGTAGGCCTTGATCGTTTTAAGGCTCACTATATGAACCATCAAGCTAATTATTTTTCACAACATGGAGAAACTAAAGAGACTTTAGTAGCTGATAATACTTATTATGCCTTCAATGAATTCATTCAATTTATAACCGAACAAGGCGTATTTGGTTTCATAATATTACTGTTTGTTTTGTTTTTTATTATCAAAATCAAAACGGCAGATGTAAAAGAAAGGAATGAGTTAGGTATTATAATAAAAATAAGCTTACTAACTATTGGTGTATTTGCCTTCTTTTCTTATCCCATGGAAATTCTACCTATTAAACTTATCATGGTTATTTTATTATCAGGTCTTGCTAAGTTGGACCAAAATAAAACAAAGCTATTTCAAAATTTTAAAGTAAATGTTCCTATAATAATTTCTCTAAAAACTTTAGTGGTTGGTTGTATTTTAATAATAACAGTTTTTAGCTTTAAGTATATAAATAGTTTAAGTGAAAGCTTTAAAAATTGGCAATTCGCTTTAAACAGTTATCAATATGGAGATTATGAAACTGCAATAGAAGCATACGAGGAAGCTTTTCCTGAATTGAAAGACAATGGTGAGTTTTTAATGAATTACGGCAAAACCTTATCCATTTATAAACAAGATGAAAAAGCGATACAAATTTTAGAACGAGCTAAGATACATTTAAATACTACTATTATAGAAACGGCTTTAGGCGATGCTTATAAAAATAATAAACAATATAAGGAATCAGAAATAGCCTATATACATGCTTCTAATATGATACCTACTAGGTTTTACCCATTGTATTTGTTAGCAAAATTATATGATGAAATTGGGCAAAAGGAAAAAGCAGTTAAAATAGCTAAAGTAATTTTAGGCAAAGAGATAAAAAAATCATCAACAGCAATAAAGGAAATAAAACAACAAATGAAAAATATAATCACAAAAAATGAATTGTTTAACAAAAATAAAGAGCCAATGAAATAGAGAATTAAAGAATAAAAGGAAATCTAAAAATTTAGATTATTAATACTTGATAAAGTTAAGTATTAACACATTTAAAGAGTAGTGTGCCTGACAGACTTAAAGTTAAATAATAAAATAAACGTAATAAATAAAAAAAAATGAAAAAAACATTAAATGCTCTAGGGTTATTAATAATGGTTTTTATTATAGGCCTTAATATAGATATGTTAAAAGATAAGTCTAATACAGAGGGTGCTAATGATCTCTTGTCTATTAATTTGATTTCTACTGCAAATGCAGAGTCAAATGGAAATTTCGCTGAGAAAAAAGTTACAACAATAGTGACGCAATCAGAAGAAGAAAATATAGGAGATTGTAAGAAGCGCACTAGAACTAGGGCGGCGGCAGAAGTAAGTTGTCCTGGTACTGGAAATACACTTTGTACACCTGGAACTTCTGGAACAGGGGCTTGGGGTAGTTGGGTAACAAGTTCAATACCAGGCTGTCAGTCTACTTAATTAAAATTAACTTGCTTCCATGTAATATTATGATTTCATGGAAGCATTAAAAAAAAATTATGAAGAATAACTTTTATGTGATACTTGTTTTTTTCCTTATTTCTTGTAAAGAATCTAATGACGTAAATCCACTGGTAAACAATAATATTAAATCAATTAAAATAGATCTTAACGAAGAAGCTGTTGAAGGAAACTTTGATGAATACTTTTCTTCTTCATATTTGATACAGTTAGAAACAAATGAATTTTCTATAATTTCAAAAATAGATAGGATAAGTTTCTACAATAATAGAATTTATATTCTCGACAAAAAGTTAAACAGTGTTTTTATTTTTAGTGATAAAGGTAAGTTTCTTTATAAAATTAAAAATATAGGTAAAGGGCCTCATGAATATATTAGTTTGACTGATTTTGGAATTGATGAGGTAAACAAACAAATTGTAGTTTATGCGGATAAACCATACAAAGTTATTGTTTATGATCTATTAGGGGAATTTATTGAAGAGAAAAAGCTTGATAAATTATATTCTAATATTGCATTAATGAATGGAAAAATGGTTTTGCTAAACAATGAGACTAATAGGGAATATATGCTACAAGAATATGATTTAAGTACAAATAAAAAAAATAGTTTTTTAGAAAGTAATGAGATAGATGAATTTTATTCAGAATATGCATTAGAAACACCATGTATTATAAAAGATAGAAATATTAAAATTTGTTTACCTTATTCAGATATTATTTATGAATACAATAAAAATGGGTTTACAGCTAAATACTCTCTTGATTTTGGGAGGAATAAAATGCCCAATAAAATTTATGAACAAAAAGTAAATATTTTTGATGTTTATAATTATGCTAATGAGAATAATTATGGTTGGGGAATATCAAATTTCAGGGAAACTAAGGACTATATTACTTTTTCATATCTTTTAAATAAACTTGTTATATATTCTAAAAAGACAAAAAAGTCTGAAGTAATTAATTCTTTTTATCATAAAGGGCTTCCTTTTATAAATTATTTTGCTCACGATGGTAATGATAATAAGCTTATCTCAAAATTCCCTGCGGAATCATTTAAAAATGAGATGAATACTTGCAAAAGCAAGTACCCTAAAAAATGGAGTGAAATACCAGATAACATTAAAAAGATAGCTGAAGATATAAATATAGATGATAACCCTTTATTGATTGTATATCAATTCAAAAATATTAATAATTAATGAAAAACATAAAAATTTTAGTCATTTTAATATTAATAGTTTTTAATGGCTTATTAATTTATAAGTTAAATCTAAGTAATGGAGCTTTTGTTAAAACAAAAGAATTATTGAAAAATCAAATTATCAAAAATACCGATCTTATTCATACAATGAAATTAGATGAGAATAACTTTCTTATTTCCAAAGAAAGTGAAGATTTGGTTTTAGATAAGGATGTTAAATTAATAACCTTAAAAGGAGATACTATTTTAGCAAAAGAAGTTTTTAAACAAGACAATATTGTTTTACGATATTCCATTTTAAACTGTAAAGAGTGTATTGATGCTGAATTAAATATTTTAATAAATAATAATTCTTCTTTTTCAAATGAAGTATGTCTTATAGCTTACCATATAAACAGACGGGATATGAGTGTTTTTTATGAAGAGTTAAAGAAAAAAGGATTGACAACTAATGTTAAATTTTTTTTAACGTCAAATAAAGGGCTAAAAATACCACTAGAAAATTATGAAATACCCTATTATTTTCATATTGATTCAAATCTGAAAATGAATAACTTTTATATACCAAATAAAGATAAACCAAAGCTTTCAGAATATTATTTAAAATTTGGTTTAAAAAATCACTTTCATAAAAACATTAAACTTGATTGAAAAATAGATAAATACTAAAATTAATAATCCATGATAACAGCAAAAATTATTTTAAAAAAACTTTTATTTATAATTTTTATGGTATCCCTTCTTCAATCTTGCAATAAGACCAAGAAAAACGAAGATAAAGACATTACAAAAAAACAATATCTCCCAGATAAAAACGAGGTAGATATCATGGTTTTAGATAAAAGTATTTTTAAAAAAGAGTTAGTCAGTAATGGACGACTGGTAGCTTTAGAAAAAAGCACCCTAAAATTTAATGTCAGCGAAAAACTCAACAACATTCACGTTAAAGACGGCGATTATGTTAAAAAGGGACAGCTCTTGGCTAGTTTGGATGCTTTTACTTATCAGCAAAAAGTAAGTAAAGCAGAAATAGATTTAAAGCAGGCTACTTTAGAATTTAAAGATCTACAGATACGTCGTGGTTTTAACCCCAATAACAAAGAAACTATACCTAAAGAAGAGTATGATATGATGGCGATTAAATCTGGCTATAAGAATGCATTGCACCAATTAGAAAATGCAAAGTTCGATTTGCAATCAACCAAACTCACAGCACCTTTTAGTGGTAAGGTGGCCAATATTAATAGCAAGAAATACGACCAAATTAATTCGGGTAAAGAGTTTATAACGTTAATAAACGATGCTGTTTTTGAAGTGGAATTTTATGTAATTGAGTCTGAACTTAAAGATATAAAAGCAAAAGACAGCATAACCATAGCCCCTTTTGCCACAAGTAAATCTTACGAAGGCGACATAACCACCATAAACCCACAGGTTGAAAAAGACGGCACTATTTTAATAAAAGCCCGAGTAAAAAATGATGGTCAATTATTAGAGGGCATGAACGTAAAGGTGTTTATTAAAAAAGATATTCCAGATCAATTTGTGGTGCCTAAACCGGCTGTTGTTTTAAGAGATAATCAAGAGGTGTTATTTATGGTCAAAAACGGAAAAGCTTATTGGACATATATTCTTACTACGCTAGAAAACAGTAAAGCCTATGCCGTCATACCAAACCCTGATAAAAGTAGTGCGTCGTTAAAACCTGGTGATACCATTATTGTTTCCAACAATTTAAATTTAGCTCACGATAGCGAGGTTCTAATTAAATCTAATAATTAGTCATTAAGACATTATGGTTAAATTTTTAATACATAAACCCATAGCCGTTTTAATGATGGCATTGGGGATCCTTATTTTGGGGGCTTATGCCTTTGGGTTCATTCCTGTTTCTTTAATGCCTGATATTGACATCCCAGAGATTACGGTACAGGTACAGGCAGATAATATGTCGGCAAGACAATTGGAAGATGCTGTTGTAAAACCATTGCGAGCTAGCTTAATGCAGGTGAGCCATTTAAAAGATATCAATAGCGAAACAAGTAACGAAATAGGTGTTATTAAGTTAAGTTTTACACATGGTGGCAATATTGACTATGCATTTATTGAAGTCAATGAAAAAATAGATAGAATTATGGGAGGTCTCCCAAAGGCTGTTAAACGCCCAAAAGTTATTAAAGCCAGTGCGACGGATATTCCTGTATTTTATTTAAGCATGACTATTAAAGAAGTGCCGACTAAAGACCTAAAAAGTTCTACTTACCAGAAAAACGTTTTATATCCAGTATCACAGAAATTTGTGGATTTTAACCGTTTTACAAATCAGGTTATTCGCAAGCGCATAGAGCAGATTAATGAAGTCGCCATGGTAGATGTTAGTGGTTTGGTGTCACCAGAAATTCTTATCATACCCAACCGAAACAAATTGGATGCCCTTGGCATCACCTTAGAAGATTTAGAATCTCATATTAAGAGAAACGATTTAGATATAGGTAGCTTATTGATTAAGGACAATCAGTATCAATACGATGTACGCTTAGGAACTTCATTAAATAATATAAAAGATATTGAATCCATTTATATCAATCAGAATAACCGTGTATTTCAGTTAAAAGAACTGGCTGAAGTTATTGAGCATCCGCAAAAAAGAACGGGTTTAGTTTTATCTGATGGAAATGAAGCGGTCACAATGGCGATTATAAAACAGAGTGATGCCAGGATGGGGGATTTAAAGACCTCGCTTGATACATTAATAAATGCCTTAAAAAATGACTATCCGCATATTAATTTTTCTATTACAAGAGATCAAACGAAGTTATTGGATTATGCCATCAATAATCTGTTTCAAAGTTTATTATGGGGCATGCTTTTGGCTTTTGGTATTATGTTTTTGTTCTTGAAAAACGTTATATCACCTCTACTTATAGGTGTTACTATACCAACCTCCATTATTATTTGTTTATTGTTTTTTCATCTTTTTGGCATCTCAATAAATATTATTTCGCTGTCTGGATTGGTTTTAGGTATTGGATTAATGATAGATAACTCCATTATTGTTATCGACAATATTACTCAATATAGGGAAAGAGGCTTTAAATTATCTAAAGCTTGTATTGTGGGCACGAACGAGGTTTTAAAACCTTTACTCAGTTCAGCCTTAACCACCTGTGCGGTGTTTTTGCCTTTGGTTTTTTTAAGTGGTATTAGTGGAGCTCTGTTTTACGATCAGGCTATGGCCATCAGTATCGGTTTATTTGTATCATTATTGGTTTCCATAACATTATTGCCAGTTTTATACCGTTTGTTTCATTTAAAAAGGCATGCTAAAGTTGGAAGAATAAGTCAGTTTTTAGCGAAAACAAACACCTTAGATTATACAGCTTTATATGAGAAAGGGTTTAGGTGGGTCATGAAAAAGCAACGGATGTCTTTTGCTATTGTTATAGTACTTTTAACATTAACAGTCGTATTGTTTAGTTTGTTGCCTACAACCCAAATGCCAACATTAAAAAGTAATGAAACATTAATTAAGATTGATTGGAATGAGCCTATAAATGTTGAAGAAAACAAACGCAGAGTGTTGGATTTGTTAAATTCAATAAAAGATAGGTTGGTTAATCAAACGGCTTTAGTGGGAACCCAACAGTTTTTGTTGGATAAAGATTCCAATGCCAAAACCTCTGAAGCCACTATTTACTTGCAAACGAATACCGAAAACGAATTAATACGTGTAAAATCGCAATTGGATGCCATCTTAACAAATAAGTATCCAAAAATAGTATATCAATATAAAGCCGTTGACAATATTTTTAGTTTAATTTTTTCAAATAAGGAAACACCTTTAGTAGCTCGATTAAGGAATATAGAAAACTTAGGAAGCCAGCAAAATAAGCAATTAAAGAACGTATGGTATCAAATTCATGAAAGCTTAGAGGGAGTGGATTTAAAACCTATAGCATGGCAAGAACACATCACATTGGTTGCAGATCAAGAAAAATTAATGACCTATAATGTAAACGCCAATACATTGTTTAGCACTCTAAAAAGTGCTTTTAGCGAACGTGAAATCTTATCTGTTGTCGATAACCAAAATTTTGTCCCTGTTATATTAGGGAATCATGCGGATCATCTCGATGCTATTTTAAATGAAACCACGGTGAAGTCTAAAGACAGTGCTGTTTTTCAAATCAAAAACTTTATTAAAATCGTAAAGGCTGAAGACTTAAAAAGTATTACAGGAGGTGCAGAAGGTGAATATTATCCTTTAGAGTTTCAGGTTGAAGATGCACAGGTAGAACCTATCATTAATGATGTGCAAGACGTTGTGAGTAATAATACATGGTATGATGTCAATTTTTATGGAAGTTATTTTTCAAATAAACAGCTTATGGGAGAACTTAAAGTCGTGTTATTAATTTCTTTAGTGTTGCTCTATTTTATTCTAGCATCCCAATTTGAATCTTTTGTGTTGCCGCTAATTATATTGTTGGAAGTCCCTATAGATTTAGCAGGTGCCTTCTTATTTTTAAAACTTTTTGGTATGAGTATTAACCTCATGTCCATGATTGGTATTGTGGTGATGTGTGGGATCGTTATTAATGATTCTATTTTAAAAGTGGATACCATCATTCAATTGCAGCGTCAAGGTTTTTCTTTAATGAAAGCCTTATTGGTAGCAGGACAAAGACGCTTAAAGCCAATATTGATGACAAGTTTAACAACCATTCTAGCCTTAGTACCTTTATTGTTCTTAAATGGGTTGGGGGCAGAATTACAAGCGCCTTTAGCTATTGCGCTAATTGGAGGAATGCTCTTGGGAACTATAGTCAGTCTGTATTTTATACCACTTTGTTACTATTATTTAGCTAAAAGACATAAATCATGAGTATGAAAATAAAACAGATAACCATTCAACTATGTGTTCTATTGAGTTTCACAAATATAATAGCACAACAAAGCAATACCATATCAACTATTAGTCAAAAAATCACTCTTCAGGATATTTTAGAACTGGCCAGTAAAAACTCGTTAGATGTTTTTAAGGCGAAACGACAATATGGTGTGAACTATTGGCAATTTAGATCATTCAAATCGAGTTTACTTCCTAAAATTGATTTTGAAACCAGACCCTTTACGTTTAACAGAGCCTTGATAGAGCGTTATGATTCTGAACAGAATATAGATGTGTTCAGGCAACAACAAACCATAAATAGTTATGCCAACCTGTCTTTAAGTCAAAATATAGGGGTAACAGGCACACGCTTATTTGTCAATTCCAGTTTTAACAGGCTAGAGAATATTGGCGATTTACAAACCGAAAGTTATAATGCCACACCAGTTAGAATTGGTTTGGTGCAGCCTATTATGGCATTCAATAGCTTCAAATGGCAAAAAGAAATAGCACCCTTGGAATTTCAAAAGGCAAAACAGGATTTTTTATATGAATTGCAAACCATAAATTTAAAATCAGTCGATTTGTTTTTCCAATGGGCGTTGGCGAGTAAAAAGGTTGAGATAGCCAAGGAAAATAAAGTTTCTGCCGAAAAATTATTCAATATTGGCAAAAAACGTTACGATTTGATTGCTATAGAACGTAGCGACCTTCTAAATTTAGAATTGGATGTATATAATGCAAATACAAACTTAACTCAAAATTTACAAGATTTACAAAAAGCAGAGTCCGAATTGAAGCTGTTTTTAAGAGATCAATTGCCACAGCACGCCATTCCAGAACTACCAGAATTAATACCAACACTAACAATAGATTTAAATAAGGCTATTGATCTTGCATATCAAAACAATCCAGATATACTCGATTTAAAGCTTAGGAAAATTGAAGCTTTAAGAGATTTAGATAAAGCCATTAAAGACAATCGTTTTGATCTGTCTTTAACCGCTAGTTACGGGTTAAATCAACAAGCGAACACATTTGTAGATGCTTATGGTAGGTTTTTAGACCAACAAATGATTGCTATACAACTTAATGTGCCCATTTTAGATTGGGGGGAGCGCAGAGGCAACATAAAAACGGCTAAAATGAATAGAGATGTTGCAGATATTGAGTTGCAACAAAACGAAGACACCTATAAACAGGATATTACATTAAAAGTTTTAGACTTTAACCTACAACAAGAACTGGTATTAGGAGCCTTAAAAACCAGTGAGATTTCAAAAGAGTCTTATAATTTAACCGTAAAGCGTTTTTTATCGGGAAGTGTAGATTTCCTAAACTTAACCTCGACTCGTAAAGCTTGGCAACAGGCCAACGAAAATTATATACAAGCCTTACAAAGCTATTGGGCATTGTATTATAACGTGCAGCAATTAACCTTGTATGATTTTATAACAAATACCCCTTTGGTACAAGATTTTAATGAGATACTAGAAGATTAATCTTTAAAATTTTAAAATATAATTATGATATGACCTACTCTGAAAGAAAAGAAAAAGAAAATCATTTGTTGTATTTGATAGAACATAAAAGATTGAGTGACCTAGAAAAAGTAGCCAATGATTATGAATGTAGTGTAAGAACTATAAAGCGAATGATTTCAAATCTTAGAAATGAAGGTAAAACCATAATGTATTGCAGAAAAAGTAATAAATATCTTTTAAAAAAATAGCAAAGTGACAGAATTTGTCCTTGTCATGTGTTTTCTTTGAAGTAATTAATAAATAATAGGATAAATTAACTTTAAAAAAACCTCTGAGCATTTCCATGTTAAAAAATATAATCACAAATTGTTTAACTAAAATAAAAGCCTATGACATAGACACTCATAAAACCCAGAGGAAGTCTTTAATTTTTTATTGACTAAATAGTTGTTAAAAATATGCTATTTAATATTTAGTAAAAGTAGTATTTCCTTAAGGACTTTTACAAAAAAATAAATATTTATTTAATAATTTAAAATTAATAAAAAATGAAGAGAATAATAGGGATTTTAGGTGTTGCAGTGATTGCTGTAGCGATGTTTTTTGCTACTACTAACGTCAAAGATAGTAAAGATATCAATTCAGTTAATTTAATGAGTATAACTATTGCCAATGCACAAGGAGGTGAAAGTAATCCTCCAACAACATACAGTAGATATATAAAACAAACGCTTTGGAAATTTAATAAAGAGGGCAACCCGTGCTGTTCATATGTTTCATGTACTCCATTTACGACCACCGACCCAAATCTTGGCGTAGCCAGTTGCAGTGCCACAAGTTGCAGTTGTTAGTCATCTAAAAGCAGTAAATTAATTTATCACCTTTCATTTACAAAAAAACACGAAAAATCAAATAGCAAGTATGATTTTCGTGTTTTTGCTAATTTAAAAAGACTTAAATTAAGATAGTGAATAATGAAAATGATATAGACATAAACGTTATTTCACGCGACAAATTATATTTCAACTTTCTGGTGCAATTACTAAAAACGGCTATAATTGTGTTCAAATAAAGTGGTACATAAAAAATAATATATGGTTAATTGTTTTTGCCGAAATTTCTGAAACTAACGAAAAATAAGCATTAAAAACTAACTACACCTAAAGAGTTGTATTCCTTAAAACGTCATAAAAATCAAATATCTTATAAAAACTTCGGTAGACTTTTAAATCTCAATTAAAACATAAAACAATAGAGTATTACAATCTTAAAAAACAATACATTATGAAATATCGAATAATACTATCAATTTCTTTAATATTAATTTTTTTTAGTTGCTCTAAGACGAATAATGATATTAGTCAAACAACTTTAGAAATACCATATGAGTCTCATAACAATTTTATTATGCTCTCTAAATACTTTAAAACTATAACGTTTTTACCTTTAGAAACAAATAAAGAGTCTATAATAGGTTCTATTAAAAAATTGAAAATCATCAATAATAGAATCTATATTTTTGATAATATTGGAAATTCAATTCTTGTTTTTAATAGTCATGGTCAATTTGAAAAAAAATTATCTTCAATGGGGAGTGGTCCCGATGAATATATTTCAATAAGTGACTTTGATGTTGAAAATAACAATCTATACATAATGGATATATCTGGAAAAATCCTCCATTTTAAAAATGATGTATATGTTAACTCCATAAAAATTGATTTTACAGCGACAGATTTTTGGATTACCAAAGGAGGATTTATCTTCAAAATTTTAGAATTCGAAAACGAATCCGGTCAGTTTATAGCAACATCTAAAGATTTAAAAATAAAAAACAAACTTTTGCCGATTTCTGAACCAAATTCAAAGAAATTCAAATTTAACTATGGATTCTCAAATAATTTTGCAATAAATAATTCCAAAACCTATTTTTCGCAGAATTTTTCAAGTTCTATCTATGAATTAGATGATGAAGAATTTACTTTCAAACATAAGTATGTATTAGATTTTGGCAGTAAAGGTTTACCCGAAAATGATAATGTAAACAATTATGATATGCTAAGTCCAGATTTTAAATTTCTAGTACGAAACAACTTTTATTTTCATAAAAACTACATTGTTTTAGATTATTTTCACAATAAAGTTCGTCGCATTGATTGGATTGACACAAGCAAAAACATACATAACGTTGGTATACCAAAAAACGATATTAATGAAATTCCATTTATCCCAAATTGGGGGTTCAATGATGGTCTCGTTGGATTTATGAATGCAGAACAATTGATTAACGAGGAAGATTTAATGAAAAATGTTAAGATTAAAAATATCAAAACAGGAGACAATGCAATTTTAATGATTTATACCTATAAAGATTAGAACAAAATAATTTCAAAGTAAATTTACGCCAACTATTATATGATATGTCTGGACAAGAGGAAAAGGAAATAACTATGGTTAAGAAACTCATAAATAAAGATGTGAAAATTCCCTCTACAGCTATTAAAGAAATACAAGGAGAAATGAAAAAAAAAATCTCTTTTTTAGACCTTTATATAATTGGTCGTTTGACAATATGGGCCAATAATAGTCCCCAAAAAAGGCATGCATATAGTACTAAATGATGAAAATCTGGCCATTTATGAAAAGGCTATTAATAGCTCAGAAAATAGTAGCGTTAAAGAGATAGACGGTGCTTATTATATTAATGATAAAAAAGCAACCCACTATACTTTTAAGCATGATTATTATTTTATGATGGGCGATAATCGAGGAGGTACCATGGATTCTAGAATATGGGGCTTCGTCCCAAAGGAAAATATTATTGGTAAAGTACAATGTGTATTATATTCCAATTACCAAGATGAATTTCAGTGGAATAGACTGTTAAAATCTGTAAATTAGTATTTCTGTTTGATTTCACTACAAAGACATTAATAATATGAACTTTAAGTTTTCTTCTTTTTCTATACTTACCGTTTTTATATGTTTATCCATTATAGGAGCAAGCTTAATCCCTTTATTAAGTCTTCAATTAGCACCCTCAAAAACATTACCATCTATACATGTATCTTTTAGTTGGCAAGATGCTTCTGCTAAAGTGATGGAGCAAGAGGTAACATCCAAACTAGAAGGTGTTTTTAATACTGTAAAAGGCATTAAAGATATTAGTTCCACATCATATAAAGGTTGGGGGAATATTGCTATTCAATTTAAAAAGAATAGCAATATGGATGCCCTGCGCTTTGAAATAGCGAATTTAATTCGACAATCTTACCCAGAGCTTCCAGAGGGTGTTAGTTACCCAAGTTTATCTTTAAGTGCTGCCAACGAAAATATGGTCCCCATTTTATCATATAGTATCCATGCCAACGAAAATCCATATTACATTAAAAAATATGCAGAGACTTACATTTCACCTCAATTATCAACGTTAAAAGGCGTTAATCAAGTTAATATTTATGGCGCAGTTCCTTTTGAATGGGTTATAGAATACAATACCAATACCCTTTTACAACTTAACATGTCGGTTAACGATATACAAAGTGCTATCAATGTGTATCTTAATGAACAAGAATTGGGTAGTGGCATGTTTAGGGTAAATAAGGAAGGTTATGATCATGAAATAGTGTTAAACCTATCTTATAAGCCTGATACAGATATTAACTGGGCTAAGATTCCCATAAAAAAGATTGGCAATAGAATTGTTTATTTAGGAAATATTGCAACAGTTACCTATAAAGAAGCCAACGTAACGAGTTATTACAGGATAAATGGTTTGAATATCATAAACATGACTGTTTATGCAGAGCAAGGTGTAAACACTATTGATTTGGCAAATAGCGTTAAAGAAAAAGTTGATGATTTAAGTAAAGAACTAGATACGGGATATAGTATTAAATTAACCCAAGACACCACGGAATTTGTGGTTGAAGAATTACAGAAAATACAAAAACGCACCTTATTTTCATTTCTTATTTTGCTAATCTTGATTTTACTTATAAATAGAAGTTTTAAATATTTAGCTATTTTGTTTTTAAGCATCATTACCAATTTACTAATAGCCATTAATTTTTATTATTTATTCAAGGTAGAACTCCAATTATATTCATTTGCGGGTATTACCATTTCTTTCGGGATCATCATTGATAATAGTATTATCATGATAGATCATATTAGGAATAAGGGCAATAAAAAAGCATTCTTAGCCATTTTAGCAGCCACCTTAACAACTATTGGAGCATTGATGATTATTTTTCTATTAGAAGAAAGTCAACAAGCAGATTTATTTGATTTTGCTTTAGTAATAGCCATAAACATAGGGGTTTCTTTATTGGTGTCGTTATTTTATGTACCAGCACTCTTAGAAAAAATGAATCTATCAAAGAAACGTGTCCATTTTTCGAGGAAACGGAAAAGAAGGATTATACGATTTACCAATTTATATTCAAGGCTTATTTTTTGGATGAAAAAACCACGTTTTAAATGGGCTTTTATTTTAATTTTTATATTAGGTTTTGGAATTCCTTTTCAGCTATTGCCCAAAGACATAGAGAGAGACGGTTTTATGGCTAATCTCTATAACAAAAGTATAGGAGCTGAATGGTTTGCCAACGATTTAAGACCAACCTTAGAGAAAATAATAGGAGGAGCCTTAAGACTTTTTACTGAAGATGTTTTTGAAAATTCGTATTATTCTGAACCCGAAAGAACAACGTTAAGAGTTACAGGGTCCATGCCTGACGGTTGTACTATAGAACAACTTAATGAGGCGATAACAAAAATGGAATCCTATTTAAGTCAGTTTGATGAAATAGCACTTTTTGAAACACGAATATCCAGTTACAGAAATTCTAGCATTTCAATTTATTTTAAGGAAGATTTTGAGTTTAGTGGGTTTCCATATACCTTAAAAAGTTTGCTAGAGTCCAAGGCCATTAGCTTAGGAGGTTTAGATTGGTCTGTTACAGGGGTTGGTAGGGGGTTTTCTAATGCTTTAAGCACGGGCTATAAACAGAACAGAATTGTTTTAGAAGGTTATAATTATGATAAATTATATAGTTATGCAGAACAATTAAAACAACAACTTGAAGCCAGTTCAAACTCCAGAGTAAGAGAGGTCGAAATAACTAGTGGGGGATGGCAGGATAATGCCTTATATGAGTATTATTTAGATTTTGATGCTAATAAATTGGCATTTGCAAATGTTTCACAAATACAGTTGTATGGGTACTTAAAAAATCAATTACACTCCGGGCCGTTAACGTCCATTATCCAAAACAATGAATTACAAGATGTCAAGCTAGTGTCAGATAAGTATAAAAAGTTTAATGTATGGGATTTAAAAAATACGCCCATTACCATACAGAATAAGCAATATAAGTTAAATCAATTAGCATCGATTGAAAAAAAGAAAACAGGTAACACTATTGAAAAGCAAAACCAACAATATAGTTTGACCGTGGCATACGATTTTATTGGAACAGCACCATTAGCTCAAAAAGTAAGAGAAAGAACCATTGAAAGTTTTGAGCCTAAATTGCCTTTAGGCTATAAAGTATTTGAACAAAAATATAGTAGATGGGACAAAAAAGATGAAACACAGTATTACTATTTGTTCATAGTAATAGGCATCATCTTTTTTATATGTGCCATTTTATTGGAGTCTCTAAAGCAGCCCTTCGCCATAATCAGTATGATTCCTATATCGTTTATTGGGGTGTTCTTAACGTTTTATCTATTTGATTTCAATTTTGATCAAGGGGGCTATGCATCCTTTATTTTGTTAAGTGGTATTAGTGTGAATTCTGCACTTTACATTCTTAACGATTTTAATAATTTGAGAAAAGATTATCCAAATAGACATTTAGGGACCCTATATTTTAAAGCATTTAATTACAAAATAACACCTGTAATATTAACTATTGTATCAACTATTGTTGGTTTAATCCCTTTTGTTTGGAGTGGACAAAATGAAGCTTTTTGGTTCTCTTTTGCTGTCGGTTCTATAGGGGGATTAATGTTTTCATTGATTGGTATATTTATTTATTTGCCCTTATTTATTGTAAAAAGCAATCAATATAGAGTTGAGAGTAAATAACATGTGGTATCGTTTTAACACTTTTCAAACGGAATAAGTAAAGCGTGTAATAAATTGACAGGATAGTAAAAATAAATGCCTGTTTTAGAAGGTTTAATTTGAAAAGAACAGAACCCTGTTTATTTAAAAGAATTATGATTAAATATTTAAAAACAAAATATGTGTTATTTTTTTTATTAGCATTATTTGTTATTTCTATTGGAGTTTCATGGATTTGTTTTGGTATTATTCTTTTTTCACTAGTTTATTGGGGGATGATGTATTTCATAGCTTTTATTAAGATTCCCTTTTTACAGAAATTTATAAAAGGCTTTTTTTTGTTTTTATTCATAGCATCAATAGCTATAAGTATAAAGCTTTTCGTATGCGACATTTATAAAATCCCAAGTTCTTCTATGGAAAACACCTTGTTTCCTAATGATATTATTATAGTAGATAAGTTAGAATATGGTCCAAGATTACCACGCTCGCCTTTTGATATTCCATGGATAAACATTGCTTTTTATTTTAATAAAAAGGCTAGAGATTCAATTAAGGTTAATTGGTGGGGTTACAAGCGATGGTCCGGTGCTTCAAAAATAAAGAATGGAGATGTTTTTGTGTATGAAAATTTTAGTAAAAACGTGTTTTTTGTAAAAAGGGTTGTTGGTATTTCTGGAGATACCTTAGATATAAAAAAGGGGCATGTATATATAAATAAAGTTAAGCAAGAGTTTGTAGGGACTATGAGAAATAGATACCGTTTTAAAGTAAATGACAAAAAATCATTTTATGATAAAATAGATTCTTTAGGAATCAATGAAATTATTAATAGAGATATAAACGACTCTAATTTTATGCAAGCGGAATTGACAAATGTCGAGCTTAAAAAAATGAAACAAATAAAATGCATTGATTCTTTAGGCTTAAACTTAGCTGTATTTAATGATAAGGAGGTGCTTTTTGCTAACCCCGAAGGAAAACATTGGACTATTGATGATTTAGGAACGGTAATTATTCCTAAAAAAGGAATGAAGGTTATTTTGAATGAAGAAAACTATACAATTTATAAAACTATTATAAACTTATATGAAGGGGGTGATATTGAAAAATCTGAATCATTGTTTTTAATTAACGGAAAGCTTGCGTTATCCTATGTTTTTAAGCATGATTATTTTTTTATGATGGGTGATAACAGAAAAGAGTCTTTTGATTCTAGATTTTTTGGGTTTTTACCAAAAGAGAATATAGTAGGTAAAGTACAGTGTGTATTGTTGTCTAACTACCAAGATGAGTTTAGGTGGGATCGGTTTTTAAAAAAAATCGAATAGGGGTAACGTGGTAAAAACGTAACAACAAAATGTAATAGTTTATAACAGATTATTTTGAATTTAAAATTTGAGACGAAAAGGAACCTTTAAAAAGTATTTATACATATGAATTTAAATTTCTATTTATTATTATTAATGTCACCGTTTTTATTTGCTCAAAAAGCAGCTCATATCCCTGAATATTTAGCAGATTCCAGTACGCACGATGGCGCTCAGTTTTCATTGGATAAAACAGCACAGAGCAATAATTTTATTGTTATTTGGGGAAATACTGTTGGAACAGATCCTGTAAATTATTCTGATAATCCAGATTATGCCTTTGATCCTGAGGAAGTGCTTAGAAATATGGAGATTATTTATCAAATCTATAAAGATTATGGTTTTGCTCTAGAAACACCAGGCACTAATCTTGCCAAATATAAAATAGCATTAGTTATGAACCATACCTTTGGTGAAGAAGGTTCAACTGGATGGGCTTTTGGTGGTAGCCAAGATAATATTATGGGAACCTTGTGGTTACATCCTAAAGCGGCGAAAGGCGGACACGCATCGGCACATGAAATAATTCACAGCCTTCAAGCACAAAATAATATCGATTATCGCAAACCGAAAGAGTTAGGCGACGCATGGAAAAATTCAGGAATATTTTGGGAAACGCATGCTAATTTTATGAGATCTTTAATTTATCCCGAGCTTGTAAATGCTTGGGGTGCAGACTGGGATCATATAGAAACATTTGGCAATTGGGTCAATATTTATGAAAACTTCGCTTATCTTATTGGTATCGTTGAAGCCGATGGTATGAATATAATAAATCGTTTGTGGCAAGAATCTAAAGCAGAGGAGTATCCTATACAAGCATACAAAAGGTTAAGTAATTTTTCAATAAAAGAACTCAATGATCATCTTTTCAATGTTTACGCAAAAAAAATGGCTACATATGATTTTTCGATAAAAAACATTGGACATTATTTTAGGGAAAAGAGGAACCTTGATTTGGAAAAAAGCTTAGAGTCTATGCAGTCTGTTTGGACAATTCTGGATCAAGATAAAAGTATGTCAACCCACTTTTCTGTACCAATTCATCTTGCTCCAGAAGAATTTGCTTATAATATTATTCCTATTTATCCAAATGATGATTCACATTTAATACATATAAAGTTTAAAGGTCATATTGAAGCAAATAGTCATGCTGGTTGGAGATATGGATTTGTGAGTTCAGATGGAAAAACAACTAGATATGGTGAGATGTATGATGAAAATGAATTAGAAATAGAATATCAAATGCTTTCAAATGAGACGGAATTATATTTCGTAGTAATGGGAGCTCCTAAAGATAGTATAACAACTAATACTACCACCGATACATGGAAGGGGTATCCTAAGCATTTTCATTTTCCTTATGAACTTAACATCCTAGGAGGTGTTCCTGAAGGTTATCAAGAAGCTTCAAATTTTAGAAAACAACTAAAAAAAAATGGAACTACCCATTCTAATGGTGGAGGTTGGGTTGAAAATTCTGCATTGGTTGCCGACAGTGTTTATGTTGGTCCTTATGCCATGGTTTTGGGGAATTCAAAAATTACTGGTCATGTACGCATTGAAGAAAGAGCCTTGGTAAAAGATGCCATTATTTCTGATCATGTTATAGTCACTGATAACGCATTTATTAAAGGGGGAACCTATAGTAATGATGCGAAAATCGCGGGGCAAGCTTTTTTAGAAAATGACATTATGATGGATCGGGCCTTAGTCCATATGCGAGCAAAAGTTAAAGACTATACTCTAAGAGGAAACATTGAGATTGGAGGAAACGTCGTTGTTTATAATGATGAAGGAGATTGTGATAATGGTGTATATTATAGGATGACTAATTATTATGAAAATAATTTACTAGAATGTGATAATAGAGATGAAAATCATCCAGAAAACAGTGATGTCAATAATAAGATAACACCATTTATCAATGCCGAAATGATAATTAAAGATCCTTTGCCTAAAATTTATGGAAGGTAGACTCTTCTAAATTATTATTACATAATTAATAAATAGATTATCCTTATTGTATCATGAAAATTTATAATGTATTCTTAATTTAAAACACTAATAAATATTACTTATGAAAAAAATAACCGCAAAATTTATTTTATTAATTATAATTATTGGATTAAATTCTTGTGCAAATAAGGATGCCGATTTAGAAAATGCTCTTGAATTGGCAGGTGATAACAGGGTTGAATTAGAAAAAGTATTAGATCATTATAAAGCACCTAAAGATAGCTTGAAATATAAGGCAGCCTCTTTTTTAATTGTTAATATGCCTTACTATTTTTATAAAGATGGCCAAGGTCTTCAAGCTATTTTGGCAGCAAAGGACTCTCTTAAAAACGAATATGAAAAAATACCAAATTTTAAAGAAAAGAAGATTATCGGCATGCTTAAAACCGAGAAGTTTATTAATTTTTTAAAGTCTTTAGAAAGCAGGAATGCCTATTCAAGTTTATCAGCAGACCTTAAAAACTATTCTGATATTGAAAACATATCTTCTGATTTTTTAATTGAAAACATTGATTATGCCTTTAAGGCATGGAATTTACCTTGGGCTAGACATTTGACATTTGATCAATTCAGTGAATATATCTTACCATATAGAAGTGGTCAACAAAAGCCAAATGCTTGGAGAAAATATTATTTCAATAAATACAAACCACTCATAGATTCTTTAGCAAATGAAAGCGACCCTGTTCTTGTCTGTAAAATACTTAATGAAAAATTATTACCTCTTTATAAACCATTTAGAGGTAGTTTTAATATTAAAATGAGTCCTTTTACCTATTCTATACCTGGGCCATTTATGACAGAATTGGGAATAGATGGAAATTGTGTTATGGTAACAAGCCATACAGTTGAAGTCATGCGATCTTTAGGTATTCCAATAACAAGGCTATTCACTGATAAAGATGGTTTTAGTGGAGGTAATCATCTTTTAGTAGCCGTTTTGGATACCTTGGGACAATGGCAAGGGTTTCATTGTGGTGGTCAAAACCCAGGAGATTTTGAACCAGAAAGTCAGATAACAAAAATATATAAAGAATCAAGTATACCAAAGAATAATAATTCAGAGCTAAAGAAAAGAATTAATAGCAAGTTAAGCCATTTCGAATGGGATGATGTTACAGAAAAGTTTACGGATGTATATAATGTCACTATAAAAGCTCCAAAGATTTATAAAAATAATGAAATCGCTTACTTATGTATCTTTGATCCCAAAGCATATAACACATGGGTTCCTATTGATGGGGCTGCATTGGAAGGGGATCATGTCACTTTTAAAAATATAGGAGGAAAAGAGGTTGTATATTTAGCTATGGTCGAAAATGACAATGGTATTTTAGATATTCCCATATCAAGTCCTTTTGTTCTCAATGTCGATGGAACCTTACGCTATTTAGAACCAGAAAAAGAATATACATTCTATGAATTTGAAAGAAAATTCCCTTACAATAGTTGGTTTGTAGACCTTTCTAAGCCGTTAATTGGAGGTCGTTTTGAAGGTTCTAATTTTAGGGATTTTAGAAATGCAGTTGAACTTTGTCGGATTAAAGAAACTCCAATAGATGATGATAATATTATTGATATTAAGGATTCAGAATTTAGGTTTGTAAGATTTGTGTATCCAAAAATAATGGATGATAGTAAATATGGTTTGGCAAGTCTTTCGTTTTATACATCTGATAACAACAAACTAGGTTTAACAACTTTAAAAGGCGATTACATTTTTTCAAAAGGGGTTACGAAAGAGAATATGGATATTTTGTTTGATGAGGATTTATTAACCTATGTAAATGTTTATAAGTACGAAAATGGAATAGAAACATCTGTTCCAACCGCCATATTTTCAGATGCACCACCGAATTTAACATGGGTAGGTCTTGATTTGGGAATCAAGCAAAAAGTTACACATGTTGGTTTTGCTCCTCGAAACCCTAAAAACAACGTTTATCCAGGTATGGTATATGAATTGTTTTATTGGGATAACCAATGGAAGTCACTTGGTGTAAAAACAGCGTCTAAAAATAGTATTGAGTATTCAAATATACCCAAAGGTGCTTTACTATGGCTTAAAAATCATACGGAGGGTAAAGAAGAGCGAATCTTTTTTATTGAAAATAATCAAATCGTTTGGAAGTAATAAATTTGGCGGCTATATAATTTCTTATAAAAAATAGAGGTTTTTTCCTTATGATTTTTTCTATTTAAGAACTATTGTTGATGAAAAGTGAAAATCCAGCAATTAATATAAGTTGTTTTTGTTTTATAATTAAAACCAAATTATATTTGCACCGCTCTTAAATTAAGAGCAAAATATAACAAAAGTTCTTATTAAATAAGTTACCTATTCGGTTACCAAGAAGTAAATGGACACGTAACTATTTGAATATTAAAAACATATGTTTTGGAAAGGCTACCTGCCACCCCGACAAAGTTGTATATCAATCAATATCAAAAACCTGTTAATCGTATGATTTACAGGTTTTTGCATTTTTATCAATATCATAAGAATACAAAAAATACTGTTAAAAAGGTCAACAAATCGTATAACAAACACCATTTTAAAAAAGTGTTGACCGAATTGTTAAAATTGAGCAATTTGTTGTGATATTAAATGTATCTTTAAAGTGATTTGACTTTCATCTGGTAATAAAACCATTATTAACAAAACGATGAAATCATGAAAACGACAACAACTTTCAGTATTCTGTTCTGGGCAGATTTTTCCAGAGTAAAAGAAAACCAAGCCTCTATTTACGCACGAATCACGGTCAATGGTAAAAGAGCAACTATCAGTTTAAAGCGGAAAGTTCCCGTAACAGATTGGGATGCCCACAAGGGAAGGTCAAGAGGTACTAACCAAAACACAAGAATCCTTAACAATTATTTAGAAGAGGTAAACAGCAGCCTTTTTAAATGCTACCAAGATTTAAAATTGGAACACAAGCTCGTAATCTCTCAAGCCATAAAGGCAAGATATTTGGGGGAAGATGAAGAGAACCATTCCGTAATAGATATCATCAAGTACCATAACGAGGATATGCAGGGGAAGTTAAAGTGGGGAACTCAAAAGAACTATTATACCACACAAAAGTATATTTCAGATTTTTTAGTGAAAACCTATAGAACATCAGATAAATACCTAAAGGAACTGGATTATAACTTCATTATCAAGTTTGAGAAATATTTAAGAGGACACTTACCCGATGACCATCAAAAACCAATGGGCAACAACACGGTGATGAAACATATAGAAAGGTTTAGGAAACTAATAAACCTAGCATTTAAATTGGGTTGGTTAGACAGAGACCCTTTTGTTAATTGCAAATCACAGTTCATAAAAACGGAACGGGGCTTTTTAAGCCTAGAAGAATTGAGAGCGGTAGAGGATAAGCAATTTACAATTGAACGATTGCAACTGGTCAAAGACCTTTTTGTATTCAGTTGCTATACCAGTCTAAGCTATATTGATGTCATTAACTTGACGGAAGATAACATTAACATAGGAATCGACGGAGAACTATGGATTCACTATAAACGAGAGAAAACGACCAAGTCCATCAGGATACCATTGTTGCCACAAGCATTGGAAATAATTGAAAAATATAAAACAAACAGAAAATCAAAGTTTCATGAGAATCTGTTTCCAACAATCTCAAACCAGAAATTGAATGCCTATCTAAAGGAAATAGCAGACTTGTGCCAAATCAAAAAAAACCTGACCTTTCATATAGCCAGACATACGTTTGCTACCACAGTAACATTGAGTAATGGCATGCCAATTAAAACAGTCTCTAAATTGTTGGGACATTCCAGAATATCGACGACTCAGATTTATGCCAAGGTCATAGAACGTAAGGTAAGCGATGATATGAAAAAGTTAAGGGAAACAGTTTTTGAACGAAAAGAATGAGCCACAATCAGTTTATCAAAATTCATAAAATAGATAATAAAATTCCCTTTTAGATACACACCCATTGCAGCTAGGTGAAGTATAAAAAGGGAATTTTTGAAATTTTAATAATTAGCAATTACTTTCTTCTGTTATTATTTTTTAAGTAGTTTCTCCAAATACTCGATTTTGTCTTTTTCTGCCTGAACTAGACGTTCATAAAGTTCAACGATTTTCTCCACAGTATTAAAAGTCGGCTGGTAGTTTACGGAACTTGAAATCAAAGTAGAATTATCACTACTATTATTGTTATAAGTATTATTAATTATATTAAAAACGGCTTCATCCGAAAAATTTTCAATACCTTCTTTAGTAACGCCTAAAACATTTGCAATCTGTTCCAGTTTGTCATCTTCAATGGTTTCAGACTGCTCAATTTTAGAGACTGCTTGTTGGCTAATTCCAAGTTCCTCTGCTAAGGTTTCTTGTTTCATGCCTCTAAGCTCTCTGATTCGGCTAATCTTTCTACCGATGTGGTTTGGTTTTGTTGCTGTTTCCATAATCCAAATATAAGATTTTTTCTAAAAATTACCACTCTAGTAAAAAACAAATTCAGGATAGTATAAAACAACTTGCTTTGGTTTGGTACACTGAAAAATGGCTATTAATTTATGGAAAGCAAATTAACATGAAAACAAAAGTTCCCACAAAATTCCCATTACAAAAAAAACTCTTACTTCTTTTAAAGAGCTTGATCCCTTTACATTCGGTGTATGTCATCAATATGGATAAGTGCAAAAACAAACAAGTTACTTATTTGCCACCACAAAGCAAACAGATTCATCTGGAAGCAATTTACACTTTGTTAATTGTAGGCAATAAAACACTCCATAAAAATTTAGATGATTTTATGGAAGAAGTGTACAATAAGATGGGGCAACACTGTAAGGTCTATATTATATATTGCAGCATATCTAACCTTATGGAAAGGATTGATATTGGCGATAATTTTTTAACACGCACATTAAAAGAAACACCTTATTTATATAAACAAGATAATGCGTTGTCAAGATATAGCCAATATGGGTTGATGTATCATGTATCAATATACAAAGAGATTAAAACCATTTGGAAGCACCGTATGAAACGGGCAAAATATTTGTTTTCCATTATTGATGTTATCCATGAAGAAGAAGAACCATTATCGAAGCTTGCGGTACTCCATAATGCGATGGAACAAATATGTTTGGGGCTGTTGTATGTGTTTTGGGAGTTTAAGCCCCATCATTATGCCTTGTCCTATTTATTGCACCTGTGCAGCATTTTAACATCTCTGCCCAATAACATATTCCCCCAAAAAACCTTTGGCCTGCAACGCCAGTACTACATGCTTTGTAACGTATCTGAAATCATGCGATTTAAAGGCACAAATGGAACAAACGACTTTGGGTTAAAGAATGTGGACACGGTTTTGAAACGCTGTAAGCAGTTTTTAAAGGAGGCTCACCAAATAGGTGAAACACAACTGAAACATTTAAAAAAAGTCCACTGTGACACTCATGCAACAATATAATTAAAACCTAGCTGATGAAAACAAAAAATAAAAAGCATAAAAAGGACAACAAAACAATGGAAAGAGTCTTTATGCTATTGAGCCCCAGAGAGCGCAAATACTATAGGAGGGAGGGCAACTCTGTTATGCAGGAAGTGACCTTTGAAGTATCAGACAATGGTGAACTGCGTTATATTATATCTTGCTTGTTAAGGACATGCATCTTGGCATTGGACAGTGAGAACGACTTTGCTTCACCTAGACTGAACAATTGCTCAAAGGATCTGACCATAGCCACTGTATTGGATTTGGTGGATAGTATATTGCCTGATGCACAATTGGCTAGCTACGACGCAATCGAAAAACTATTATTGTCAAAAAGTAAAGGACAGTGATAAAAATATTAAATTTAGAATGTTCCGAATAGATGTTGGCATTTCAATTGTTTTGCGTATTAAAAGCCCCAACATCTATCGAGCTAATACTATGAAGTGTTTTTGGAGAATTCTGCGCTAAAATTTGATTTATTAGTAAAAAATTTATTGATTTTATTGGCTTACGAGCGTTTTTCCGTGAAAAAAGATTAGAACTCTATTCATTTAGTCTCTATAAACAACTGAAAACTAAGGGGAAACAAATACGTGACACCGCTTTATCATGTTACCCTCTTGCTATTCCCTTAGTTCCATGTTACTAATTTTCTAGGAGACTTTATGGGTGGAATTTAACTTGATAGTAATTTATTATTAGGGAATACTTTTATTATTAGATAGCTATAACCTATCCAGCAAAACCATATAAGCAGACCAACAACTAAAGTTTAGCAAAATTGCCAATTTCCAGACCCACTGCAAGATGCTGAAAAGAATTCGCAAATAAGTGATGACAAATCAAAAATATTTTTTAATTTGACACAGTATGTCAACAAAAACAATAGGTGAAAAGTTAAGATGTATTCGAGAAGAAAAAGAGCTTCCATTAAGGAAAGTTGCTGCGTTGCTCGACATTGATGTAGCAATCTTAAGCAAAATGGAGCGTGGTGAACGAAAAATTACAAAAGAGGTAGTTCTGAAACTTGCGGACATATATGACTACAACGCAGACGAACTTTTGGTTTCGTTCCTAAGCGATAAAATTTTGAATGAAATTCAAGGTGAAGATTTAGGAATAGAAGCACTGAAAATAGCAGAGGAAAGAGCAAAATGTTTAAAAGCGAATAAGAAGAAATGAATATCCCTGATTTAGAAAAAATGTGGTCAGCATTTGCTGATATTCCATTTAATTTAGATGATGAAATTGAGTCGGATTTTTACTGTTGGGAAAAGGGAACATATCGTTTTGATATTTGGCATTGGTTTGATCAGAATTTACCAAACAGAATAGTGAAAGATTTTAATATGATTTAATAAATAATGGCATTACCCATAAACATAGATGAATTACTTCACGGCAATACGGTTGAATGGGATCGGATTGAGTTAAAGAAAGGATGGAATCCAGAGGATGTCATTCACTCTTTATGTGCATACGCCAATGATATCAACAATTGGGATGGAGGTTATGTCATCATTGGAGTTGAAGAAGAAAATGGGAAAGCCAAGTTACCACCTATTGGTTTACAGGTTCAAGAATTGGATGCTATCCAAAAAAAACTGATTGAACTGTCTCATAAATTAAGTCCGGTTTATATACCTGTTTTTCAGCCTTATTTGATGAACGAGAGGTATATACTGGTTGTTTTTGCTCCCGCTGGAGATAACAGACCCTACAAAGCTCCCATTAGTTTAAGCGAAAAAAGAACAGAAAGAGCCATGTATATTAAACGTGGTTCAAAAACGATAAAAGTAAAAGATGGTTCCGATGATGAAAGAAGGCTTATTGAACTCACGGCACGCATCCCATTTGATGACCGAATAAACCAAACCGCTACCTTAGATGATTTGAATTTGCGTTTGATTCAAAACTATTTAAAAGAAGTGATGAGCTCCTTATATGAAGAGAGTACAAAAATGCCATTCTCTGAATTATGCAGACTTCTAATGATAGCCAAAGGTTCAGACGAGCTACTACGTCCTACAAATGCCGGATTACTTTTGTTTAATGAGCACCCTGAAAAATTCTTTTCTGAAGCAAAAATCGATCTAGTTTTTCATAAAAATGAAGTTGGAAAAGATTATACCGAAAAGTTATTTATGGGATCTATCATCCAGCAGATTAGAGATGTTTTGCAGTATTTTAAATCAACTATTGTCGAAGAATTGGTGGTTAAATCAGCTAAGCAAGCGGAATCGATACGTTTCTTCAACTATCCTTTTCAAGCCATAGAGGAGGCGGTGGTCAATGCCGTTTATCATAAAAGCTATGAGCGACAAAACCCTGTTGAGATTCAAATTCATAAAGATAAAATTGAAATATTGAGTTTTCCGGGCCCTATGCCACCTATCAACCAAGCGATGCTGAATAAACAAAGAGTGGTCACTCGGGATTATAGAAATCGTAAACTAGGTGGATTTTTAAAAGAGCTGAAACTCACGGAAGGCAGAGGAACAGGATTGCCTATTATTCACAAAAGCTTAGCCGAAAATGGTTCGCCTCCACCTGTTTTTGAAACAGACGAAAACAATGCTTACTTTTTGTGTATTCTGCCTGTACATCCGCTTACGAATTCCATCTTAGGTCAGGAAAAGGAACTTAGAAGAGACTATGATAAAGTACTTGAATTCAAAAGTTTAAGCGATATTAATCCTTATCTTAGGCTCTCTGTCTCTGAAATTGGAGACAGAGACAAAGAAGCCATTCGAGATAGCATTACACCAAAAGCCAAACAGTTACTCCAATATTGCATAGAGCCTAAATCTAGGGAGGCTATTTTCGATAAAATTGGATTATACAATAACACCAAAAATTTCAGAAGCCATCTCAAACCATTAATTGATGCAGGTTGGCTTCAACTCACGCTTCCTGATACACCCACGAGTAGAGATCAAAAATATCTTAGCACTGCCCTTGGCAAACAATTACTATCAATTTTAAAAGAAGGTCACATAGGAAAATCAGAACGCATTCCCGTAGTGTCTTCCAATATTGCCTCAGTAGGCTATGATGCAGAAAAGAAGGTATTGGAAATAGAATTTCACCACGGAGCTGTTTATCAGTATTTTGATGTGCCGAAAAAGGTGTATGAAGATTTAATGGGGTCACCTTCTCTTGGCGCTTATTTTATGAATGAACTAAAGGATAAATTTAATTATCAAAAGAAATGAAACTTGCGGATAGTATTTGGAAGAAGTTGTCGGCGAGGAGATTAAATAGAAATAAATAATGTAGTATGACAACACACGACCCAATAAAACATATAAAGTTTTTAAGACAAACACTATCACAGGACAAGAAACCATTAGGTTTTTTTATTTCAGCAGGTTGTCCTCTTGCAGTAAATATGCCAGATGATAAATGGCCTTTAATACCTGATGTAGCAAAACTAACTCAGTTTGTTACAGATGAGCTAAAATCTAAAACGGAAGAAAAAAATAATTTTGATAAATTAATTGATGAAGTAATCTTATCAAATTTAAAATCAAATAATATTGAAGATATACTGAGCTTCCTTCGCGGGTTAAAGGAAGTCTCTGTTGGAAATTCTGTCAGGGGATTTACAAAAGAAAACTTGGTTGAACTTGAAAAAAATATTTGCGATAAAATTGTCGAAAAACTTGAAGTAAATCTCCCTGATAAAGATACGCCCTACCATAAACTTGCCCAATGGATTTCAATTGATAGAGAAAAACCAATTGAGGTATTTACTACAAATTATGATTTGCTTCTTGAAGAAGCTTTTGAAGATTTATCTATTCCCTATTTTGATGGATTTGTAGGTTCAAGACAATCTTTTTTCGATTTGCGTGCAGTAGAGGACAATTTAATTCCTAAACATTGGACAAGATTATGGAAAATTCATGGCTCTATAAATTGGTTTCAAAAGGAAAACAAAGAGGTTTATAGGTCGAGTTTAACAAAGGCTAATGGTGATTCATATTTGATATATCCTTCTCATTTGAAATATGAGCAAAGCAGAAAAATGCCATATCTCGCTTTAATTGATCAATTAAATCGATTTATTAGGCTACCTAACTCATTACTAATTATTAGTGGATATTCTTTTAATGATCAACATTTAAACGATACAATAATAAATGCTCTAAAATCTAACCCGAATTCAATGGCTATAGCCTTAATGTTTGATACTATGACCTACGAAAAAGGAGGAGAAATAATTGAAAGATATCCAGAGGCAATTGAAAGAGCAAAAAGGAGAAACAATCTTGCTTTGTGGAGCTATGATGAAGCAATGATTGGAACTGTTAGAGGTAAATGGAAAATATCAGATGATATTGAAGACGAAGATAACTTAGCAGAGTGTTATGATAAAAAAGTTCATCAGTTAAAATTAGGCAATTTTTCAAAGCTAGGCGATTTCCTTCAAGCACTTATTGGCGACAAGCAAACTAATTTAGATGAAAAATAATTCTACATATTTAGGAACAGTTCAAGATGTAACTGGTACAACCATAAGGGTAGCAATGGTTAATGATTCACTATCAGGTTTGACTTATGTCAACGGAGAGGGTTATCGAATTGGACAAATTGGGAGCTTTGTGAAAATACCTATAGGATATAATTATTTATTTGGGATTATTACACAAGTCGGTGCAGGAGCTGTACCTGAAAATCAAATTGAAAATCAACCTTATGGCAATAGATGGATTACGATTCAATTAGTTGGTGAAGGACAAAGAGCAGGCGAATTTCAAAGAGGTATTTCCCAATACCCAACTATAAGTGACGAAGTTCATTTAGTTTCAGAGGAAGATTTAAAAAGGATATACGGACAACCTGATAAACCTTATTTTGTGAATGTTGGGCATATAGCAGGTGCCGAATCTATTCCAGCATTAATTGATGTAAACAAACTAATAACAAGGCATTCTGCGGTTGTTGGAACAACAGGTTCGGGGAAATCTACAACTGTTGCAAGCTTATTAAATGCTTTATCAGATACAAAGAAATATCCGTCTTCTCGAATTTTAGTTTTTGATATTCACGGTGAATATGGTCAGGCATTAAAAGACAAAGCCAATATTTATAAGATAAATGCTGATAAAAGTGCAGGAAGTCTTGAAAAAGAACTTTTACTTCCGTTTTGGGCTTTAAGTTTTGAAGAATTATGTGAAATTAGTTTTGGTAAATTCAATAATGAAAAAGATCAAAATGTTATTCTAGAGAGAATTTTACAAGAAAAAATCAAAACAATTGAAAAATATCCGTGTAAGGGCATTAACAAAGACACTGTTAATATAGATTCTCCAGTACCTTTTAACTTAAATGAGTTGTGGTATGATTTGTATACAGAAACATTAGGTAGATTTTATAGAGATCGAGAAGGTTCACAATTAGAAAATCTTGCCTTTGAAACTGATGCTAGTGGTGATGAATTAAGAGGAAGTGGCAAAGAAGCAATTCCCCCAATTTTTAAAAAATTAAATCAGAATAATGCAAATGGTGAAAGGGTTCAACAGCTCTCAGATACAGTTTTAAATAGCAGTCAGCAATTACATTCTTTGGGGTCAAAATTAAGAATCCCAAGATATGACTTTATATTTAAGCCTGGAAAAGAGTGGACTCCTGAAGCAGATGGTAAAACCACTCAAGACATAGACTCATTAATGAAAGGCTGGATTGGAAGTAATAAACCGATTACAATTTTAGATTTATCAGGTGTTCCAATTACAATCTTGAATACGATAATTGGAGTTTTATTAAGGATTATCTACGATGGCTTATTTTGGTCTCGAAACCTATCTCAAGGAGGAAAGGAAAGACCACTATTATTGTTAATGGAAGAAGCTCACAATTATTTAAACTCTGAAGGAAGTGCTCTTACAATTGTCCAAAAAATAGTAAAAGAGGGTAGAAAATATGGTATTGGAACAATGATAGTAAGCCAAAGACCATCAGAAATAAATTCTACAATTCTTTCTCAATGTGGTACTTTCTTCGCTTTAAGACTTTCAAACTCTACTGACAGAAGTCATATTACAAGTGCTGTTTCTGATAACCTTGAAGGACTTACAAGTATGTTGCCGATTTTAAAAACTGGTGAAGCAATAATTTTGGGTGAAGCAGTAAAACTACCTATGAGAACAATAATTAGAGCTCCTTCAAAAGATAGACGACCAGATAGCCAAGACCCAATTGTTTTTGATGAAATTGAATCTAAAGATTCACTTCGCCCTGGCGGATGGGGTAATAAAATGGAAGAAGATCCAAATTATGAAGAGTTTATTGAAACTTGGAGAGCTCAAAACCCGAAAATTGAACGTATAATTAAATAAATATAAAATGGAAAGAAAACCTGTAACATCATCAAATATTGCCTCAATTGGATATGATGAAAACACTTCGACATTAGAGATTGAATTTTTGAATAATACAATCTATCAGTATTTTGATGTGCCTCAACATGTTTATGATGGGATAATGAGTGCTGATTCGCATGGGCAGTATCTAGCCCAGAATATTAAAGGAGTATATCGCTACTCTAGAGTTTAATATTTACAATGGAAAGATACAGAAATTCAGGAGGAGATTCAGGTGTCTCCTTCTATGAAATAGGTTCCGATTATATCATTGTAAAATTTTCAGGAACAGCTAGAACATATAGATATAGTCATCGAAAAGCTGGGCAAAATCACGTAGAGAATTTAAAACGACTTGCACAGAACGGTAGTGGTTTGAATTCATACATAAACCAATTTGTTAAGTTTAAGTATGATTAACATATGAAAATAAGTAATTTAAAAATTTCGAATTGGCGTTCAATAGTATATGAAGAAATATTTTTTCAAGATTTAATGATTTTTATTGGACAAAATAATCATGGCAAGTCAAATGTTTTGAGTTCTATATTGTTCTTTTTTGGTGAAATAAATCATCATTATCTTGATTTCAATGGTGATGCTGAAGAATTGTGGGTCGAAATTGAATTTTCTGAAATTTCAGAATATGAAAATACGACTTTCAAAAAATATGTTTCATCAAGTAATAAAATCAAAGTTAGAAAGACAGCTCTAAAAAATGGAAGCTTTTCATATAATGGTTACATTGAAGAAGCTACTGAAGATTGGTTAAAAGAATCTAAGATTTCTGACTTCAAAAAAAGAGAAGTTGCAGAAACTCTTCCATTAGTCAGTTTTTTGCCTATAAAAGGTGCAATTACAATTGAACAATTTAAAACAGCACAGAATGAATATATAATTACAAATATTGATGATATAAGTTTTAACCATGTTCTTGAAGAATCCAATTTCTTGGGATTAAAAAATGTTGCAAAAGGAAGTTTTGGTGATTTGTTTTTCATTCCCTCTGTAAAAAATGCTTCCGATGAATTAAACCCTAGAGGAAATACTTTATTTAGCCAGCTTTATTCTAGAGTCATCAATAAAATTTCTGAACATAATCCACAATTTAAAGAAGCTAAAGAGAAAATTATTCAATTAACCAAAATTCTTAATAAGACAAATGATGATGGTGAAATCAACGAAGATAGACCAAAAGATTTGGCGTCTTTGGAAAATTTATTAGATGAGGAATTAATAAGTTGGAACACCAAAATAGATATTCAAATTTCAACACCAAATGTTGATGATATATTCAGAGTTGGTGCAAATGTTTCAATTGATGATGGAATTAAAACTGATATTTCAAGAAAAGGTCACGGTTTACAAAGAGCTTTAATTTTTGCTTTAATTAAAGCATGGTCTAAGGTCATGAAGCAAGATAGGGAAGCCTTATTAAATGATAAAGATTCGGAAGTTTCTACTCGAAAATCTTCAAAATCAACATATTTCATTTTTGAAGAACCAGAATTATTTTTGCATCCACAAGCACAAAGAGAATTATTTTCATCACTAGTCAACTTGTCAAAAGATGAAAGTCAGGTTATCTTATGTACACATTCAAGTTCATTTTTAGATTTAGAATATCATAAATCTATATGTATAGTCAAGAAAGAAAATATAACAAATGGAACAAAAATTTTACAATATGTCAATGACATTTTTATAGAAGTTGATGAAAAGAAGAAGTTTAATTTAAGTTATTGGATAAATCCTGAAAGAGGCGAATTGTTCTTTGCTAAAAAAGTCATTCTAGTAGAAGGACAAACTGATAAGACAGTTATACCAATGATTGCTAAATTATTAGGTGTTTTTAGATATGATTTTACTATAATTGATTGTGGAAGTAAGAGTAATATTCCTTTCTATATTAATTTACTTAATAAATTTGGAATAAAATATTCGGCTGTTTATGACAAAGACCATCAAGTTAATAAAAATCCTGATGGATTGGCAACCGCAGATAAATCTTCAAAAATAATTGAAGAAAGTATAGAAATTTCTTTAGGTAAAACACATATATTAATTAATGATATAGAAGAAGAACTTGGAATGACTGAAAAAGTATCAAGCGGAAAAGCCTATAAAGCTATTAGTTTTGTATCTGATGAAAACTTCGTGTTAACTGATACTTTTAGACAAAAAATTATAGAAATATTTAGTGAGTAATAATGGCAACAATAAAAATAAATCAACAACTCAAACGTATAGAAATCAAAGAATTTGAAATCGAAAATCAAATCGTTTTCAATTACTTCGACAATCTTCCTGCAAGCGAAAGAGATGAAAAATTGTTAAGAGCCATTTACATTGGTGTATTGGCTTTAATGGAAGACCGTATTTCATCTTTTCTTTCAAAAACATCTAATGAGTTGGGAACAGAACTCGAAAGTTTAAAGATGATTTTTGAAATGAAGAAAGAACTTTTCTATAAATCAACAATCAAAGGAACATTAGCAGAGGATGAAGTCGCAGAATTCTTAAATCAATATTTTCTAGATAAGCGATTGAAAGACCGTGCATTTATAACTGGCAATACAGCAGGTAATTTGCCTAGAAATAAAACTGGTGATATTATCTGTGAAGTCAACGGAACACCCGATTTAAAAATAGCTATTGAATGTAAATTTGATAAAAGCGTTCGTTTAGGCGACATTGAAAGCAAAGACATTTTTACTCGTAAATCCGATACGGCTTGGAGTCAGTTAATAGAAACACAAGCCAACAGAGACAGCAAAGTGAGTTTGATTGTATTTGATATTTCATTAGTTGAAAACTCCGTTTTAAAGAGCTTTGAAAATGTAGGCTACATTCCTGGAGTTGGATTTGTTGCCATTATCAATTCACAAAAGGGAGATTACAGTAATTTAGTCATTGCCTATATGTTGGCTCGTGATATTGCTTTAAATGCCAAGGAAGTCGAACTCGATAAAGATATTTTGGCAATGATGGTAAATCGTATTATCAAAGATATCAACGAAGTATTGATCATAAAATCACTCGTTCAGAATAACATTGACAATAACAAAGCGATTTTAAAGCAATTGGAAAAATCCATCCTTTTAATGGAGTTCAACCAAGAATATTTGAAACGCTTTTTAAGTCAAGGAACATTAACTAAAAAAGACTTGCTCGACTTTTATTCAGGAGAAGATGTGAAGGATAAATACCGATTAATTGAAAAGGAAATTAATGAATTATAAACTTCCTTTCAATGAATGTCTCCCCTTTACCTCAAATTCAATTTTTCCGCTTCCTTTTCAAAGGTCGTGAAGATGTGTTTGCTGTTCGTTGGGAGAAAGGAAACAAATCGGGTTATATGCCAGCCTATTTTTATGATCCATATCGTCTTCGGGTTCATAAAATGAATGGTGGGACATTTCAGAATTTCACCGAAAAGTCTTATCTGAAATATACAGATGAACAGATCCAAAAGCATTTGGAGGGTTTTCATCATATTGGAATTTATCCTCTATTACAAGACAATACCACTTGGTTTTTAGTAGCAGATTTTGATAAAGCGAATTGGCAAAATGAAGCCGTTATTTTTCTTAATGCTTGTAAAGAAAAAGAAATTCCAGCCTACTTGGAGCGTTCTCGTTCAGGAAATGGCGGACACGTTTGGATATTTTTTGATAAACCATATCCCGCCATAAGAAGTCGCAAAATATTCATTTCAATTTTAGAACAATCGGGAGCGTTTTCAATGTTTGATAAAAGCTCCAGTTTTGATAGATTGTTTCCCAATCAGGATTTTCTTTCAGGTAAAGGCTTTGGGAACTTGATTGCATTGCCATTTTTTAAACCAACTTTTGAAAAAGGAAATAGCTGTTTTGTCAATCCCGAATCATTTGAGCCATTCACTGACCAATGGGATTTTCTGAAAAATGTTCAAAAGGTTTCTACGGATTATTTAGACGAACTGTACAAATCATTATCGCCTGATGTTCCGATAATAATACCGCAACCAACAAATGGAAAACTTAGCATTTCTTTAAACAATACGATACGAATCAGCAGAAATGGATTAACGCCATCACTTACTCATTTTCTGAAAGAAGAATTAAATTTTGCAAACTCTGAATTTTTCATCAAAAAGAAATCAGGAAGAAACACCTTTGAAACAGTCCGTTATTTTAAACTGATTGAGGAATCAGAAAGTGAAATTTTCATTCCTCGGGGATTTATCGGCAAGCTTTTACGATTTTGTAAGGAATCACAAATTGAATTTGATTTTCTAAATGAAAGAAAGCTAAAACCATCTATTCCTTTAGCGTTCAATGCTGCTTTGCGAAATCATCAACTATGTGTAATTGAAACGGTTTCAAAAAAGGATTATGGAGTAATAGTTGCACCGCCAGGTTCAGGAAAAACAGTTATTGGGTTGAAAATAATTGCGGATAAAAGACAACCTGCACTCATTATTGTTCACCGAAAACAATTATTGGAACAATGGACAGAACGGATTGAAGCATTTTTGGGTATTCCCAAAAGAGATATTGGTATTTTCGGTCAAGGGAAGTCAAAAATTGGTAAACAAATTACCGTGGCAACTATTCAGAGTTTACCAAAGCAAATAGAATCTGTACAAAATCAATTTGGAACTATCATTGTGGACGAATGCCACCACGTTCCTGCCGAAACTTTCAGAAATACGATTGAAAAATTACAAGCTTATTATCTGTATGGATTAACCGCTACCCCTTTCCGAAAATACAGTGATGGCAAAATGATTTTCACCCATTTGGGAAAAATCATTGCCAATATTCAACCCACTGAAATTGAAAATTATAAACAGGCGAAAATCATCATCCGCAACTCGGAATTAAATGTTCCATATAATTCTAAGACAGATAGTTTTGAAACATTGTCAAAAATTTTAGTTCACGATACTGCCCGAAACAAACTGATATTTGAAGATGTAAAAACAGAACTGAATCAAGGTAAGAAAGCGGTTATCATCACCGAACGAAAAGAGCATATTGATACGCTCTATTTGTTTTTAAAACATTCGTATGAATCCGTTACACTCAGTGGAGAAGACTCAGAAACTTCTAAAAAAGCCAAATGGAAAACATTACAAGAAGGGAATTTTCAGGTTTTAATTACAACAGGACAATATTTTGGAGAAGGAACAGATTTGCAAAATATTAGCTGTTTGTTTTTGGTCTATCCCTTTTCTTTTGAAGGCAAACTAATCCAATATATCGGCAGGGTGCAACGCTCGGAAATAAATCCGACCATTTATGATTATCGAGATTATAAGATTGGTTATCTCAACAAACTTTACTTAAAGCGAAATACGTATTATCGAAAAATTGACAAGCAGGCAACTTTGTTTGATGAACCAAAGGACGAAATCACAACTTCAAACCACGTTATAACCATAGAAAAGAAAATCAAAGTTCCAATTGAGGAATTGGAGTTTCATTACGGAAGTGTAGCGTTCAAATATTCAGTTGTAGAGATGAATACCGAACTTCAATTTCAGGTTGAAAATAATGAAATTAGACCAGAATTTGAGGTGCTTAAACCCTATTTTATCAAAACTCTAAAGTCAAAAAGTGTTGTTGTAGAATTGTTTGCTGAATTTGAAAACGGGAAATTGGTTTCTCAATTGGCACTATCAACTACTATTGACCGCATCAATAAAGAAGTGGTTGAGGGCGTGAAATTTCAGTTTCTAAATAAAAGATTGCTCAAACAATTCAGTCCCAAAAATCAAAACATTCTGACTTCTGATGAATTACAAGAGCAGGATAAAATTTATTCAAATGCAGAAGAGTTGTTAAATGAAATTCTGAAAAATAAGCTATACAAACATTCAGAACACATTCAATATTTAGCAGAAAGACATGAAAGGTCAATAATGAAAATTCGTTTTGTCCTCAATCCATTTTCATTCGTATTTCTGCTTGCAGGAGAGCAAAGTTATTTTGTTGTTTTGGAGACTTTGGACACAGAAGAAGCAACTTACATTTGGCATAGCCCGAAAAATAAATCATCATTAATAGATGAAGTAAAACAAATTGACAACCAGTTAACCGTTATTAGAGAAAAAGGAAGACAAGCATTTTTAGAAAATAGTCCAGAAAACTTTGCTAGAATTATGCACGATTATTCAGATAACAAAAAAGGATTTATAATATGGAAATCTGTATTAGAAGAGATAATTTAGTATAGTATACGGTGATTTATATATCACACAATGAGTGCTGTTTTTTCACACCAGTCTCGTCCTTAAAAGTTAATATTCAATATTTTTCATATTTTTATGATATCAAAAGAGAGCAAATTATATGTACAAAGTTCTTTTCTTGGTTTTAGAGTGCAATTAGGTGTGCATGAATAAATGAAAATTACAGAATAACAGTAATAATAGAGGAAAAGGCAGTTTCAATTTAAGCCTGCCACCCCGACGAACCTAGTCTTAGGTTATATAAAAACACTGTTAACTGTGTACAGTTTTCAGTGTTTTGATTTTTTATAATTTCATTACTGTATCAAAATTATTAGGGCACACCAGAATAACAACTACTCAAATTTATTCAAAAGAGGTAGAAAGAAAGGTTAGTGACGATATGGAAGCTTTAAAAGCCATTTATATTTAGAATAAGATAAGGGATTAAGCTTCATAACCCGAAGGGCACTATTTCGAGTCCAGTTCCCGCTACAAGAAGAGAATCCTCTAAAATAAATGATTTAGTTTTCCTAAACTTTTTTTATATCTACTTTAAATGGATTAAATTATCTTTGAAAGTGAAAATGCAAACGATTGCCCAAGATAACTTATGGGAATAAGCAAATCCAATACAGATTTTCATTAAATTGCCAGTACAGAAACAAAGCTTAGAGCTTTATGGGGTGGCGATTATTTGTTTTTAAGTTTTATATAACAACAACATGCATTGACGATCTCAACCAAAGGGGCTTTTGTAGGAAACCCTCGTTTTGGTAATGGTCGTATGGGATAATTTCAAATTCTATAATGTACTTGTAATACTGTGTACATAATGGGGTGTTTTTTGAGTATTTATACGTGTGGTAACACTAATTATCGGCAACCCTTTTATTTTTTTTATAAAAAGTTTAAATCACTTCATTATATTAGAATGAGCAAAAAATTAAAAAACATACTTCTTTTAATCCTATTACTATCAAACGTAGTGGTAGGCCAGAATTCAAATTTTACGTTTTCTCGTTTAAATGCCACTCATGGTCTTAGTGATAATCAGGTGAGATTTATTCTTCAGCTTGTTGATGGTCGAATGGTTTTTACTACAAACGGAAATCTTAATATTTATGATGGTTTTAAATTCCAATACATACATCGTAGTGATAAGGATATAACAACCCTAAAAAAATATGATGGGCATTATCGTGTTTATCAAAGTAAAGACTCCTTACTGTGGATAAAAGATCAATACAAATTAATGTGTATTGATTTAAAGATAGAACAATATATACCCGAGCCTAATAAAATTTTTAGAAGTAAGGGTGTGACTTCTACGATTCTAGATTTCTTTTTGGATGACTATAAGAGGATGTGGTTACTGACTGAAAATGGACTAATACAACCTGAAACCAATACTTTAATTAAAAATATATCTGATGGGGGAAGACTTCAGGATTTGGGTAGCGATAAGAATTTCTTGTATCTTTTTTATCATACGGGAGAAGTTATTTGCTACGATCTTAATACACAAGAAAAAGTTTATGGTGCAAGTCCTTACGCTCTAAGTGAAGTACAATATTTTGATAGAACCTCTATGGTTGTTAAAGGCAAAGAGGGATTTTATCAGCTTCGAAATGGATACAAGGGCGGTTTTTTCTACTTTAATCCAAAAACGAAGAATTGGAAAACTATACTAGAAACCTCTTATACTTTAAATACACTGGTAATTACAAATGATGAGAAGGCTTACGTGAGTAGTTTAAAAGGGATTTGGGAAATTGATGATAAAAGAGGTGTTAAGAATTATTTTCCATCGCTAAAGACCATTGATGAAGAGGTTGTAGATACAGATATCAGCACCTTGTTTTTTGATCAGCAAGGGGCCTTATGGATTGGCACTAATAATCGAGGATTATTATATTACCATCCTTCCCGATTTAGTTTTCAAAAAATTGGAACCTCTTATTTTCCTAATTTAACTTCAAAAGATTTAAGTATTTGGTCTTTTGCAGAAGATGAGTTTGGTAAAATATACCTGAAATCAAATTCAGGTTATTATCAATATCATACCACATCCAAAGACAGTACCTATTTAACCTCTATATATGTAGAAAATTTGTCTAGGGAAGTTATTGAACAATTAAATAGAAGTGAAAACAATATTTATAAGAATAAAACTTACAACACTTTATTTTCAGATAGTCGCAATTGGGTTTGGGCTGGAACATCGGATGGGTTAAAACTTTTTACACCTGAAGATCAAACAGGAAAAACTTTTCATGTAGAAGATGGCCTTGTCAATAACTCTGTATACGCAATAATTGAAGATAAGCATAAGCAATTATGGGTTACCACAAGTAATGGTATTTCTAAAATTAATGTTGATACAAATTCTCAAGAAATCTACTTTACTAATTTTAATTATTTTGATGGAACGCTCTCTGGGGAATATTTAAATTCTTCCGCCCTTGAATCTAAAGATGGGACTTTGTTTTTTGGAGGAATTGATGGGTTTAATACCTTATCTCCAAATCATATTTCTGTACCAGATTTGCCCTTTAAACCTCTTTTGAGATCTATTAGAGTCCATGGAAATAAAATAGAGCATCAACGTATATATGGAAAAAAAGTTCTTTTATCACAGGCGACTCCTTTTGTTAAGGATATTACACTTAACTACAATGATAACTTTTTAGCATTCGACTTTGCATCCCTTAATTACATTAATCCAGAAAAAACTTATTATCGTTATCAGATGGAAGGCGTAGATGAAGATTGGGTTGCCCTGCAACCAGGTCATGCATCTGGGAAACTCTTAACTATTAGCTATACAAATTTAGAACCAGGAGCGTATTCTTTAAATGTTATGTCATCAAACAAAGTAGATGTATGGCAAGGAAAAGCCCATAAAATTGATATTACTATACAGCCACCATGGTGGAAAAGTACAGCTGCTTATATTAGCTATTTAATAGCCTTTATTCTAATAACTTCAGGAACATTATATTTCTATCTTAGGTATACTAAAGAGAAAATAGAGCAGCATCATAGGGAGGAAATTCTTTTATTAAGAATACGTAATTTAATTGATCAGCGCAAAGCTTTTGAAGACATCCAAGAGAAACAGGAAGAAATAGGTGATTCTACTGCAGAAGAGCAATTTCAAAAGCCTGCCGATATTGCTTTTCTTAACAAGGCTATTGAATTTGTTGAGAAGAATATAAATATTCCAGGATATACTGTTGAAGAGCTTAGTAGCGATTTAAATATGGAACGAACTGGGCTATATAAAAAATTGACAAAACTACTAGAAGAATCACCCAGTCTATTTATAAGAAACTTAAGATTAAAAAAAGCTGAGCAATTATTACTTGAAGGCGATTTAACCATTGCCGAAATTGCAGATCGAGTAGGGTTTAGTAGTTCTAGCTATTTAAGTAAATGTTTTCGTGAAGTTTATGGGTATAATCCTTCAAAGTACACTGAAAACGCAAAGAAATCAACCTGAGTGTTATTTGTTTCAACATAGTTATTACTTCTTTACTTGTTGATTTATAGATATTTGTCCTAATTAGTTAACGTTTTATTTCATCATCTTAAAATTTTTCAACTTTAGTTTTAATGTTGTTCTATTTAACGAGTATATGTTGATTTTTATTAAAAATGGAACATATAATTGTCTTAAGTATTGAGAAAATATAAATCTTAACTAAATCAAATTTCATATAGTTTCGGATCTATAATTTTATTGAATAAGTACCAGTATAATAGTTATGAGGTATTTGGTAATAATTATATGAAGAGCCAAAATTATAGTTTAATCATAAATGAATTAGACTATAATATAAAGAGGTGTAGATTATTTTAAAAGGGGTACTTAACCAATACCTATAATTCAACCTCAAAAGTATAGAGCATCTATAATTGATTATGGAGGTTTTATATTCAAAAATGTCAACTTTAAATACTATATAAGAATGCAGCAAATAACAACAATTATTAAGCTAAAACGAAATCGATTTTGTTCGTTTTTAATCTTCACTTTTTTTCTTGTATTATCAGGATATGCTCAGGAAATTAAGATATCTGGACTGGTTACCAGTGCTATAGATAACATGCCGTTACCCGGTGTTAATGTTATAGAAAAAGGCACATCCAATGGTAATATAACAAATTTTGATGGAAGTTATTCCATCAAAGCATCTTCAGAAGCAGTTCTTGTTTATTCCTATATTGGGTTTAAAACACAAGAGATTAAGGTAAGCAGTCAAAGCAAAATTGATATTGCGTTAATTGAAGATGTAGAATCTCTTGATGACGTGGTAGTAGTGGGGTATGGTACTCAAAGAAAAGAAGATGTAACAAGTGCTGTGTCTTCAGTAAAGTCAGATGAATTTGTAAAAGGTAATGTCAATGATATAGGCCAGTTACTTCAGGGAAAAGTGGCAGGTTTATCGGTTTCTATGAATAGTGGAGATCCTCGTGCAGGTTCTCAAATACGTTTGAGAGGTACTAACTCCATAATAGGTTCTAGTAGCCCTCTTATTCTTATTGATGGAATTCCAGGAGATTTTCAAACGGTAGCTCCTGAAGATATAGAGTCTATTGATGTTTTAAAAGACGGGTCGGCTGCTGCCATTTATGGTACCAGAGGTACAAATGGGGTAATATTAATAACAACTAGAAGAGCTAGTGGGTCTTATACAAACCGAGTAGATTATTCGGTAAGTGTAAGTACACAGGAAATTGCAAACCGATTGGATGTTTTATCTGCTGATGATTATAGACGTCAGATTGAACAAGGAGAAAGAGATCCTAGTCAGGATTTTGGAAGCTCAACAAATTGGTTAAACGAAATGACACGCACACCATTTAGCCAAGTACATAATTTAACTTTAAGAGGCGGCAATAGCAAAACAAATTATATAGCTAATATTAATTACAGAGGTTTAGAAGGGGTGTTTTTAAAATCAAATAATAAAACATTCTCAGGACGTATAGACATCAATCACAATATGCTTGATGATAAATTGAAATTTAATTTTGGAATGATAAGTCGTTCGCAAAATAACACAACGACTACAGATCAAAACTATACTTACAGGCAAGCATTAATCAGAAATCCAACAGAGCCTATTTATGATGCAGAAGGAAACTGGTTTGAACGCCCAGGGAATTTTGATTATGAAAACCCTTTGGCTCGTATTTATGAATCTGATGGAGAGGAACGGTCTTTATTTAGTAGGTATAATACGAAAATAACTTATGAACCTGTAAAAGGTTTAAAGCTTAATGCATTAGGTTCTTTAGGTCGTTATTATCAAACGCGAGGTTATGCTGAAACTAAAAATCATATATCTAATGTAAAAAACGGTTTGAATGGATTTGTTTATAATGGAACCAGAGAAACTCAGGAGAAATTACTCGAGTTAACTGCACAATATTCCGCATCTATAAATAAACACGCTTTTACATTTTTAACGGGATATAGTCATCAAGAAAGTTACTATCGGGATTATTCAATGACAAATAGAGATTTTCCAACTGATGAGTTCTCATATCATAATATTGGGTTAGGTAATGGCATAAATGAAGGTGATGCTTCAGTAGGAGGCGAAACATCCAAATCAAATTTAATAGGATTTTTTAATAGGTTAAATTATAATTTTGATAATAGATATTTATTTATGGCTAGTGTACGTCATGAAGCTGCTAGTCAATTATATCGTACTGAAAAACCATGGGGGACTTTTCCAGCTGTTTCGGCAGGATGGAGAATTTCAGAAGAATCGTTTTTAAAAGATGTTGATTTTATTTACAACCTTAAATTAAGAGCGGGTTTTGGTGTTACGGGTACACCTAATGGGAGTGCCTTTGGTGCGGTTCCGTTACTAGGGTTTGGCTCGTATTTCTACTACAACGGCGAATGGATAAGAACATTGGTTCCCTCACAGAATGCAAATCCTGATTTGAAATGGGAGGAAAAACGTGAAACTAATTTAGGGCTCGATTTTGGGTTTATTGATAATAGAATTAGTGGAAGTGTAGATTATTATGAACGTGATATAAACGATTTACTATATGATTACTCGGTTCCTGTGCCTCCAAATCTTTATCCTACAACTCGTGCCAATGTTGGGAAAATGAAAAATAAAGGTTTAGAGATTGCTTTAAATTTTATTCCAGTACAGAATGAAAATTTTGAATGGACATCAAATTTAAATTTTTCTACAAACTCAAATAAGCTGGTAAGTATTTCTAACGATTTATATCAATCAACCAACGATTTTTTTACAGCAGGTGGTACTGGCTCACCAATAACAACCTTTACCCATCTTGTTAAAGTAGGAGAAGCTGTTGGTAATTTTTATGGTTTCAAAGTAACAGGTATTGATGACGACGGTTTATGGATTTATGAAACCCCAGAAGGGGAAACGCAAAGTTATGATGAGTTTAATCATAGTTTTGAAGATAAGCAGGTTTTAGGTAATGGCCTTCCAAAATATTATGCTAATTGGAATAACTCATTCAAGTATAAACAGTTTGATTTAACAGTTGCAATGCGTGGTGCATTTGATTATCAAATCTTAAATTTTGAACGTATGTATTTTGAAAACCCTTCCATTCAGCAGTATAACAGGCTAACCTCGTCTGAAGATCCGATTTTTGGTAAAGATGTAGCATTAAACGCTCCAGAAGAGTTTACCAGTCATTATATAGAAGACGGAGATTTCTGGAAGATAGACAATATTACTATAGGTTATAATTTCGATAAGATTGGAAAGCATATTAAATCAGCTAGGTTGTCTTTTTCAACATTAAACACTTTTACATTTACCAAATATTCAGGTATAGATCCTGAAGTAAATAGAGGAGGGCTAGCCCCTGGGAATGATGGTCGTGATAAATACCCAACAACAAGAACATATACTTTGGGATTAAATGTTTCTTTTTAAAAAATAACTGTGATGAAAAATATTAAGAATTTATATAAAATTACGATGTTGTCAGTATTATTACTAATAGCATCTTGTACAAGTCTTGAAGATACAAATTATAAAGATCTGATAGCTGATGAGTTTACACCTACGTCAAGTGATATAGCAGCCTTAGTTAGTTCTGCTTATGTAGATTGGAGAAATACAATTTTACTATGGAATGGTATATGGAGATCTCAAGAAGTAACGGCTGATGAGGTTGTTATTCCAGCACGTCCTAATGGATGGGTTGATGGTGGAGTTTACAAACGTTTACAACAACACAGATGGACAGCTGACGATGATCCTGTAAATCAAGGTTGGTCAAGAACTTATAATGGAATTACTAATTGTAATAAAATTATATTTCAGATTGAGTCTGGGTATGTGCCACTCAAGGAAGAACAGTTAGCCTCTTCAATAGCAGAATTACGCGTGTTACGTGCATCTTACTATTACTTATTATTAGATTTATATGGTAATGTACCTATCGTTACACAATTTGATGTTCCTGAAGGGTTTTTGCCTGAGCAATCTACGCGTAGTGAAGTTTATAACTTCGTAGTTTCTGAAATTACGGAAAGCCTAGATGATCTTGTTGAGAATTCGAGTGCAGAAATGTATGGAAGATTTAATAAGTGGGCAGGATATTCTTTATTGGCTAAAGTGTATTTAAATGCAGAAATTTTTAGTGGTACTCCACAATGGCAAAACTGTATAGATGCATGTCAGGAAGTAATAAACTCAGGAAACTATATTCTTGAACCTAATCAGAAAAATGTATTTGTTACAGAAAATCAAAACTCTAAAGAAATTATTTTTGCTTTAGCTATTGATGATAATTATACGACAGAGTGGAATACATTTGATCTTCATTTGCAGACCCTACAGCCTGCAAATCAAGCGACTTATGATTTAGAATTAACGCCTTGGGGAGGTATGGCTGCGATTCCGCAATTTATTAGTTCGTTTGATTCGGAAGACAGTAGGTTAACTAATAATTTTATTTATGGGCAGCAATATGCGTCTTCTGGTGAAATGCTAGAAGTTCAATTAGGTTCACTTAATGGAGACCCTCTTAATTATATAAATGAAATTCCAAGTATTGATAGGTCAGAATCAATTCATGGATATCGTTTTGGGAAATTTGAAATTGAAAAGGGAAGTTCTAATATTTTAAATAATGATTTTCCTGTGTTTAGATATGCAGATGTGCTAATGATGAAAGCAGAAAGTTTGCTAAGAACACAACGCGAGGCTGAGGCAGCAACTATTGTTACACAAGTTAGAGAAAGAGCTTTTAAATCTAACCCTAGTAAAGCAATTGTTACTGGAGCAGAACTTTTAGGAGGAGCTGTCTATGATTATGGTTTAAGAGACGAAAACAATACCACAAATGAAGGCGGGAACGATATTCCTTTTGGTCGTTTTCTTGACGAACTGGCATGGGAGTTTAATCAAGAAGGCCATCGTAGACAAGATATGATTCGATTTGGCGTGTTTACAACTAAATCTTGGTTTTCTCATGCTCCTACAGGAAATCACAGAATCCTTTTCCCTATTCCGCAACAAGCCTTAAATAATAATACGAATCTAGATCAAAACCCTGGATATCCAAACTGATTTATAAATAAGCAGTTCAAATTAATCATTAACTAAAAAATTATGCATTTTAAATTATTTTTATTTATTTTTTTCTTTTCAATTCTTTCTATTCAAGGGCAGAATACGTATGTTAAAACGGAACATGGCCTTAAAGCAGAAATAGATTCTCTTGTAATCGAATTACAATTCTATACGTCAAAAAATGTGCGTGTTTTAAAATCTAAAAAAGGATTTGATTTTGAAAAAAATAGCCTTTCTGTTATCGCAGAACCTAAACAAATTGAATTTAAAATAATAGATGCAGATGCACATACAGTTACAATTTCTTCGGATGATTTAATAGTAGCTCTAGATTTAGTTTCCGGGGTTGTGTCATTTCAAGATATAAAAGGAACTTCTCTTTTAAAAGAAAAAAGTAATGGAAGCCATTTAGATCCAAAAATGGATGTAAATGAGCCATCTTTTCGCGTAAAGCAAGAATTTCAACTTGATAAAGACGAGTTTATATATGGTTTAGGCCAATTTCAAGAAGGTAAAATGTCACAACGCAATCAAAAATTGTTTATGCGTCAGGATAACAAAGAAACTGTAGTCCCTATTATTCAGTCTAATAAAGGTTATGGTGTTTTTTGGGACAATTATGCGCCTACCACCTTCTATGATAATCCTGAGGTAACTTCTTTTGATTCTGAAGTGGGAGAACTCATAGATTACTATTTTATGTACGGTAAAAATGCAGATGGTGTTGTTAAGCAAATACGCACGCTTACCGGTGAAGCTCCTATGATGCCTTATTGGACCTTTGGTTACTGGCAGAGTAAAGAGCGTTATGAAAGTCAAGAAGAGACCGTAGGCGTTGTAAAAAAGTATAGAGATCTAGGTGTTCCTATTGATGGTGTCATTCAGGATTGGCAGTATTGGGGAGATAATTACAACTGGAATGGCATGACCTTTGGCAATCCAGAATTCCCCGATCCTGAAAAGCTAACTAAAGAAATACATGATTTAAATGCACACATAATTATTTCGGTATGGGCTTCTTTTGGTCCTGAAACAACTCCTTTTAAAACATTGAAGGACAAGAATATGTTGCTTGATTTTACTACCTATCCTGAGCGTGCGGTAAATTATTGGCCTGCAAAGCCAGATGACCCCTTGGCTGGCGTAAAAGTATATGATGCTTATAACCCCGAAGCGCGTGATATTTACTGGGATTATTTAAATAAAGGCATTTTTTCAAAAGGAGTTGATGGCTGGTGGTTAGATTCTACAGAGCCAGATCACTTGGATATTAAGGATAAAGATTTTGATACCCAGACCCATTTAGGTTCTTTTAGAAAAGTACGTAATGCGTTTCCGTTAATGACTGTGGGTGGTGTTTATAAGCACCAGCGGGAAACAACTTCAGATAAGCGTGTATTTATATTAACCCGTTCTGCATTTGCTGGTCAACAGCGTTATGCTGCCAACTCGTGGTCTGGTGATATTGTTTCTAACTGGAAAACTTTAGAAAATCAGATTTCAGCAGGGCTAAATTTTGTCTCCGCAGGTATACCCTATTGGAATACAGATATAGGTGGCTTTTTTGCTTGGGAATACCCTGAAGGAATTAAAAACCCTTCTTTTCAGGAATTATACGTAAGATGGCTACAGTATGGAGCATTCACTCCTATGATGCGTTCTCACGGAACTACAACTCCAAGAGAAATTTATCAACTAGGAGAACGCGGTGACTGGAATTTTGATGCCGTAGAAAAATTTATAAATCTACGTTACAGGTTACTACCTTACATCTATTCAGAATCTTGGCAAGTAACTTCAAATGCTTCAACATTAATGAGACCTCTATTTATGGACTTTTCAGAAGATACAAAAGCTCTTGACTTAAATGATGAGTTTATGTTTGGAAAATCGATACTTGTAGCACCAGTTACAGAGGCGATGTATACCGAAGGAAAAAATGATTCTTTAGCGACATTTGATAAAACAGGAAGCCGTAAGTTGTATTTACCAGCTTCAACAGAGTGGTTTGATTTCTGGACAGGTGAGAAATTTAATGGGGGTCAGGAAATTGAAAAAGAAGTGCCTATAGACATCATGCCATTATATGTAAAAGCAGGTTCTATACTTCCATTGGGTCCAAAAGTACAATACGCAAATGAAAAATTAGGCCCTATAGAAATTCGTATTTATCCGGGTGCAGATGCTCATTTTACTTATTACGATGATGAGCGTGATAATTATAATTATGAAGAAGGTGCTTATGCCACAATTGAGTTTACTTGGGATGATTCTAAAAATAAATTAACTGTGAGCGATCGCAAAGGAGATTTTAAAGGTTTACCTAAAAATATTGAATTTAAAATTTTAAAAGTTCAGGATAAAAATAGTTCAGGTATTTATCCTTCAACAACCAAAACAAACTTCTTATATACAGGGAAGTCTAAAACACTACGCATTAAATAAGTGCGGAGTGCTAGTAACCAACTAAAAACCAATCTATGAAATATGATTACATCTAAATTTTATCGACAACTAATTTTGACCATGAGTTGTTTGCTATTTCTTCTTGTAGATGGATATAGTCAAACAGCAAGTACCAGTGATAATATTATCGCTCAGCCTATCACAGACAGGATTGTACTCTTTGATGTTACAGATTCTGGAATATCAAAAACCATACAGTTTGGAGCAGATCTTGCTTGGCCTAGTAGAGAAAACTTTAGAAGGGCACTTCGCTTTATGGGTAAAGATCAAACCGATGTGGCACGAGTTTCATTTCAGCCTACACACCCACTCGTAGATGGAGATTTACAACAAGAACAAATTGACGCATTAAACTTTAGACTAGGGATTGTTGAGGCTTATGCATCGCCAGATGTTGAGATTGTAATGAATTCTGATGCCATTTCCGTAGACCCCTATTTTTTAGGAAATGCAGTCAATTGGAAAAACTTACTTAAAGCAAATGCTAAAAGAATTGAAGATAGAGGCTTTCCAGTGATAAGTATTGGACCGATGAATGAACCAGATTTAGGTCCAGAGCAAGGCTCAATTCAAGATTTTTATGACATTGTTGTAGAAATGAAAAGTGACCCTTATTTTGATGGAAAACGTATTTCTGGTGGAAATACATTGAATGCAGATAAGGCGTTAGAATGGTATGAGTTCTTAAAGCCTTCTGGTATTAACGAAGGCAATACGCATCAACTAGCTGGTTCTTTTGATAATTACGCCAATTTTTTCGAGCAGGTGCGCGCCAATGGAGATCATGCTTCTAATGACGAACTTCACAATGTTATGGAGGCTCTAGTAGGCTATGAATATGGCATGCAAATGGGCATATGGTGGGGACCAGCAGATTATGCTCGTGGCGAAATGGTTAAAGCCTTTGATGGAGAAAGAATTGGTTATGCAGAACACCGATCAAAATGGACAGCCGCAGCAGTGTATCGTACTCCCGATGGTAAGGTTCAGGCTTTTGGAGGTACTTCTGAAAGACAGGCAAATACCACTAGTTTTAACTATATTTCCAAAGATAGAATGGTTTATTACGATGGTTACGGACCACAACGTGAATTTGTTTTAGAAATGCCAGGGGGAACTGGTTATCAACAAGGCCAATCTAATGCTGAACGTGTAATAAATGTAACATGGGGTGAAGATATTCAACCTGTAATAGATGGCTTATATAAATTGGTTAATCGAGAAAGCGGACAGGTAATAGTAGTAGGCGATAACCCTAATACAAATGGAGCCAACATAATATCAGGAAATTATGCGGGGACTTCTACTCAAAATTGGAACGTTACACCTGTTAATTCTAGAATAGGTGGTGATTTTAGTTATTGGAGAATTTCTCCAGAGTCTGGTAATAATAAATTTATGGAAGTTAGTAGTTTTTCTTTAGAAAATGGCGGAAACATTCAGCTATGGGATAAGTTCGATACTGGGAATCAACAATGGTATTTAGATTATTTAGAAGATGGATGGTTTTATATAAGAAATAGAGAAAGTTCTTATTGTATTACCATTAATAATGACGGAAATATGGTGCAGAATGAGAAAACTAATAATTTTAACCAGCAATGGCGTTTTTTACCCATAGATGCTCCTATAGAGTTTGATGCTCCAATTGCTCCAACAGGCCTTACAGCTATTGCAAATAAAGTTTCTGTTAAACTAGAGTGGACAGCAAATACTGAATCAGATTTGGCTAGCTATATTATTTTACGTGCAGATACTGCTGGAGGAAATTATAATACCATAGCTAGAAGTGTAACAACTACTGCTTTTATAGACAACACTGTTGATGCTGGTAATACTTACTATTATAAAATAATGGCAGAAGATAATTCTTTAAATCGTTCTGATTTTTCAAATGAAGTTTCTGCTACTCCAACAGGTGAAGAAGATCTCGTTGCTCATTATACTTTTGAAGGAACTACGAAAGATGCGACAATAAACCTTAATCACAGTGCTGCTTTTGGTGATGTGTCATATGTAGAAGGAAAAGCGACTTTAAATGCTGTAAAATTAAATGGTTCAGATAACTTTATTCAATTACCTGCCACAATTGCTAACCATCAGGAAATTACTGTGTCTACTTGGGTTTACCGTCAGGATAGTGGTAAAGATAGACATGTTTTTGATTTTGGAAATAGTGAAGATCAAAGTATGTATTTATCTCCAGCAAACGCATCCTCTAGATTGTATTTCGGTCTCAAAAATAGTGGGAGTGAACAAAGTTTGTCATCATCAGAATTACCTGTGGGACAATGGTCTCATGTAGCTATTACTTTAAGTAATGATAATGCCGTATTATATGTGGATGGTCAAATGGTAGATGAATCTACTTCTATATCTATTAGTCCAAATGATTTTAAACCTATACTAAATTATATAGGGCGTAGACAAAATTCAGCTATTCCATTTAATGGTAGAGTAGAAGATTTTAGAATTTATAATTATGCACTATCTGCTGAAAAAGTAGCTGAACTTGCTAAAATTCAAGTAAATGTTCTTGTAAGTAGTAAAGGAGAAACCTGCTTAGACAAGAAAAATGGTGAAATTACAATTATTGCAAATGTTGAAGCTAATCATATTGTTACAGTTAATGCGGAGAGCTATAATTTTACAAATCAAAAATTAGTAGTTAAGGATTTGGATCCAGGTACATACGATGTCTGCCTAATTTCGCAAGTAGATGATTTTGAACAATGTTATGTAGTAGAAATACTAGCTAGTAGCTCAATTACTGGTAAGTTTTCAAAGTCTGGTAATAAAATGCATGTCAAAGTTAGTTCGGGAACTGCTCCTTATCTTGTAAAAGTTAATGGAAATCTACAATTAGAGACCTTCGAAAAAGACTTTAATGTTACTATAGAAAATGGTGATTTGCTAGAAGTAAGTTCTGTTAATGAGTGTGAAGGAACGCTTTCTAAAAATATTGCTTCTTCAGCGACCTTAAAAGTTTTTCCCAATCCGTTCGAAGAACGTTTTGAAGTATTTATACCAAGCGATTCTAACTCTGTAGAATTATCTATATATAATATGAGTTCTGTATTGGTATCAAGTGCTAATTATAAACTCGTAAATGGTAAGGCAATTTTAAGTCTAAAAAATCAACCTGCAGGAGTTTACTTTGTTAAAGTTAGTAATCATCCTGAAGAAACCATACGTATAATAAAAAAATAAAATAAAGATGAAATACTACCTATACCTTTTTACATTCTGTATGATATCGTTTTTTTCTTGTAGTAGTGATAGTGATCAAGAAGATACAACAACTACACCTGAAGAAAATGTAGCCCCAGATATACCGTTACTAGTTTATCCATCTAATAATTTAGTTTGTATAGAAAATATTTTAAAATTCCAATGGAATCCTGCGGTAGATCCAGAAGGAAGTCTTGTTAATTACGAAATACAAATTGCCAGAGATAACACATTCACAGAAATTGTGAGTACACTTAAAACATCTAATACAGCATCGGATATATCGCTATTTAGAGGCGTAATGTATTATTGGAGAGTTAAGGCTATTGATGATAAAAAAGCCTCTAGTGCGTATTCTGAAATATACAATTTTTATACAGAAGGTGAAGGTGTAGCAAACTATCTGCCTTTTGCTCCTACACTAATTTTTCCTGAGAATAATTCAGAACTAACAGAAGACTCCGTTACATTAAATTGGTCGGCAGAAGATGCCGATGGTGATGTTTTAACTTACGACATCTATTTTGGAACCGATAAGGAGGCTTTACAAATAATAGCAGAAGATATAAGCGAAGTGAAATATGATGCTGTAATAAATACTAAAAACTCATATTACTGGAAAGTGGTGGCTAAGGATAACAAAGGAGGTTCAACCATTGGTCAAATATGGCGTTTTGTAAAAATTTAAAGTTTGAGATTTATAAAAGAATGTTTAAATAAAAATATAATAAAATGAAAAAAATAAAACACAATTGTTTGAGGGTTTTAGCTTCAGTTACAATGCTATTCTTGATTTTTGGATGTGAAGAATCCCAATTGCCAGAGAAAACTTTGCCAAATTCTACAGCCTATTTTTCTTTCGAGCCTTTAGAAAATTCTTTAACAGTTAATTTTAATAGTACCACAAATTTTGCAGAGACTTTTGAATGGGATTTTGGAGATGGTCAAAATTCTACTGAAGCAAACCCAGCACACACTTATACAGATGCTGGCACCTATACCGTAACGTTAACTACAACAGGGAAAGAAGGAACAACTCCAGCTATAAAAACACATGAGCTAACTTTAGAGAAACCAATTCCTCATCCTATAGCAGATTTTTTATTTGTAGCTAATGAGGACAATTCTTTAGAAATACAATTTACCACTACAACTACCAATGCAGAAACATTTGCTTGGGATTTTGGAGATGGTAATACATCTGCAGAAGAAAACCCTAATTACACCTACGATGCTATGGGCGATTATACAGTAATATTGACTGTAGGTGGTATTGAAGGAACCACACCTGCTATAGTAACAAAAATAGTAAGTATTGTACCTGCCGATGATCCTAATTTAATTAAAGCGGCTAACTGGACAATTCAAGCAGATCGTCCTGGTGGAGGTGTAAATGTAGATATAACTGGTAATACAGTTAGTTTCTCCGGTAATGGAGGTTTTAATGGGTCACATGCTTTTCAAGAAATAATTGTTGAGGCTGGTACTTATAAATTTAGTGGTTCTTTTGTTATCAATTCACCTCTTGATGAAGTATGGAGTGAACTCTTTTTTAGTACTGTAATGCCACAAGAACTTCAAGAGTTTTACCGAGGAGACGAAATTAAGGTAAGGTATAATACATGGGATGGTAGCCCTAAAGGAGTTGGTACATATGCTTTTCAAGATGTAGATGTCACTGGTAATTTTCCAGACGATAACCTGTTTACATTTGATACTGCACAAACTATTTATATTGTATTAAAAAGTGGTTCCGGACAACCCTATAATATTAGTTGGACTGATATCTCTTTTGAGAAAATGGATTAAGTAAATTTAATATAAGTAAAAAGCTCTAAGAAATTAGGGCTTTTTTTGGTAATAAGAAGTAGTGTTGTTCCCGAAGTTATATTCGGGAAAGTAGTTTGCCAAAGTAAATTTGGTATTCCAATGAGAAGCTTTCCTTTTTTCTTTTTAGAAAATCGGGATGCTTTTTTTGTTTTAGATTTTTTTTTATCTTAAAAACTAACTATAAATAATGCTTTAAATTAGTTGCAAGAAAATAATTATATATAACTGAATATTATAAAAGAGGTCTAAGGGAAGATAATAGATTGGTACGTGTATTAAAATAAATATAATATATAGGGGATGTTGACTTTGTATATGTTATTTTTTTAAATAATTCATAAGAATTAGGTTGTAATGTCTTTTTATTTTGAAACATTTTTTGATTTTAGTGTGTTTTATGTAAAAAAAAATTATTTTTATTCCCAAAAGTACATTTCAATCAACTAAGTGGATAATTTATATTTTAAAATATAAAATGACTCGTACTATTATGAATAGTGATAAAGAATTAATTGAGTTACTTCATCAAGGAAAGGATGAAGCACTTTCATTAATTTATAAAAAGTATTGGCAGATGATGTATTTAGCTGCTTATAATTTAGTTCAAGATAAGGAAGTGTGCGAAGATATTGTTCAAGATATTTTTGTGGATTTATGGAATAAAAGAACCCATCTTATTATAAGTATTTCGCTTAAAAGTTACCTATATACAAGTACGGTATACAAAGTTTATGATTTTTTTAGAAAGAATAAAAAGTTAATTAAAATAGAATTATTAGATAATTTTAGCGAGACGTTTCACGCTTTAACACCTGAGACAAAATTACTATATGAAGAACTAATCGAGCATGTTGATTCCATCATAGAACACCTGCCTCTAAAATGTAAAGCTGTATTTAAACTAAGTAGGGAACAAGAATTAAGTAATAAGGAAATTGCAGATAAGTTACATATTTCACAACGAACTGTAGAAGGGCATATAACAAAAGCTTTGAGTATACTTAGATATTCAATGGGCATGTCACTTTGTATAGAATTTGTTCTTTTTATAGTTAAAATAAAAAATAATTAAAAAAAAAACTCTTTTCAAGCAGGTGTGAACTCTTATTTTATCGACATATATATAAAGTGTCATAATGTAAGTGATGAGAAATAAAAATAAAAAGCTTCTTTTAAAACTAATTAAAAAACTTATTGATGGCTCAATTACTAAGCAACAAAGAAACATACTGTTTTCCTTTTTTGTAAATAATCAAAGTATTAGTAGTTGGCCAGAAGAATTTTCTAATAAGATGGATGTTGAAAAAAGAATTTTCAATAAGGTTAAGTTAGAAATAAACGTCAAATCAATTAAAACGATACCTTTTTATAGAAAAAAAATTTTCAAAAAAGGCATAGCGGCATCTTTTTTAATTTTAGTTACTGTTACCTACTTAGTAAACCATAAGATTCAATCAAATAAATTCAATGGTCACCCTATAATTGTAAATAACAATATCAAAATAGGTATAGACAAAGCTACTCTAACTTTAGAAGATGGCACTGTAGTGGATTTGGAAAAAGGGCAACATTACAATTCAGATCATTTAGAGAGTAATGGTGCTGAATTAATCTATAAAGCCTACCATGCCAAAAAAGCTGAAGTTTTATACAACTATTTAACAATACCTAGAGGGGGGCAATATCATGTCGTTCTCTCGGATGGTACGCAAATTTGGTTAAATTCAGAATCTCAAATCAAATATCCTGTAAGTTTTGTAGATGGAGAAACGCGTAGTATGGAGTTGATTTATGGAGAAGCTTATTTTGATGTGTCTCCTAGTTCAAAGCATAAAGGAGCAGATTTTAAGGTGTCTAATAATAATCATGAAGTTAGAGTTTTAGGTACAGAATTTAATATAAAAGCCTATAACGATGACAATACTATTAGAACAACTCTAGTTGAAGGTAAAGTTGAAATTAATTACAATGGAATTAATAAAATTTTAATTCCAAACCAACAATCAAACATAAATCTAGAAAACAAAAAAATCACAGTCTCTTCTATTGATGTTTATAAAGAAATTTCTTGGAAAGAAGGGGTCTTCAGTTTTGAAAATATGGCTTTAAAAGACATTATGAAAGTGCTTTCAAGATGGTATGATATTGAAGTTGTATTTGAGAATAAGGATATAGAAAACATAACTTTCAATGGTGGTTTGAAGAAAAAACAATCCATTGTAGATATTTTATCAATTATTAAAAGCATGAATAATATTAATTATGAAATAAATAATAAAACCGTGATTTTTAAGTAAAAAGAAAGGGAAATATGGTTGAATCTCCTACAACGCAAGCCATTATTTCCCCCTTGTAGTATTAATTTATTAACTAACACCAAACAAATTTATGGAAATTAAATTTACAATTCCGCTTTTTCCAAAGGGAAAGAGCATGTTAACATTTATGATGAGAACTTTTATATTCTTGTTTTGTACTGTCGTTTTTAGTCTCTCGCCTAAGGAAGTCCTATCGCAGAATACTAAAGTTACTATTGATGCCGATAAAACGGTAACAATAGATGAGGTTTTTAATATTATTAACCAACAAACAGGTTATTCTTTTATTTATAAATCAGATTTATTTAAAGATTTCCCTAAAGTAAATCTTAAAAAAGGGGTAATTCAAGCTAATAAGCTATTGCAATTAAGTATTGAAAACAACGACTTTAATTTTGTTGTAACAAAAGATAATACAATCCTTATTAAAGAGAAATCATTTAAGGATAGTTGGATGCAATCTCTTGTGTCAGGAATAGTTAAAGATCAAGCTGGTGTACCAATTGCGGGAGTTACCATATTAATTAAAGGTACTTATACAGGGACAGCTACAGATTTTGATGGTAGATATAGTATAAAAGTACCAAACGCTGAAAATGTTTTAGTATTTTCTTCTTTAGGTTTTGAAAGTCAAGAAATATCAGTAAATAACCAAACTGTTATTAATATTACCCTAAAAGAAAGTATTGATGAATTAGGAGAAGTAACCATAAATGCAGGTTATTATTCCACTACCGAGCGTTTAAAAACCGGAAATATAAGTAAGGTTACAAGCAAAGAAATAAGCAATACACCAACGGCAGACCCAATGGCAGCATTGCAAGGAAGGGTTCCTGGAGTGGAAATTACTCAATCTAGCGGAAACCCTGGAGCAGCTTTTGAAGTTCAAATAAGGGGAAGAACACAAATAGATAGAATAAACGGTGCTTCAGATGCTCCCTTGTATATTATTGATAATGTGCCAATGGCAAATGGAAATGAGTATATAAATCAATTACAATCTGCCATAAGTGCTTCATCATTAAGTGGTTTAAGTCCTTTGTATAGCTTAAATATAGGAGATATAGAAAGTGTTGAGATTTTAAAAGATGCCGATGCAACCGCTATTTATGGAAGTAGGGGGGCGAGTGGAGTTGTTTTAATTACCACCAAAAAAGGAAAAAAGGGAGCTCCTAAGTTTGATATTAGTGTATCTAATGGTGTAAGTGTTGCTCCATTACCCGATATGCTAACCACTAAAGAGTATGTGGCTATGCGAAAAGAAGCATTAAAAAATGATGGGTTAGATTTGGATGCTATGGCAAATAGTACCAGTCTTTCTACAAGAAATAAGGTTTACGACTTAGCACAGTATGATACTTTAAGAGATAATAACCTAGCGAAGCAATTAATAGGTGGTACAGCTTATACAACAGATGTACAAGCATCGTTATCAGGAGGAAATGAATTAACACAATTTATTTTAGGGGGTGCCTACCATAAAGAAACGACAGTGGTTCCAGGTAATCTTCCAAATAGTCGATTTTCAGGAAGGTTTAATGTTACTACAACAACACCTAATAAAAAATTCACGGGTTCTTTTTCTGCTAGTTATGCTTCAACACTTAATACAAGTTCATCATCAGACCTTTCTTTTGCCCTATCTCTAGCTCCAAATTATAAGTTATATGAAGAAAATGGTGATCTAGCATGGAATGAAGGCGGATATAAATCGGATAATCCATTATCATACTTACTTAAAAAATATGAAGCAAGGTCTACAACGCTTAATGGAAATGCAGTGTTGTCGTATAAACTATTTCCTAATTTAATTTTAAAAAGTAGTTTAGGCTATAATCTTATAACCTCTGAAGAAAACAGAATCACCCCATCTACAGCTATAAACCCACTTAATAGAACAGGAACAGATGGTGCTTATTTATTTGGAGATAGCTCTTTTAAAAGTTGGATTTGGGAGCCACAATTAGAATATAACAAATCTTTTGGAAAAGGAACATTAAGTACATTGGTTGGAGGTACTTACCAAAGTCAAGAACGTAAAGGCTATACAATTTCTATTAGTGGTTATGGAGATGATGACCAAATAGGAAGCCTTTCGGTAGTGACTCCTAACATGTTTAATATTCCAACAAGTACTTTTTCAGAATATAAATATGGTGCTTTCTTTGGGCGTATTAATTATAACCACGCTGATAAATATATTTTGAATTTGTCTGGTAGAAGAGACGGCTCTAGCCGTTTTGGTCCTGATTTTAGGTTTTCAAACTTTGGTGCTGTTGGTGCTGCTTGGATACTAAGTAATGAATCTTTTATAAAACAAATGTCTTTTATAAGTTTTGCAAAATTACGTGCTAGTTATGGTATTACCGGAAACGATAAAATAAGCGATTATAAGTATCAAGATGTTTATGGGGTGGGTTTTAGCACAGGTAGTTACGAAGGAGACGTAGCGTTAACACCATCGTCTTTATTCACTTCTACATTGCATTGGGAAAAAAACATAAAAACAGAAGTCGCAATAGATTTTAATGTTTTAAAAGATAATTTACAATTTTCGGCATCTTGGTATAGAAACAATTCTTCCGATCCATTAGTAAGTTACCCTTTGCCAGGTATTACAGGTTATACTTCAGTAGTTAACAATTTAAATGACGTGCTTGTTCAAAACCAAGGTTTAGAACTATTGATTAGTTCAAATAACATTCGAAGCAGAAATTTTAGTTGGACGACTAATTTCAACATCACACTTCCTAGTAATAAACTAAAAAGGTTTCCTGGCTTAGAAGAGTCTACATATAACAGCAATTATACTATTGGAGAATCGCTTAATACAATTATTGCAGGCCACGTAATAGGTGTAGACCCTGATACGGGATTATATTTATTAGAGGATTATAATGATAATGGTAGTTTCGAGGCTGCGTTAGTAGATGGTGATTTTAGATCACAACTTGATACAGATCCTGACTTTTACGGAGGGCTTCAAAATAACATCACATACAAAGGAGTCTCTTTAGATTTTTTATTGCAGTTTAGAAAACAAATGGGAAGAAACTGGATTGGTTCCTATACAAGTTTTACCAGTCCTGTGGGTGCTGCAGGAATAAATTACCCAGCGGTTGTTTTAGATAGATGGCAAAACCCAGGTGATATAGCAGATATTCAAAAGTTTACCACTACGGCGTCATTTTTAGATTTGTACAATTTAAATGGGGGGCATATACCCGCTTATTTTTCAGATCTTCAATATACAGATGTTTCATTTATTCGTTTGAAAAATATCTCGTTGTCGTACAATCTTCCAGAGAAAACGTTAAAGGGGTTAGGTGTTAGTGCTTTGCGAATTTATTCCCAAGCACAAAATCTATTAACAATAACACCTTATAAAGCAGGTGATCCTGAAACGGCTACTTTAAATAGACTACCTCCTTTACGCACTATTGTTATGGGTGCTCAAATTTCTTTTTAACTTTTTAAATTTAATAGTTATGAAAATAAATAATAAAAGAATATCAATACATTCTACTAAATATATACTAATTTATAGCCTATTTTTAATTTTCAATACGAGTTGTGATGATTTTGTTGATGTGGATTTACCTCCAGATTTAATTAATACAGAAGAGGTGTTTTCAAGTGAAGCTACAGCGCAATCGGCAATGAAAGGTATCTATGCCTATACAACATCAAATAGTGCTATAACCAACCTATTTACCTATGTTGGATTATCTTCTGATGAATTGGAAAGAGCTTCGTATAATGTAGAACAATTATCATTTGCAACCAATTCAATTGATCCAACAAGTAGTACTATTTCTGGTATGTGGAGAGGTTATTATAATATTATTTATCAATCTAATAATCTTATTATCAACGTTTCCAAATCAACTGGTTTATCTGAAGAAACTAAAACTCAATTAATAGGGGAAGCTAAATTTATGAGAGCATTCTGCTATTTTTACTTGGTGAATCTTTGGGGTGATGTTCCTCTTGTTTTAGGAACAAATTATGAAGTTAATAGATTGTTACCACGCTCATCATCAACCGATATTTATATTCAAATAGTAGATGATTTACAGGATGCACAAACAGAATTGAGTAGTGAGCTTTACACAGCGGCAGGAAAAAGAACTCGGGTTAACAAATGGGTTGCAACTGCATTATTGGCAAGAGTCATGCTATATCAAGAAAATTGGGAAGAAGCAGAAAAACAAGCAAATACAGTTATAGGTGCAGGCTTTTATGGATTACCACCTCTAAACCAAGTATTTTATGCCAATTCTAATGAAAGTATTTTTCAATTAACAAATGCAGGTGCAAATAGATATGCAAATGTAGGCTTAACAGGCTCTAATGTAAACAATCCATCTTACAGACTTAGTTCTTTTGTGGCAAGTAAAATTACAACTAGTGATGCTAGAAGAGCTGCATGGTTAACACCAACCTTGAACGGGCCACATAAGTATAAAGCATATTCAAATACCACTGGACCATCAACTGCTGAAGCAAATATTGTATTAAGATTGGCCGAAATGTATTTAATAAGAGCAGAAGCTAGAGCGCAGCAAGATAATATTACAGGGCTTAATAGTGCAGAATCGGATTTAAATACGATTCGTTCAAGAGCAGGATTACTAGGAACGGAAGCAACAACAAAAACAGCGATGCTTCAAGATATTTATACTGAAAGAATGAGAGAGCTTTTTGGAGAATGGGGACACCGTTGGTTTGATGTAAAAAGATTGGGGCAAGCCGATGCTGTTTTTGGAGCAAACAAACCTGGATGGACTTCAAAGGCTGCTATTTATCCTATTCCTTTTAAAGATACTCAACAAAACCCCAATCTGTAAGCATGGATGGGGGGCAAATAATTTTAAAGTTTCATACTGTTTTAATAAACAGTATGTGCTTAATTCATAAAAATAAAAAGATGATAATAAGAAAAAGTATCCTATTAATAATACTCACAGTTTCATTGCAGGGGTGTTCAAAAAAAAATTATAATCTAACTGTAAAAATAAATGATTTGGATAGTCCAAATGCTAAGGTTTATCTGTTAAATTCATTAATGAAAGTAAACTCAGAAACTATTATAGATTCTGCTAGTTTAAAAAACAACAAATTTAGTTTTGAAGGAGAAATACCTGAACCAAAGCAAGTTTTCTTAGTTTTAAGTAAAGAAGGTAATGGTATTAAAGATTTAAAAAACTGGAGTGGTTTTCTGTCTATGTACCTTGAGAAAGGGAATATTCTAGTAAGTATTAAAGATACCGTTAAAAATGCTATTATTACGGGTTCAAAATTAAATACAGAGTTTAAATTACAGTCAGAAATACTTTATGGTCCCAAAAAATATGATGATGAATACAATTCAATAACTGAATCTATTAAAAATGAAGTTTCTGAAGAAAAAAAGAAAGTATTGGTATTAGAAAAGGCCGCTATTCTTAATAAAAGAATAAAATATAGAGATTCTTTGCTTTTTAATTTTATAGATAAAAATCCTAAGTCATACATTAGTTTAAAAACATTAAATGAATTTGCGCAAAAAGGCTATGAGGAAAGTGATTTAATTCCCTATTTTAAAAGACTTCCTTTAGAACACCGTAGCAGTATATTAGGGTTAGAGTTTTTAGAAAATTTAAATAAAAAGCGTGTTGATATTGGAGAACTAGCTATAGATTTTACTCAAAACGATGAAAATGGTAATCCAATTAAATTATCAGATTTTAGAGGAAAATATTTATTGTTAGATTTTTGGGCTTCATGGTGTGGTCCATGTAGAGCTGAAAACCCTAATTTAGTTATGGCTTACAAAAAATATCACGACAAAGGTTTTAACATACTAGCAGTGTCTTTAGATACTAAAAGAGACGCTTGGCTAAATGCTATTAAACAAGAGAACCTTCCTTGGTCGCATGTGTCAGATTTAAAAGGTTTTGATAATGAAGTAGCTCGATTATACGATGTAAAATCCATCCCTAGAAATCTTCTTATTGATCCAGAAGGACGTATTATAACAACCAATTTAAGAGGGTACACATTAGAAGAAAATCTAGCTAAAATATTTGAAAAATAAATTTTTAACATTTTATTAATAGGTATGATAATTGTTTATTCGTCTTATCTTATAAATGTAGCACAAAGAAGCGCTTCTTTATTATTTGAGTTATTCACTCGTTTATATTTCTAGTAAAGAAGATTTATAAAAAATAAGGGCTGTTTGAATCAGTCCTTATTTTATTAAAACTATCCTAAATAGGTCATAAAGACTGTTTAAAATTATAATTTAGTCAAATCTATAAAATAGAGAAATTTACATGAAACACATTTTAACTTTATCAATGGTCCTTTTTGTTTTACTAACAACAAAGGGTGTCGCACAATCCATCAATTATAGTGAGCCTTTGCCTGTAGATGAAACAATCAAAAAAGGAGTTTTACCTAATGGAATGACTTACTACATAAAAAGTACCGATGTGGTAAAAGATGCAGCTAGTTACTATATTATTCAAAATGTGGGTTCCGTATTAGAAAATGATAACCAACAGGGTTTAGCGCATTTTTTAGAGCATATGGCATTTAATGGTACCGAGAATTTTCCTGGAAAAGGGATATTAAATACACTTCAAAAGCATGGAGCGGTATTTGGAAAAGATATCAATGCTTATACAGGGTTTGATGAAACTGTTTATAATTTAAGCAACATTCCAACCAAAGATGGTTTAGTAGATACTTGTTTGATGGTATTAAAAGATTGGTCTAACTACTTATTGCTAACTGATGAAGAAATAGATGCAGAACGCGGTGTAATAAAAGAAGAATGGCGTACCCGCCAAAACGGACAAATGCGTTTATACAAAACAAGTTTACCTATTACATTTAACCACTCAAAATATGCCGATAGATTACCTATAGGATTAATGTCTGTGGTTGAGAATTTTGAATACAAGGCTTTAAGAGATTTTTATCACGATTGGTATCGTACCGATTTACAAGCTATAGCTGTTATAGGAGATGTAAATGTGGATGACATTGAGAAAAAAATAATCGCTAGTTTTTCAGAAATTCCAGCAGTAAATAATCCAAAGGAACGTTTTGTTGTAGAAATTCCAGAAAATACAGAAATGTTGTATAGTTTGGCTACAGATCCTGAAATTTCAACAGCTAGTTTAAATTTTGGAATTCGTCATAAAAAATCGTTAGAAACCGAAACGGTAGCCGATTTAAAACGCACATTGTTAGAATTGATGGCAACAAAAATATTATATGCCAGAATTTCAGAAAAATCTCAAAAACCTGATGCAAATTTTTTAGGCGCATATATAGGTTACGGAAGTTTGTCTAAAACATCCAACTCTTTTGGTATCGCAATTTCACCTAAGCCAAATATGCAAAAGGAGGCATTTAGAGAAGTTTTAACAGAAATTGTAAGAGCTGTTAATTATGGATACATTCCATCTGAAATAGAAAGATCTATTTCTGAAATAAAAACATCTTATGAAAACCAAATAGCTAAGAAAGAAGATATCAGTCATGCTCAAATAGAGCGAGGTATTCAAAATAATTTCTTATCAAATACAACTATTACAGATGTAGAAAAGGAGTATGAAATTGCGAAAGACATATTAAATACAATTACTGCAGAAGAGTTACATAGTACTATACAACGCTTATACGCTAAGAGTAATAGGTTTTTAAATGTTACAGGAGTTGAAGGGCAAGATAATTTAACAGAAGCGCAAGCAAAAACTATTATTTCTGAAGTAGAAAATGATGCATCCATACAACCTTATACTGAAGCTTTAGAAGGTAAAACATTAATTTCTGGCTTAAACATTAAAGCAGGTAAAATTTCCAAATCAAGTCATAATAAAAAGATAGATGCTACCACGTTTCTTTTAAGTAATGGTATTAAAGTGCATTACAAATTTGTAGATAAAGAAAAAGATAAAGTATCTTTAAATGCTATTAGTTGTGGTGGTACTTCGCTTTTAAATGATGCAGATTTGCCATCGGCAAGTTTAGTTGGTAACTTAGTTCAAATGTCTGGATTGGGAGAGTTTACAGCAACCGATTTAAAGAAGGTCTTGGCAGGAAAAACAGCAAGTGTTAGAACAAGTTTAGGAAACATAAACGAATCGCTTTCTGGCGGATCAAATACAAAAGATGTAGAAACTATGTTGCAATTAGCGCATGTATATTTTGTGAAACCCCGTTTTGATGAGGAAGCATTTAAAGTTTTAGAAAGCAATATAAACAACTACATTGTTAGAAGAAGTAAAGACATTGGTGAAAAGATGCGAGATAGTTTAACAGTAGCGTTGTATGGAAAAAACAATCCGAAAGAGCGTATTTTTAACCAAGATTATGCTAAAGATATTTCATTTGAAAAGATACAGACTATATACAAAGACCGCTTTGCCGATGCTTCAGATTTTGAGTTTTTTATCGTAGGGGATGTTAAAGAGAACCAATTAAAACCTCTTTTAGAAACTTATTTAGCTAGTCTGCCGACTAAAAACACAAAAGAGAATTATAAAGACAATGATTCCGAATGGATATCAAACACCATAGATGAAGACATTTATTTAAACATGGAAGACCCTAAGGCATCTGTTAATATAGCCTACAAAAAGGAAATGCCATACACTAAAAATAACGCTATTTACACGAATGTTTTAGGAGATATTTTACAACTCCGCCTTACGGAAACCGTAAGAGAATCAGAAGGTGGTGCGTACAGTCCAAGAGCAAATGCTAGCTTCTCTAGAGAACCAAAATCACAAGCTTACGTGTCTTTTCGTTTTGATTGCAACCCAGACATGGCAGATAATTTAGTTGAAATAGTGAATGCAGAGCTTCAAAAAATAGCTGAGGGCGATATTAAAGAGGAGGATCTAAATAAAACAAGAACAAATTTTATAAAAGAACGCGAACAAGCAAAAGATAAAAACGGGTATGATATGCAAGTACTTACGTCTTACTTTAGGTATAACGAAAACATAAACGACCCTAAAAACTTTGAAAACATTGTGAACAGAATGTCTAAAAAAGACATTCAAGAAATCGCAAAACAAGTGCTTGATGGTGGAAAATCGTACGAAGTTGTATTCAAACCAAAACAATAAATTTACACACATGAAAAAAGTCATATTTCTTTTTACTCTTTTCGCTTTTAGCATTTTACAAGCCCAAATTCTAGAGCCGGTAAAATGGTCAACATCAGTTTCTAAAATTTCAGATACCGAGTATGAATTGGTTGCAACTGCAACTATAGAATCTCATTGGCATTTATATTCTCAAAATGTTCCAGAAGATGGTCCTATTGCCACAAGTTTTATATTTAAAGGCAACGCTAATTATCTTAAAAAAGGAAATACCGTTGAAGAAAAAGGAGTTACGATTGATGATCCTATTTTTGGTATGAAGATTAAATTCTTCGAAAATAAAGCATCATTTAAACAGCGTATTAAATTAAAAGCAAAAGCGCCCTTTAAAGTAGACGCAACCGTTGAGTTTATGGTTTGCGACGACAGTAAATGTATACCTACCGAAGTAGATTTAGTATTCAACATCAAATAAACAATATCATAAAATGAGGCAGTTTCTTTTCCTATTAAGTGTTTTAATCCTATCACTAACAGGTCACTCCCAAATTCTTGAACCTGTAAAATGGACGACAAGTGTTGAAAAACTATCAGATACCGAGTACGAATTAACATCTAAGGCAACTATAGAATCTGGATGGCATTTATATTCACAAAATGTCCCAGAAAATGGACCCATTGCCACTACCTTTACTTATGATGATAGCGAAGGAGGTTTCAATATCGTTGGAAACACTTCAGAAGAAGAAGGCCATACTATTGATGATCCAGTTTTTGGAATGAAGATTAAATTCTTCGAAAAGTCGGCGATTTTCAAACAAAAAGTGATTGTAGAGAGTGATATTAAAAGCATCAATGCTTTTGTAGAGTTTATGGTTTGCGATGATAGTAGGTGCCTACCACCAACCGAAGTCGATTTGGTATTCATACTTTCTGATGAAGCAGTCGTAAATTCAAATGAAACTATTTTAGATAATGCAGATTCAATAACGAATGATGAGTCTCACAAAGGACTTTGGTCTATCTTTTTCATAGCATTCTTGTCAGGATTTGCAGCCTTGTTAACACCTTGTGTGTTTCCTATGATTCCTATGACGGTGAGTTTCTTTACCAAACAGAGCAAAACCAAAGCAGCAGGAATAAGAAACGCTATTATTTACGGAATTTGTATCATTGTTATTTATGTATTATTAGGAACTGCTGTCACTGGTATATTTGGTGCCGATGCATTAAACGCACTGGCAACCAACGTATGGTTTAATATTATATTCTTTTTACTGTTAGTCATTTTTGCGGTATCCTTTTTAGGTGCATTTGAGATTATGCTACCAAATTCTTGGGCAAATAAAGTAGATTCACAAGCTGATAGAGGCGGATTGATAGGCATCTTTTTTATGGCACTAGCATTGGCTATAGTTTCATTTTCATGTACCGGTCCTATCGTTGGAACCTTGTTGGTTGAAGCTGCCTCTAAAGGTGGTTTAGCTCCTATAATTGGCATGCTAGGCTTTTCACTAGCTATCGCTTTACCTTTTGCTTTATTTGCTGCATTCCCAGGTTGGTTAAATTCATTACCAAAGTCTGGTGGTTGGTTAAACACCGTGAAAGTCGTACTTGGGTTTTTAGAATTAGCCTTAGCTTTTAAATTCTTATCACAAGCCGATTTAGTACTTCAAGCACACTTGTTAGAGCGTGAAGTATTTTTAGCCATTTGGATAGCCATTTTTGGAGCATTAGCATTTTATTTATTCGGAAAAATACAATTACCACACGATTCGCCCTTAACCCATATTTCTGTTGGAAGACTCAGTTTAGGGCTTGTTGTTTTATCATTTACTATTTATATGATACCAGGACTTTGGGGAGCACCTTTAAATTTAATAAGTGCCTTCCCACCACCGTTAGAATATAGCGAATCGCCATACGGGGTTGGTTTTTCAAAAATGGGTACAGCCTCCGTTTTAGATTCTCATGAAGGTTTACCAGATGGCGCGCATTTATTAGCACCACACGACATTTTAGCCTTTAATGATTATGATAAAGGGCTCGCATATGCAAAAGAAGTCGGCAAACCTGTTATGATAGATTTTACAGGTTGGGCCTGTGTAAACTGTAGAAAAATGGAGCAAAACGTGTGGCCTAAACCAGAAGTACTTAATATTCTTAAAAACGATATCGTATTAATATCATTGTATGTTGATGACAAACGCCCTTTAGAAGCTCATGAAGTTACCGAATCCAAATTAAAGCCAGGGAAAAAGTTGAAATATATTGGACAAAAATGGAGCGAGTTACAAACTATTAGGTACAAAGCTAACTCACAACCGTTTTATGTATTAATGGACCATAATGAAGAAAATTTGATTACTCCAGTAGGTTACACGCCCGATGTAGACACCTATGTTGAATGGTTGCAAAAAGGAATTTTAAAGTTTAAGTAGTTTTCTTAAAACTTAAGAACATGAGTATCATTGAAAATACCCAAAAAGTTACAAATACTAACAAGTCAAAGGTGTCAATACCAAATCTTGAAGCCTATTTTGCGTCATTTAGAGAAAACATAGTAGGCTTAAATACATCTTTTTTATCTCCTTATGGAGAAAAGAAAATTATCTATGCCGATTGGACAGCAAGCGGGCGTTTATATAGACCCATAGAAGAGAAGCTTTTAAATGATATAGGCCCTTTTGTAGCAAACACACACACCGAAACGTCTATTACAGGTAGTGTGATGACGCATGCCTATCATGAAGCCAGACAAATTATTAAGAAACATGTTAATGCCTCAAACGACGATATTCTAATTACTGTAGGTACAGGCATGACGGGAGCTATTAATAAGTTTCAGCGTATCTTAGGTATCAAACTCAATGAAAATTTAAAAGATCATACCGTAGTTCCAGAAGAAAAAAGACCAATTGTTTTTGTATCGCATATGGAGCATCATTCTAATCAAACTTCTTGGTTAGAAACTATCGCAAAGGTAATAGTAATTCCATCGAACAAAGATGGATTGCCTTGTTTAGAAAGCTTAGTAGGGTTGTTACAAAAATACAATGAGACACCTATTAAAATTGCTGCTATTACAGGCTGTTCAAATGTTACTGGCATTATCACACCATACCATGACATCGCCAAGATAATGCATCAAAATAATGGTTTATGTTTTGTAGATTTTGCGTGTTCTGCACCTTATGTTATGATAGATATGCACCCAGTCGATGAAGATGAATATTTAGATGCTATTACTTTTTCACCACATAAATTTTTAGGAGGTCCTGGAACTTCGGGTGTTTTAATATTTAATAAAAAATTGTACAAAAACTTAGTTCCTGATAATCCAGGTGGAGGTACCGTAAACTATACAAACCCTTGGGGAGACCATGATTATATTGATGATATAGAAACCCGAGAAGATGGTGGTACACCTGGGTTTTTACAGGCTATCAGAATAGCCCTTTCTATTCAATTGAAAGAGAAAATGGGTATTCAAAATATTTTAGATAGAGAACACGAATTGAATGCCATTATCTTTGGAAGACTTAAAAATATTAAAAATCTAAAAATATTAGCTTCAGAACATACCAATAGATTAAGTGTATTTTCATTCTATATTGAAAATGCCCATTACAATTTAATAGTCAAATTATTAAATGATAGGTTTGGAGTGCAAACTCGTGGAGGATGTTCTTGTGCAGGTACTTACGGACATTATTTATTAAATGTAGATAAGACCACTTCAAAATTTATAGAAAAGAAAATCCTTGTAGGCTGTTTAATAGAGCGTCCAGGGTGGGTTAGAATGTCTGTACATCCTACCATGACAAACGCAGAAGTTGGATTTATTTGCGATGCGATTGAAGCAGTTTCTAAAAGTTTCGAAATTTGGAGCAAAGATTATACATATGATGCTTTAAAAAACGAACATATTTATCATTCTGAATTAAATACAGAAAGTGAAATGATAAAAAATTGGTTTAAGTTGTAAATTTTATATAATGTCTAAATGTCTGACTAAATAATATGGAAGAGAAATTTATTGTAATCAATTGGGTTTATAAAATGATTTGTTTTTTTATAGTCTAATCAAATTCAATGTCTCCAAAGTAAGATTTTAAATGAAAATCAGGTTTTTCAGATTTTATAGTGTTCCAGGTGATGTAATGAGGTTTAGATAGGTCGTCACCACATTTGTAAAAGTTTGCTCTTGCTTTAATGTTTTCAAGAGATTTTATACTACTAAATGAAAAGGTTTTTAATGGAATTTTTATAAATGTTTTCCAATTAAATAGTGTTAAACCATTTTTGTTAACTCGTTTTATTTTCGTTTTTACTTTTATTAAATTTATTTTCTTGGTATCTAGTAATTGCCTGTTATATCTGTCAGGTCCCCATGCCAAAAGGCACGTGCCTAAAGAATTAAATTCAAAATTATAATAGTTTGCATCTTTTTCAAATGCTATGAAAAACTCTACACAACTATCTTTACATACAGGGTCGTTGTGGTTGGAATATTTCGCCATCATTTCAGGCTCCGTAACATCGTAGTATAAGTAAATGTTTTTATTGTTGTGAGCAATTTTAAAACGTATTTTTTGAAATTCATCCGTTTTTCCCCATGGATATTGGTCGATATGATGATAATCAGACAATTTTAAAACTTTTTCAAAGTCTTTTTGTTTATTTGAAGAGTTAGAGATATTAGGGATTATTAATTTTTCCTTCACGAAATATTTTTATTCTAATTAATATTTTATTTTCAGAGCTAATTACTAAAAACAATACGACTAATCATTTTTTAGTGTGGTAATAATTATGTTTTTTTGTAAAAATTGAGTTTCGTTACCGTAAATGTAATTAAATATTTAAGTTTGGAATTGGTCAATTTGAAATAATTAACAATCTGTTGATTTATTTTTTGCCGTAAAAGTAAGTTTATATTGAATTTAAAGCGAAAAAGAATTTAACAACACGTTTGTATAGTTTAATTTTGTTATGTAAAACATAATACAATAGGGGTTTTTAAGATGATTCAACCTGTTTAGTTTTTAAACAGATATTGTAAAAAAATAGTATGGATAGTGATGAACGAATAATAGGGATTAAAGATGTTGCTAAGGCAGCTAATGTGGCTCTGGCTACGGTGGATCGTGTAATACATAACCGTGCAGGTGTAAGTAAAAAAACAAAGGATAAGGTATTAAAAGTAATAGAAAAAATGGGTTATCAGCCTAATATTATGGCTAGTAACCTTTCAAAGAGTAAAAAAATTGTTTTAGGGGTTTTATTACCAAATATTTCTGAAGGGTCTGGGTATTGGGAGTTTCCAATGAAAGGGATTGTAAAAGCTCAAAAAGAGTTGTCACAATACCGTATTAAGATTAAAACTTTCACGTTTAAACAAGATAATAATAAAGAAATTAGAAAGAAAGTACTTGAATTGATTAATAGTGATATTCAAGGATTGGTTTTAACTTCTAAGTTTGCTGATGAAATTGAAATTTTATTAGAAGATTGTAAAGAGAAAAAGCGTCCCTACGTTTTCATTGATTCTAATGTTAGGAAGATAGATTCGTTATGTAGTATTCAGCAACCTTTATTTGAAAGTGGAGAGTTGGCAGCTCAGTTATTTAATTACTGTTTTAATAAAGGTGAAATCCTTATTTTACATTTAAAAGATACTATGGATACGGAAGGTATCATAGGCCTAAAAGAAAAGGGCATGAATGCATATTTGAAAGAAAAGAATAATTCAATAGTTACTAAATCCTTAGTAATCACAGATTTTAATGAAAATGCTATTAATAGGATGTTGACTCAAACTTTAGAAGAGAATCCTATGATCAAAGGCGTTTTTATTCCTAATTCAAAAGTAGCATATATAGCTAAATATTTTGAAAAGAGAGCTGGTGAAAAAATCTATCTTATTGGTTATGATTTTTTTAATGAAGATATTGAATACCTTGAAAAAGAGATTATAGATTTTTTAATTTGCCAACGACCAGAAGAACAAGGGTATCAAGCTGTTTATAAGTTGTTTGAACATGTTGTTCTTAAGAAAGAAGTTGAGAAAGAAATAATCATGCCTTTAGATATAATAACTAAAAAGAATTATAAATACTATTAATTATTTGAGTCCTTTTTTTAAATAATATTAGGTTAATATATTTTTTTTCATATTTTTGAGGTACGTTACCGTAAATAAAAAATAGATTTGTTAAATAAATAACTTAAAAAGAACCTAACATGACGCTAGAACTATTAGATTGGATTGTAATTATTATATTTTTTATAATAATGGTAGTTATTGGGGTTTGGGCACATTTTAAAAATAAAGATTCAGGTGATTATTTTACAGCTGGAGGTAACATGCCTTGGTGGTTATCTGGTATATCTCATCATGTATCTGGTTACAGTGGTGCTGTATTTGTGGCTTATGCAGGATTAGCCTATACACACGGGTTTTCTATATATGTTTGGTGGGCAATGACGGTTGGTATATCTATTTTAGTAACTATTAATATATTTCCAGTACGTTGGGTGAGATTACGAAAAAAAATAGGCATACAATCACCTTTAGAATATCTTTCCATAAGGTATGGTGTAAAAACACAACAAGTTATTGCTTGGAGTGGTGTTATTCTAAAATTATTTGATGTTGCTGCTAAATGGGCGGCTATTGCTATTTTATTAAAAGTATTTACAGGTATTCCAATTCTTTATGGGGTTCTTTTTTCTGGAGGTATATCAATTATCTATATAACCATAGGAGGATTATGGGCGGTAACTGTAAGTGATTTTGTGCAATTTATTGTTCAAATAGGTGCTGGTATTGCCATGTTTTTTGCTGCCACATCCAAACTTGGAGGATTAGATTCTGTTTTTACTATTTGGGATAAATTACCTGCTAAGAATAGCGAACCCTTTACAGAACCTTACACGGTTGGTTTTGCTTTAGCTTTCTTATTTATAAATATGCTAAGCTATAATGGAGGTACTTGGAATTTAGCAACGAAATATATTTCCTCGCCAAATGAATTAAATACTAAAAGGGCAGCCATATTATCGGGTGTTTTATACTTAATTTGGCCATTAATATTATTTTTCCCAATGTGGGCGGCACCTATTTTATTACCCAACTTAGAAGATCCTACAGAATCTTATGGATTATTAACAATCACTCTCTTGCCAAAAGGAATGATTGGTTTAGTGCTGGCATCCATGTTTGCAACCACCATGTCTATGACATCTAGTGATGCGAATACTATTTCAGCAGTGATAACCAGAGATATTTTGCCTCTTCATTTTAAGAGATTTAATATTTCTGAATCAATAAATCCGTTAATAGTAGCGAGAAAAGTAACGTTTATTTTTATATTTTTTACCATACTTATTGCAACTCAATACGAATCTTTTGGAGGTATTTTAGGGTTGATAGTTACTTGGTTTGCAGCGCTCGTTGGTCCAATTGCAGTACCTATGTTGTTAGGTATGCTTCCATTATTTAAAAGAAGTGGCTCTACAGCTGCATTGGTTTCTGTTTTTGGAGGCTTGTTCACATTTGCCTTAATTAAAATTTACGCCTTCAGTATGCCTTTTGCTCTAGAGATAAGCTTGCCTTTAATAGTCTCTATTGTTTTATACATATTTTTTGGTCTTATAAATAAAAAAGAAGTTTCAACAGAGGTATTGGACTTATTAAAAGCTATTGATAAAAAAGACGAAAATTAAATTTTAATACTATTGAAATAAATTTAGAATGAAAGAAATGATTAATTGTATTGACTGTATTTCAAATGAATTAATTCAAATTGTAGTTGATGATAATCTATTAGTTTCAAAGAAAAATATTGAAACAAATGATAATGAAACTATTTTTTTAGGTCCTGGTTTTCTGGACCTCCAAATAAATGGTTTTTCTGGGGTCGATTTTAATACGTTTCCAATACTTGAAGACGATTTTCTGAATGTTATTAATAATTTAGCCAAAGCAGGTGTTTTATCTTTCTTCCCAACTGTAATTACTAATTCAGACTCAAATATCATAAATCTTTTAAAAAATATAAATGAATTATGTCTGAAAAACCCTTTAATTAATTCTTATATAAATGGTATTCATCTGGAAGGACCATTTATTTCACCTGTAAAAGAAGCGTCGGGTGCACATTCTAAAGATTATATAAAAGCTCCCGATTGGGAACTGTTTAAAGTGTTTCAAGAAGCGTCAGGTAATAGAATTAAGATAATTACATTAAGTCCAGAGTGGGATAATTCGATAGATTTTATTAAAAAATGTGCTGTCGATAATATAGTTGTTTCTATTGGGCATACGGTGGCTAGTAACGAACAAATAAAAGCAGCTGTTAATGCAGGCGCTACAATGTCCACCCATCTTGGTAATGGTGCGCCATTATCGCTTCATAGAAACTCAAATATTATTTTTGATCAACTAGCAAATACTGAATTAACACCGAGTATTATAGCCGATGGATTTCATTTGCCTGATAATTTTTTAAAAATAGTATTAAAGGTTAAAAAAAATAAAGTTATTCTAGTCAGTGACTCCACCATGTTCGCAGGAATGGAAACAGGAGTTTATCAATCTCATATTGGTGGGAAAGTGACATTAGAAAAAGGAGGAAGGCTTTCTATGTGCAGTAATAAAAATATGTTAGCAGGATCGGCTGTTTCTTTATTGGATTGTGTTAATAAACTTTTTTCAAGTAATATGTTGAGTTTATCTGAAGCTTGGTCATTGGCATCCATCCAGCCCAAGAAATTGGTAAATATACGTGATACTGATAATGATTTTGTTTTATTTAAATTAAAAAACAATTCCATATCTATTTTAAGTGTTTTTAAATCAGGAAAACAGATATTTATAAATAATTAATATTTTAAATTTGAATACATGATTACAAACAAATTAATTTTATAAAAGCACCTATGAAAGCATCGCAAAACACATCAACAGAAAAGAATAATTTAGTTCCTATTATCATTATAGCTAGCTTATTTTTTATATTCGGATTTGTAACCTGGATAAACGGCGCATTGATTCCATTCATGAAAACTATTAATGAGCTAACCGATGCACAATCTTACTTAGTAGCTTCAGCATCTTATATCTCATTTGTAGTAATGGCTCTGCCAGCATCTTACATTTTAAATAAAATAGGCTATAAAAAAGGGATGTCTCTAGGACTCGTAATAATGGCCATTGGAGCTCTGGTTTTTATTCCAGCAGCCGAGGCAAGAACTTATTGGGTGTTTTTAGCAGGGATTTTTATTCAAGGTACCGGTATGACTTTGTTGCAAACAGCAGCAAACCCATACATTACCATACTAGGTCCTATCGATAGTGGTGCAAAACGTATTGCTATTATGGGTATAGCAAATAAAACAGCAGGTGCTTTAGGGTCTTTAATATTCGGAGCCCTATTATTATCGGGTATCGATGAGGTAAAAGAAAAATTAGGCAGTGCGTCTATTAACGAAAAAGGAATGCTTTTAGATACCATGGCCGATAGTGTATTTATGCCTTATTTAGTTATGGCTATCGTTTTATTTATACTAGGTATATTAATAAGAAAAGCACCGCTACCTAATGTAGATGCTCCTGAAGTTAATGAGACCGAAGAAGGCTCGACTGTAAAAACCAGCATTTTTCAATTTCCACATTTATGGTTAGGTGTACTAACGTTGTTTGTATATGTAGGAGCAGAAGTTATAGCAGGCGATACTATTATTGCTTATGGTATATCATTAGGTTTTCCTGCTGCAGATGCTAAGTTTTTTACAACCTTAACATTGTTAGCGATGGTATTTACCTATGCCATAGGGGTTATTTTAATACCTAAATATTTAAAGCAAGGCACTGCACTAAAAATTAGTGCCGTATTAGGAATTATCTTTAGCATTTGCATTCTACTTACAACCGGCTTTACTTCCATTTTATTTGTGGCTGCATTGGGCATTTCTAACGCTTTGGTATGGCCAGCAGTATGGCCTTTAACGCTTGAAGGTTTAGGGAGATTCACTAAAACGGGTTCAGCTTTATTGATTATGGCTATTTCGGGCGGGGCCATCATTCCACCGCTATATGGCAGAATGGTAGATGCGAATAAACACGAACTTATCGCCAGTGGATTAAATGACGTCGATGCTCTGGCAACCGCTTCTACACATAGTTATTGGATATTAATACCATGTTATGTGTTGATTTTATTTTTTGCTATATCAGGGCATAAATATAAAAGTTGGTCAAGAAAATAAATAGCTTAAAAGAAAAAATATAAATTAAGAAAACACGAAAAACATGTTAAAGAGTAGTATAGATAAATCTACAAGTTTTGAAAAAAGGTTTGAAAACGCAGGAACCATTGTTTTTGAAAATTCCGTGAGTGCATCTAAAGCGGTTGCTAAAGAAATTGCAGACTTAATACGAGTAAAGCAAGCTCAAAAACAACCTTGTATATTAGGATTGGCTACAGGCTCATCACCTAAGGGTTTGTATGCGGAATTAGTGCGTTTACATAAAGAAGAAGGTTTAAGCTTTAAAAACGTGGTGTCATTCAATTTAGATGAATACTACCCAATGGAACCTGATTCTATAAATAGTTATGTAAGGTTTATGAAAGAATTACTATTTAATCATGTAGATATATTACCAGAAAACTATCATATCCCAGATGGTACTCTAGCAAAAGATGCTATTGGAGATTATTGTAGTCAATACGAAGCAAAAATTGAAGCTTTAGGTGGTATCGATTTACAAATATTAGGTATTGGTGGTAATGGACATATTGGATTTAACGAATCGGGTTCTTTACAAAACTCAAAAACTCGATTAGTAGCCTTAGATCATATTACAAGAGTGGCTGCAAGTGGTGATTTTTCTGGACTAAACAATACGCCTAGAACGGCCATTACACTGGGAGTGAAAAAAATCATGGAAGCTAAAAGAGTGATACTTATGGCTTGGGGTGAAGGGAAGTCGCATATCATAAAGCAATCTGTTGAAGGTTCTGTAACAAACTTAGTACCTGCTTCTTTTTTACAAGAACATAACAACGCGACTTTTGTATTGGATAAAGAAGCATCTTCCAAACTAACTCGTATTAACACACCTTGGTTGGTTGAAAAAATTAATTGGACAGATAAACTAATAAGAAAAGCAGTATTAGGTTTAGCGCTTCATTTAAAAAAGCCTATTTTAATGTTAACTGATGCCGATTATATAGAAAACGGGATGAGCGATTTATTAGCAGATTCGGGGCCTGCTTATGATATTAACATCAAAATTTTTAATAAACTACAAAACACTATTACAGGTTGGCCAGGAGGTAAACCTAATGCTGATGATGCTAAACGACCAGAACGTGCTGAACCAGCTAAAAAACGCGTTCTTATTTTTAGTCCGCATCCAGATGATGATATTATTAGTATGGGAGGTACTTTTAAGCGTTTACATGAGCAAGGGCATGAAGTCCATGTTGGTTATCAAACCTCTGGAAATATCGCTGTAGCTGATGATGAAGCACTTCGTTTTGCTAGTTTTGTATGTGATTACAATGATAAATTTGGAATAGATAGCATAGAAGCTGAAAACATCTATAAAAAATCAGAAACCTTTCTTAAAAATAAAAAAGCAAGCGAGATCGATATCCCCGAGGTGCGATACATTAAGGGCTTGATTAGAAAGGGAGAAGCCCAAGCGACATCTTACTTTATAGGTATTCCCGATGCTCAAATCCATTTCATGGAACTTCCGTTTTATGAAACGGGTACAATCGAGAAAAAACCCTTAGGTAAGGAAGATATTCAAATCACTATGGATCTTATTGAGCAAATAAAACCACATCAAATATATGCTGCGGGTGATTTGGCAGATCCTCATGGTACACATAAAGTATGTTTAGATGCTGTTTTTGAAGCGGTAAAACAACTTAAACCAAAAAAGTTTATGAAAGACTGTTGGGTCTGGTTGTACAGAGGAGCATGGCAAGAATGGGGCATCGATGAAATTGAAATGGCTATACCTATGGGCCCCGACCAAGTATTAGAAAAACGAAAAGGTATTTTTAAACATCAATCTCAAAAAGATGGGGTGGTATTTCAAGGAAGCGATAGCAGGGAGTTTTGGCAACGTGCAGAAGATAGAAATAGAGAAACGGCCGATTTATACCACCAATTAGGTTTGTCTCATTATGCTGCTATGGAAGCTTTCGTGAGGTGGGAATATTAAAAGCATTCTAGAAACTGGACTTATAATATACTTGAGGACATTAGTTTGCTAGATTTAGAGTTACATAAATTGACTTAGAAATTGTAATTTTTTTTTTTGGAATTTATCTATTACTCTGATTACTAGATTTTAACTTTAATAAAAATTATTTTGATAAAAAAAATAACATGTATCCTTCTTTTAACAGTTTCTTTCGTTTGGTCGCAAGCTCCAACGGTTGGGTTGCTTTTTTTACACAACAATGTCTCGGAAGGTTACACGCTATTTACCCCAGAAGTAAACAATAGTGTGTATTTAATTAACAACTGTGGTGAAAAGGTAAATGAATGGACTTTTACAGAGTTACCAGGGGCGACCTGCTATCTTTTAGAAAATGGAACATTACTAAGGGCAGGGAAAGATAAGTTAGAAATTAGAGACTGGGATAATACAGTACTATGGAACTATGAGATGAATACCAATGGACTAAATCAACACCATGACATTGAACCACTTCCTAATGGGAATATTTTATGCATAATTACAGATAGTTATTCTAATACAGAGATTATTGCTAATGGAAAAGATCCTCTTAAAGTTGATCAAGTTATTGGCCTTGATAAAATAGTTGAATTAAAACCGATTGGAACTGACAATGCTGAAATTGTTTGGGAATGGAAATTTATAGACCATCTCATTCAAGATTATGACAATACAAAAGCGAATTTTGGTATCATTGGAAATCACCCTGAACTTATTGATATAAACTATGTTGATTCTAACGTTGAAAATCTCGAAAGAGGTTATACGCATGTAAATGGTATTGATTATAATGCAAATCTTGACCAAATTATTATCTCTGCAAGAAATTTAAATGAAATTTATATTATAGACCACAGTACTACAACTACTGAAGCTTCAGGTCATACTGGGGGTAATTCAAATCTTGGAGGAGATATTTTGTGGAGATGGGGTAACCCCAGAGTTTATAAGCAAGGAGGGGTTGAAGATCAAAAACTATTTTCACAGCATGATGTAAAATGGGTAGAACCTGGATATTTGGATGAAGGTAAAATATCTGTTTTTAACAATGGAGAATATGAAACTAGAGCCTACAGCACGGTTCATTTATTAGATCCTGAGATTTCTGGCAATACTTATACTAAAGAGAATAATACATTTAAACCATTAAACTTTAACTGGTCATGGGGTGGTTCTATATTAGAAAGAACCATGTACGAAGAAATAAAATCGGGAACACATAGTCTTCCAAATGGTAACTTTATAATTTGCGAAAGTTCTTTAGGACAAGTTTCTGAAATTACAAAAGCGGGTGAGCACGTGTGGACTTATAAAAATCCATCAGGAAATAGTATATTTAATCAATTTGAAAATGTTTCACCAAATTTTAATTCCATCTTTAGAGCTGAAAAATATCCCAGTAATTATATTGGTTTTTCTGGAAAAGACTTAACTCCTAAAGGTATTATTGAAAATGAAAATTCCGTTTCTAACGCTTGTTTAACTTTAAGCATAGTTCAATATGAAATCAATAATATTAGGGTAATAAATCCAGTTAGTGGGAATGTTCTAAAATTCAATCAAAATATCAAGCTAGATGCAATAAGAATAATTGATATGAATGGCAGAATTATATTCACATCCAAAAACTTTTTTGATGACCATGTACCCATTAATGTTAAATCAGGTTTTTATATTATTGAATTTGAAAAAGAAGAAATCATCAGACGAATAAAAATTATAGTTAACTAATTTTTTATCATTACAATTCCATAACTCCATGGAACCCATTCGGGTCAAGTAACTACAGTACTTCCTTAGTTTAAACTGCTTCAATGTATGAGACGAGACAGTTTAAAGCTGTAAAAGGGAAAATAGTGAGTAAAAATTAATATTCTGAAGCCCACGAAAAACTGATAAACGCTTCAATATATAGAATTTATAGATTTCATAAATTCTTCATACGAAATTTTTCAATTATTGAATTAATCCTGTGAATAATTTTAATTATTACAATCGTTTGCACTTTGATGTTTAATTAACAATATGGATTAATAACTATATTGTTCATATTAGTAATTATTTTACCTATAATTTGAAATATTTTAATGATTAATTAAATGTTTTTTAACTTTTGATTCAAAAAAAATTATGCAAACGTTTGCATATTAAATAATATTATTTAAATTTGGATAGCTAAAACAAACAAACTAAAGTTTAATTTATGGAAAAACTTATTAAAAAAAACCTTCTCGATGCCAAAAGGGGGAAATTGACTGTTAAAACATTTATATCCGTTTTGCTTATATCTTTTATTACATCTTTAGGGTATTCTCAACAGATGCAAGTGTCTGGTAAAATTACAGATGGATATGATGGGCAGCCACTGTTTGGTGTAAATGTAATTGTTAAAGGAACTATAAGGGGAGTTTCTTCTGATATGGATGGGGGATATCTTATGGATAAAGTGTCTCCAAGTGATGTCTTAATTTTTTCTTTTATAGGGTATGCCGATCAAGAAATTAAAATAGGAACTCAAAAAGAAATTAATGTTGTGTTGCAACCATCAGCCGATGTGCTTGATGAAATGGTTGTTGTTGGGTATGGTGTTAAAAAGAAAAGAAACTTAACGGGGTCTATCGTTTCAATAGGTAGTGATGAAATTGCGTTATCTAATACCCAAGATCCTATATCTGTGTTGCAAGGTAGAGCAGCGGGGGTGCAAGTGGTATCTAATTCTGGTTCTCCAGGGGGAGGTATGTCTATAACCGTAAGGGGTAATTCTTCTTTAAATTCAGGAAATACACCTTTATACGTTGTTGATGGAATTCCAATAGAATCTAATTCGCTTTCAACACTGAATGGAACGGAAAATTTTGGATTAAATCCTTTGGCTGATATTAATCCTGGAGATATTGAGTCTATTGAAATTCTTAAAGATGCTGCTTCAACTGCTATCTATGGTTCTCGTGCAGCAAATGGTGTTGTTTTAATTACAACTAAAAGAGGTAGCAATCAAAAAGCTCAAATTGATATAGGTATTAATACTAGTGTGAGTGAAATTACAAGAACACTTAGTGTGTTAAATGCAAGTCAATACAGATCAGCCGTTATAGATTCATACAATAATATGGACAATCCTATAGTACCTAATGGTATTGTTATAGATTCTTTAAATCCTAAAAATAATGGGGATGTAAATTGGCAAAAAGAATTATTAAGAATGGCATTAACACATAAAGTAGAGCTTTCTATTCGTGGTGGTTCTGACAAGGTTAAATATGCCTGGAGTTCTTCTTTCTTGGATCAAGATGGAATTATTCTAAATTCTAACTATAAAAGAGTTACTTCTCGATTGAATCTTGATTTTGAAGTTTCTGATAAGTTAACATTTGGTCAAAGTATATCATTTACAAACGGGGTAAACAACCGTATAAATGCTGCTGGTACTAACAATTTAAGTGTTATTCGCGAGCTATTAGTTCGTCCTCCAATTTTTCCTAATTATTTGCCAGACGGCTCTTTTAATGGATATCAATTTGGAAGAAGAAATCCATTAGGTTTAGCAGAATTAGCTACACACCTTAATACAAGTAATAGAATTATTGGTAATCAATATGGCGAATTGGAAATTATAGAAGGTCTTAAACTTAGAAGTAATTTGAATTTTGATTTTATCTCCATGAAGGAAGATGAATTTATACCTTCTACACTAGATTATAGAGAAGGCTATAATTCAGGTTCTGTAAGAACCATTAATAATACCACATGGGGTAATGAAACCTATGCTACTTTTAATAAACAAATTGGAGAATCACACAATTTATCTGCTTTAGCAGGATTTAGTTTTCAAAATTGGAGATACGATCGCGTAGGTTTAGATGGGATGTTCTTTTCAAGTGATAATATAACCACCTTAAATGGTGCAGGTACTATTTCAAATCAAGATGTAAACGTTGCTAGCGAGCACTCTATGTTGTCTTATTTCGGACGTGTATCCTACGATTACGATGGTAAATATTTATTTGAAGCAAACCTTAGAGCAGATGGCTCGTCAAGATTTGGAACTGATAATCGTTTTGGTTATTTTCCATCGGCATCTCTTGGATGGCGTTTTTCAGATGAAGGATTTTTTGAAAATATAAATGTTGTAAATGATGCCAAATTACGTTTAAGTATTGGGCAAACAGGTAATGAAGCGATTGGTAATTACACGTCTCAAGGAGAATTTGCCTTAGGAGCTAATTATCTAGATTTTTCAGGCGCTGCACCTTCCGTAATGCCAAATGCTGGTCTTACTTGGGAAACAACAACACAATATAATGCGGGTTTAGATATTTCTTTATGGAAAAATAGAGTGGTACTTAATGCCGATGTGTATTTGAAATTAACGGAAGATTTATTATACAACGTGCCCATACCAAGAACAACAGGTTTTAATTATATAACACAAAATATCGGCAGTATTGAAAATAAAGGTATTGAATTTGCTATAAGTACACACAATTTAGTAGGCGATTTTAAATGGAATACCAATTTTAATATTAGTTCAAACCGTAATGTTGTTAAAGATTTACCGGACGATTTATTAACCAATGGTTATATCCAGAATGGAACTTATCACATATTAAAAGAAGGTTTACCAATTGGTACTTTTTACGGCTGGAAATTTAATGGGGTTTATTCTCGTGATGAAGACAATGTTAATGGTATTACAAATGGGGCTTTAGGTCCAGTATTTGAAGGTGGGGATCCTATTTGGGACGATGTGAATGGTGATGATATTATAGATGAAGATGATAGACAAGTTCTTGGAGATGCTACACCAGACTTTTTTGGAGGTATAAATAATAGCTTTTCTTATAAAGGAATTAGTTTAAACGTATTTTTTCAATATTCTTATGGTAATGATATTTACAGTGAAATCAATCACCAAAGAAATGCTATTGTAAGTTACAATAACCTTTCTACAGATGCATTAACTAGATGGAGAGAACAAGGCGATGTTACTAATTACCCAAAACCAGTTAGAGACGACCCTAAGCAAAGTGATAGTAGAGTACAAAGTAGGTGGATTGAAGACGGATCTTACATTAAGCTAAAAAATGTAAACCTTAATTATAGTTTTCCTAAAAACCTAATAACTAATTACGGATTAAGCAAATTAGATATTTACCTTTCAGGAACAAATTTAGTTACTTGGACAAAATATACAGGTTTCGATCCAGATGTTAGTTCTTACAGCGGTTTAAGAGTTGGTGTAGATGAGGGATCGTATCCTCAAAGTCGTACCATCAGTTTAGGATTAAATATTGGATTTTAAAAAAAGATAAAAAATGAAAAATATTAAAAAAATCATACTAGCTAGTGTTTTGCTAACAGCATTTTCATGTTCTGAAGCCATACTAGATAAAGATCCTGTTAGTAGTTTTTCTGGACAAGGATTCTATCAAACCTCAAGTGATGCGCAAGCAGGAGTTTATGGAATTTATGATGCACTTCAAGGCACTTTCCGTACCAATTTTTCTTTCTGGGGAGAAGGGAGAGCAGATGCAGTTGCAACAAATCATTCCGGAGATCCTTCAATTTTAAAACAAAACACACTAAGTCCATCGATATCTTCAGCAAGTTGGAATAATATTTATGAGACTATTAGTCGTGCGAATTATGCTATAAAATATATTCCACAAGTTTTTGAAACTGAAAGTGAATTTAGTTTGCAATTGGTGGCTCAAGCAAGAGCTTTAAGAGCCTTATCTTATTTTTATGCTGTGAGAGTTTGGGGCGATGTGCCATTAATTACAGAACCTTATGAGAGTGTAAATCAAGAGTTTTTTGTTTCTGCTACAAATAGAGAATTAGTTTTAGATCAAGTTGTAGACGATTTAATTTTTGCTTCAACAAATTGTTTAGGTAACTTCTCAGGAGATAATACAAGAATCTTATTTACAAAAGGTGGGGCGGATGCCTTATTAACTCAAGTATATATGTGGAGAAAGGATTATCCTAATGCCGTAGATTCTGCCGATAAAGTTCTTGGTAATAGCTTATATTCTTTAGTAACAATAAACGATTGGTCTAAAATATTTACTTCAGGTTATTCAAACGAAAGTATTTTTGAAATTGGTTATAATGATGTTCAAACAAATGCCCTTAGAGTTCTTTACGCTATTGGTGCAGATAGTCATTATTTCCCAAGTGTTTCATTTAGAGATTCATTTGAAGCAGATGATCTTAGAAAAGATTTAATTTACGATACAACGAATGCTGATCCTAGAAAAATATGGAAATTTTTTGGGGAAGGTTTTAATGACGAGAGTGCAGATCCATCTGGAAATAATATTGTGCTTATACGTTTAGCAGATATTATACTTTTAAAAGCTGAAGCACATAATAAACTAACAGAAACAGATGAAGCCGTTAGATTGCTTAATTTAATTAGAAAAAGAGCTGGTATACCAGAATTTGCAGATGAAGCTGCAGCAATAAGTATGTATGGTGATTTAGAGTCTGCAATTTTACACGAACGACTTATAGAACTTTCATTTGAAGGACACCGTTGGTTCGATTTAGTTAGAACAGGTAGAGCCATCGATGTTATGAACCCCATAAATGGATTAAGTGATGAAACCAATTTAGTATGGCCAATTCAGGAGGATGCTTTAAATAGAAATCCTAATTTAGAACAAAACATCTTTTACAGATAAACGTCTCTATGTTAAAAATAAATACTAAAAATAAATCTAGAAAAAATGAAAAATAATAAGATAACCTTATATGCTTCGATTGGAGTTTTCTTTACAGTCGTTTTAAGCATGTTTTTTAGTTGTGAAATTCAAGAAAATTTCTCTTATAAAAGTTCTAATTCTACAGCAGAATTAGGCATAAGTGCTTGGGCATACATTCAAAAACACGATTCATTAAACTTGTTTGAAGAAGCTATTAAATTAGCCGATGTTCAAAGTTTATATGAAACATCTACAAACAAAACATTTGTTGCTCCAACAAATGAAGCTTTTTTAAATTATCTTGAAGATAATGCTTATCAAAGTCTATCCGATGTGCCGGTGCCAATACTTCGTAATTTAATTAAATATCATGTTGTAGATGCGTACGTATCGTTTGATGATCCTGCTTTAGCTTTAAGAAACAACCCAATTGCCTACAATACTGAAAATGGACAAACGATGTATTTATCTCATAATAGTGCTTATACAGGTTATGTAAATGAAGGTACGAGCCAGCAATGGACCATTGTTACGTCTAATTTAAAAGCAACTAATGGCGTCATACATGTAATACCTTCCATTGTATATTTCTCTGCACTTTCAACAAGTTCAGACTCACCAGATTCTACTGTTGTAATGGATACTATTTACCCATTGTATGATACTTATATTAATGGTGGTAGCGCCTCGGGAACTAATTATGGTAACGATAAACTGTTAAAAGTTAAAAACGTTACCGGGAATGGCACTTATGATAGAAAAGCGTACATCATGTATGATTTGAAAGATTTTCAAAAAGAAGGTTCTATTGTAGAATTAAAATTTGAATTAGCAGTAAGTTTTACTCATGCAAAATTTGTAGATCTAGATGTGTATTCTGTTCAAGATACATTATGGACAGAAACAGGTTTAACGTTCAATAACGCTGAATTACCAACAAATACACCCATAGCAACTTTAAAAACGACCAAAGTAAGTAAGTTTGAATATGATCTTTTAGATTTTTACAAAACTTTAGACAAGAAAAGAAGAGTGTCTTTTGTACTAGATGGTGAAGCAGGTAGTAATGAGACGGATGAGTTTCATTCCAATCAAAACACATTAGGACTTAATCCTCCCATGTTAATTGCTAGAATTTCTACAGGTAACACCGTTCTTTCAATTAATGCGAATACTGGAATTACTTTAAATAGCGGAGAAACATATGTATTAAATACAGCAACTTTAGAAGTAATTGGTTCTGCGCCTGCTGATATTAGATATACTATAGAAGAAGTGCCACAATACGGTTGGTTAATTAGAGGTGCAAACATTCTAAAAGTAGGTGATAGGTTTACCCAAGAAGATATTGATGCTATGAACGTTGTGTATATAAATAACGAATCCGGATCTCAAGACAAGATGGTTCTATCAGCAAGCGACATTGAAGGAGCTATTTTAGATGATTTTGATGTTAATATAACTATACAGTAATTACAACATATTATAACGAGATACATTAATTAATGAAAACAAAAATGTTAATAATTAACTTTTTTTTAATCGTACAATTTTTTGCTATTAACTCATGCTCTAATTCCTATACGGATGATAGTACGCCTGTAAATTCAACCAGAATCATTAATTTTTCAGGTTATGAATGGATTGTAAGAACTTCTGATGAAGGTCAAGAAGGTCCAGGTCCCAACTATTTTTCAGATTCAGAAGAAAATGTATGGGTAGATAATGAAGGCAGGTTGCATTTGAAAATTGTAAGAAAGGGTGATGGTAATTGGTATTGCTCAGGAATCACATTACGCCAATCTCAAGGTTACAAAAAATATGTTTTTTATGTAGCGAGTCGGGTAGACCAATTAGATGAAAATGTTGTTGGTGGTCTTTTTACTTATAAAAATGATAATGAAGAGATTGATATAGAATTTTCTAAATGGTCTCAATCTGAGAATCAAGACTCTCAATTTGCTATACAGCCTTCAGATAATGTGGGTAATAAAACACGTTACGATTTGAATTTAAAAAGTGATCTGTCAACCCATTTTTTTGATTGGAAAGCCAGTAGTATTGAGTTCGGTAGTTATCATGGACATACTTTAGCACCCAATGCAGAAGATGTAATTAGTACTTGGACGTATACAGGAAACGATATTCCTCCTCTTAATAATGAGAAATTAAAATTAAATCTATGGTTATTTAGAGGGAATGCTCCAACAAATAATCAACCAGCAGAAATGATTATAGATCGCGTAGAAATATTATAAGTTTTATAATTATTTGAATGATTCTGCAATACATTAAATTCTGGTTGGGTTAAACTTTACCAGCCAGAATTTTTTTTAACCTAAAACGAGGCACCTACGCTGTGTTTTAATAATTTTTAATAAATAAATGCTAGATTTTAACCAGAATATAAACGTTCTTTCTAACAAGAGAACAACGGGGGTTGCTGCAGGAAAAGCAGTAGAAGATTGTATAGTTCAATTACAAAAAACAAAGGAAAGTATACGAATTGTTTTTGCAGCTGCACCTTCTCAAGACTCTATGCTCGATTATTTAACCAAATCGAAATTGATAGATTGGAGCAAAATAGAAGCATTTCATATGGATGAATATATTGGGTTAAAACCAGGGTCACCTCAATTATTTTCTTCTTATTTAGAAAATAATCTTTTTTCAAAAGTACCTTTAAATAAAAACACCATTAACGTAAATAATGATGTTTCAAGCGAGATAAAAAGATATACTAATTTATTAGAAGAAGCGCCTATCGATATTGTATGTTTAGGAATAGGAGAGAATGGTCACTTGGCCTTTAACGATCCGCATGTGGCCGATTTTAATGATTCTGAAATTGTAAAAGTGGTGGAGTTAGATGATGCATGCCGCTTACAACAAGTTAATGATGGTTGTTTTGAATCTTTTCAAAAAGTACCTGAAAAAGCAATAACATTAACCATTCCAACGCTATTAAAGGGAACACATTTATTTTGTGTGGTTTTAGGTGCTAATAAAAGTGACGCAGTAAAAAACGCCCTTACCGAGCCTATAAGCACATCTTGTCCTGCTTCTATTCTTACTACGCACCCCGATTGTAATTACTATTTCGATAAGGAAGCCTATAAAGGCATAGAATGTTTACAAAACGCATAATTAAAAAATCATGTATTTTAGGTAATAAATAGCTAAAAAAAATCAAATTTTCATACAGAAGATATAAATGTAGTTAAGGATATGATGAATCATAAAAATATTTTTAAATTTTTATTATTAGTAAGTGTGATGTTTACTAACACTGTAAATATCACAGCACAAACAGTAGCTTCTACGGAAGATTTTAAAGTAAAAGGTTTTCATTTAGACCTGCGTATACAGGTAATGACTCCCGAGGCGCTTAAAAAGCTCGCCAATGAGCTTTCTGAAATGGGCATTAATACCTTGGTTATGGAGTGGGAAGGCACTTACCCTTATGAAAAACATGCCGTTATCTCCAACGAATATTCATACACCCGGGAAGAAGTAAAAGATTTTATTGCACACTGTGATGGATTAGGAATTAAAGTCATTCCGTTGCAACAAAGCTTGGGACATGTTGAATATATTTTAAGAAACCCTAGATATAGTAACTTAAAGGAAGACCGAAAAGATATTTCCCAATTATGCCCTATGGAGGCTATGGAAAGTAAAGCGCTTTTTAGAGATTTATTTTCAGATTTGGTAGAAACACATACTTCAGATTATATTCATATTGGAGGTGATGAAACCTATTTATTAGGGCATTGTGAAAAATGCCAAGTAAAGGTAAAAGAAGAAGGGAAATCTAAATTATTTGTAGATTACATGAAAATGATTACCGAACTCGTTATAGAGTTAGGCAAAAAACCAGTCATGTGGGCCGATATTATTTTAAAACATCCTGAAGCAGCAGCAGAATTACCAAAAGAAACCATTTTTATAGATTGGAATTACGGATGGAAAATTAACCATTTCGGAGATATACCTAAGCTTCAAGACATGGGGTTCACCTTTTGGGGAGCTCCAGCCATTCGATGTCACCCGGATAATTGGTATGTAACAGATTGGTCTACACATTTTAAAAACCAAAAGGAATTTATTCCATATGCCAGAGAAGCTGGTTATGAAGGCATGGTGATAACCTCGTGGTCTACCACAGGTGTTTATGGTTTTACTTGGGATGTTGGTTATGATGTTATAGATATGGTGCAAATAAGAAACACTTATCCACTATCTGCTTTTCGTATTTTAATAGCTAGTTATACTAAAGCATTAAACATGGAAGCTGCAATAAATCCTCAAGATTTTGTTGTTGAATATGCCAGTACAAGATTTGGTTTTAGTAAAAAGGACGCTTTAAAATTATGGAATTTTTTATCAGCAGAACCAGAACTTATAAGTAATGGTAAACCAACTAAAAGTGAAAGTATTGCAGAAGTTAAAACTGAATATAATGTTCTTAGAAACGAATTATTAAAATTAAAACCAAAACGAAACAAGGCAGAATTAGATCAATTTAAATTAATGGCCGATTTAAGAGTCCATTATTTAGATTTCAAGGAAGTGGAGTTTAAATACAATGCTGCTAATTTTACTAGCTCTCATGCTCCTATATTGCTTAAAGAATTAGATGTTATTTTAGCTGATGCAAAACAGCTAAATAAAAGATTTATAGCTCTTAATAAAGGATTTCTTTATGATTCTGAATTAGAAGAACAGAATGAATTGCGCGTACAAGCGGTTCATGTACTTTATGATCGTTTGGCTAAATTAAAATAAAGACTACCATACACTCTTTCATCTGAAACTATGACCTTGTACTAGACTCACGAATTATCAATTCTGTTTTCAAAGTAATCGTTTCAGATGTTATAGAATCATCCTTTTCCTCTATTTGACGAATTAGTAATTTAGTAGCAGCTTCTCCCATTTGAAACGCACGGTCATTAATCGTAGTTAAATGTGGTTCAATAATTTTAGAAATGGGATAATTACTAAAGCCAACAATAGCAACGTCTTCAGGAATCTTTATCTCAGCTTTTCTAAAAACTTGAATCACACTTACGGCTGTATAATCGTTGGCACAAAATATACCATCTGGTTTTAATGAACTTTTTAAGTATGTTTCAGCACATTGCACACCTTCTTCGTAACTAAGGCTATTGGTAAATAATATTAAAGATTCTTCTATAGGTAAATTATATTTTTTAAGAGCTGCTTTATAACCTTCTAAGCGTGCTTTAAAGATGTTAGTAGTTTGACTACCCGAAATATGTCCAATTTGTTTACAACCATTTTTAATAAGATGCTCTGTTGCTAAATAGGCCGATTCAAAATCATTGATAACTATTTTATTAGCGTCAAAATCAGTAGGAACTCTGTCGTAAAATACAAGAGGAATACCCAGTTTATTGATTTTTTTAAAATGATCACAACTTTTGGTTTCAATGCCTAGGCATACTATAACCCCATCTAGCATTTTATTTTGAAGTGTTTTTGCGATTTCCTTTTCTCTTTTAAGCAAATCTTTCGATTGAAATATCGTAACGTTATAACCATTGTTGTATGCAAACTCTTCAATACCACTTATAACAAGCGAATGAAAATGGATGTCAATTCTAGGAACAATGACTCCAATAGTTTGTGTTCTTTTTTTTCTGAAGCTTGAAGCGATAGAATTAGGTACAAATCCTAATTCTTCAGCTTTTTTTTGTACTCTTTTTTTTGTCGAAGCACTAATTGCAGGATGATTTCCTAAAGCTCTAGAAATTGTAGATGCAGATAGGTTTAAATCTTTCGCCAAATCTTTTAAGGTAATTCTGGTGTTCTTCATATTAATGACAACAAACGTTTGCTGTTAAAGTTATTTTTATTATTTGTTGTTATATAAAAACTTAAAGGATGTAGACTTTTTCATTGAAAAACAATACAAATTAAATAAATTTAATTCAGAAATGACTTTAAAAGATAAAAATAATTATGCAAACGTTTGCGTTAAATGAAATTTGTGTTAAATTTGTTATTCACTATTAAAGTTTAGATAATCATTTGCGGTTTTTAATAGAGATAGCAAAGTGAGATAGTTTTATTCATCAAATTCAAGCCTAAATTCATTATGAAAACATTTAAAATACTTAATATTTTACTTCTTTTTTTTATTTCTCTAGCCCATGCTCAAGTTAATATTATACCACGTCCTATGGAGGTATTCATTGGAGATGGCTTTTTTGAGTTAAATAATAAAGTAGCGATCGTGTCCGATAAAATATCTAAAAATCAGGCAGATTATCTGGCTACGATTTTAGATAAGGCTTTTGATACAAAAACAAAGATTAAGCAAAAGGGATCGGGTATTGTTTTAAAAATAAATCCTAATATGGAAACTACTTTAGGAAAAGAAGGGTACCACCTGACAGCCTCTAAAAAAAATATTTTAATCTCAGCATCATCAAATGCAGGTTTGTTTTATGGCATTCAATCATTAAGACAATTATTACCCAGTGATTTTGAATTTTCAAAGCAATTCAACAAAAAAGTTTTAATTCCACAAGTAAATATTACTGATAAACCACGTTTTGGATGGCGTTCTTTTATGCTTGATGAGTCGCGTCATTTTAAAGGAGCTGAGGTGGTTAAAAATTTATTAGACCAAATGGCTCTTCTTAAAATGAACGTATTTCATTGGCACCTCACAGATGATCAAGGTTGGAGAATAGAGATAAAAAAATATCCTAATTTAACTAAAGTAGGAAGCTATAGGGAAGATACACAGTCTAGTAGAAAAAGTGAAGCGCGTTATGGATACCCTCATCAAGGATTTTACACCCAAGAAGAAATTAAAGGCATTATTGCTTATGCCGAAGAAAGACAAATTCGAATAGTTCCAGAAATAGAAATGCCTGGTCATGCGATGGCTGCCATTGCATCCTATCCTTGGCTAGGTATTTTGGGAGCAAATACGAAAGTTCCTGAATTTTTTGGTAAATTGGATGATTCTTTTAATATAGCAGATCCTAAAGTTTACGAGTTTCTTACAGATGTTCTTGAAGAAGTATTTGAGCTTTTTCCTGGTAATGTGGTACATATTGGCGGCGACGAAGTGATGTTTGATGTCTGGAAAAACTCCGAGATGATACAAAATAAAATTAAAGAAGAAGGCTTATCTTCCCCTGCCGATCTTCAAATATTTTTCACTAATCAAATGTCTACTTTTATGGAAAATAAAAACCATAGGATGATGGGATGGAATGAAATACTGGGCGCTAATGTGCATGAATGGCAAGAGGATTCGGATGTTAAGGTGGAACAAAAATTAGCAAAATCTGCGATTGTACATTTTTGGAAAGGAAATGTAGAGCTAATTAATGAAGCTGTTACCAATGGGTATGATATTGTAAATTCGTTGCATTCTATGACTTATTTAGATTATAATTATGATAATTTACCACTTTCTAAAGCCTATTCTTTCGATCCTATTCCTGAGGGTGTAGAAGAACAATATACCAATAAAATACTCGGTTTAGGTTGTCAAATGTGGAGTGAATGGATTCCGTCAGTTCAACAAATGAATAATCAAATATTTCCTCGAATTGCTGCCTATGCAGAAGTAGGTTGGACCTCTAAGTCTAATAAAGATTATGAGGTTTTTATAAAATCACTAAATGATTATAAAAAACGTTGGGAGTTTTTAGGGATAGAATATCATAGTAATTTTAATTAATAAAAAAGTGAAACATAAATTAACTTCGGTACTTGATATTATAAAATCAATAAATGAAGTGTCTTGTTTTAAGTTAATTTTATAATGTTTGTCAACATAACTTGTTGTAATTTAACCAACCAAGTAGCGTCTGTAATTTCTCTTAATAACCAAAAACAAGGGTGTAATTATTTTATTTATAGTGTCTTGCTCTAGTAAAACAGAAAAAGTACATTTGTATAATTAATTAAAATCAGAGCAGTTGGCGCTGATAAAATCAAATAAACCATATGAAGAGTTTTGGAGCAAGCAACGTTTTTTTATTAGGAGATAATATTGAATGGGAAGAGTTAGGAGGCGGCATTAAAAGAAAAATCATGGCTTATGATGATAGAATTATGCTTGTAAATGTTCATTTTGAAGCCGGAGGTGTAGGAGCTATGCATAACCATCACCATTCTCAAGTTACTTATGTGGCTAATGGCGAATTTGAATTTACGGTAGGAGACGAGGTTCAAATTGTAAAAGAAGGAGATTCACTTTATATTCCACCAAATATTATGCACGGAACTATTTGTAAAAAAAGGGGTGTTTTAATTGATGTCTTTAGTCCTATTAGAGAAGATTTTATGCAGTAAATTATAGTTTTTTTACATTAGAAGAATCCCGAACAATCAATTCAGCATCCAGAATAATTTTATTTAGTGTTTGCTTCATTTGAGGATCGTTTACCCGCTCTAAAAAGGTTAAAGCTGCTTGTTTACCAATTTCAGCACTATGCTGATCTATACTAGAAATAGTGGGGGTTACCATGGCTGTAAAAGGCTCATTACCAAAACCAACCAAGGCAATCTCATCTGGTATATTAACGTTGTTTTCGTTAAGTATTTGTAATGCACCTAATGCTGCATAATCACCAGCAACATAAACAGCATCGGGTTTATTTTTTAAATTTAGTAGTTGCAACATTTTATCTCTGCCATCTTCTAAAGTAAGGCTGCTTTCTATGAGTAATGATTCTTCTAAAGGCAAATCATGTTTTTTAATAGCATCAATATAACCTTTAATTCGGTTGTTGAAAATTCGTGTACGCCTGTAGCCACCAATATGTGCAATGCGTTTACAGCCTTGATGCACTAAATGTTCAACAATCATATGGCTACTGTCATAATCGTTTATACCAATATAATCGACATTTAAATCATTTTCACCACGGTCAAATAGAATTAAAGGAATGCCTTTTGATTTGATTTTTTCGTAAAAATCTAAACTTATAGTTTCATTAGCCATAGAAGCAATAATACCATCAACTTGTGTGAACAATAAAGTATCAATATTACTACATTCTTTTTTATAGGATTCGTTTGATTGGGTAATAATAATATTGTAACCTTCTTTATTTAAAACTTCTTCAATATTTTGAATCACTGAAGAAAAAAAATGACTATTAGTTCGGGGAACTATAACGCCAACTAGGTTGCTTTTTCCTCTACGAAGCGCACTGGCTAAGTGATTGGGTTGGTAATTTAATTCTTTAGCAACTCTTTTTACAGCTTCTTTAGTTTTAGCACTTATCCGAGAATCATCATGCAATGCTTTTGAAACTGCTGCCGGAGAAATATTTAAAACGCTAGCAATGTCTTTTATGGTCGTTTTTTTTTTGTTTCTCAAATTTTTATATATTTTTGCTTAAACGTTTAAGCAAAAATAGTGCAATAGTTTTTATAAACAAAACAGATAATTTTATTTAATGTTTTTACTATATTTACTAATATACGTTTGCTTAAACGTTTAAGCAAAAATTAAATAACTAAATTAATAATTAAAATTAGATGAGTAGAGTAGTAACATTTGGTGAGATCATGCTTCGATTAGCACCTCAAGGATTTTTAAGATTTTCTCAAGCAGACAATTTTGATGTTGTTTATGGTGGTGGAGAATCTAATGTAGCAGTATCATTAGCAAATTATGGTATTTCTGTAGATTTTATTACGCGTTTACCTAAAAATGATATAGGTGAGTGTGCTATGATGGAAATGCGTAAAAGAGGTGTTGGTGTAGATAAAATTGTTTGGGGTGGAGACCGTTTAGGTATTTACTTCTTAGAAACAGGAGCGGTGTCTAGAGGAAGTAAAGTGGTTTATGATAGAGCACATTCTTCTATGGCCACTATTCAATCTGGTATGATTAATTGGGAAGAAGTTTTCAAAGGTGTAGAATGGTTCCATTGGACAGGCATTACACCAGCTATTTCTCAAAGTTCTGCGGATGTTTGTTTAGAAGCTGTTAAAGCGGCTAGCAAATTAGGAGTTACTATTTCAACAGATTTAAATTATAGAGCTAAGTTGTGGAAATATGGAGGAGATCGTGAAGCAATTATGACGGAATTAACATCGTATTGTGATGTTATTTTAGGGAATGAAGAAGATGCTGAAATGCACTTTGGTATTAAGCCAGCAGGTGCAGCAGTTCAAACTCATGGACATGATGTGAAGGCTGAAGCTTTCTTATCGGTTTGTCAACAAATGATGAAAAAATTCCCAAGAGCTAAAAAAGTTATCACTACATTAAGAGGTTCTATTTCTGCGTCTCACAATACGTGGGCAGGTGTTCTATATGATGGTAAAGAAATGTTACAAACACGTCAATATCAAATTACGGATATTGTTGATCGTGTAGGTGGTGGTGATTCATTTATGGGAGGTTTAATTTACGGATTATTAACTTATCCAGATAACGATCAAAATGCATTAGATTTTGCAGTAGCAGCATCTTGTTTAAAACACACGATTAAAGGGGATGCTAACTTAGTAACTGTAGAAGAGGTATCCAAACTTATGGGTGGTGATGCTTCTGGTAGAGTAGCGAGATAGATATTAAGGTTTTATTGTTGAACTGTTAAATAGTTAAATCGGCAAACAGTTCAACAAATAAACGATTCAACACATAAACATTTATATAAAATGGCACAATTTTCAAGATTAGAAGTAGCTCAAGCTATGAAAGATACAGGAATGATTCCTTTATTTTTTCATAACGATATTGAGTTAAGTAAAAAAGTATTAAAAGCTTGCTACGATGGTGGCGCAAGATTAATGGAATTTACAGCTCGTGGTGATTTCGCTCACGAAGTTTTTGGTGAATTAACCAAATACGCTATTAAAGAATTACCAGGCATGATCATGGGAGTTGGATCTGTTACCGATGGTGCAGCAGCATCTTTATATATGGCATTAGGAGCAAACTTTATAGTAACTCCGGTGTTGAGAGAAGATATTGCTATTGCTTGTAACCGTAAGAAAGTTTTATGGTCTCCTGGCTGTGGAACATTAACTGAAATAGCAAGAGCTGAAGAACTAGGTTGCGAAATAGTAAAACTATTCCCTGGTGATATTTATGGTCCACAATTTGTAAAAGGTATTAAAGGTCCACAACCATGGACAAGTGTTATGCCAACTGGGGGTGTATCTCCAACTGAAGAAAACTTAAGAGGATGGTTTGATGCTGGTGTAACTTGTGTAGGTATGGGGTCTCAATTAATCTCTAAAGATATTATTGCTAACAAAGATTACGCAAAACTAGAGCAAGATGTAAAGAATGCACTTGCCATTGTTAAAGCTGTTAGAAAATAATTTTAAATTTCTATAAAAAAAAGCTGAACTTAATTTTTAAGTTCAGCTTTTTTTATTCCACACGTTTGTAATTTTCGGCATATATAGGATTACTAGAACTATCAATTTCAACTTGAGTAAATGTGTTTTCATCAATTGTTATATCGAAAACAAATTTCTTTTTATCCTTAATCCGGCTATTCATAGCATGAGAACCATAATCTAAAACTTCGGTTAATATACCATCTTTAAAAGTGTAATCTCCAACACCAAACCAATCTAAAGAATCCCATGCGCGCAATCTGCTCCACATAATCTTAGTTTTAGAATACATTTTCATTTGTTTGTATGCGTTTGAAGACTTTATAGTATCTACAGAACCGTCTTCTTTATAGTTCAAATAGCTAACTAATTCCCAAGCACCTTCTAAAGAATAATCTTTTATAGCTGGTTCAATGTTATTTTTATTATTACAAGAAATAAAAAGAGAGGCGCAGAAAATAAATAGAATTGTTTTCATGGTATAGTTATTTTATTAAGAATCAAATCATTACAATTTACAAAAAAATAAGTGATTAGTTGAATTTGATAATAAGTAATTATACCATGATAATATCTTTTGATAATTTTAATATCAGATTCAGTTCAAAAATTCTACTTTTGCTTAAGATTAAATTTAATAGCGATTATGTCAGATACAATTGAAAAAATAAAATGTTTAATAATTGGTTCGGGACCTGCGGGTTATACAGCAGCAATTTATGCCGCTAGAGCCAATATGAAACCTGTATTATATCAAGGAGTACAACCAGGGGGACAATTAACAACGACTAATGAAGTTGAAAACTTTCCAGGATACCCCGATGGTATTACTGGTCCGGAAATGATGATGCAGTTACAAAAACAAGCAGAACGTTTTGAAACCGATGTGCGTGATGGTTGGGTTACTAAAGTAGATTTTTCAGGAGATGTACATAAAGTTTGGGTTAACGAAACGAAAGAAATTCATTGTGATACGGTTATAATTTCAACCGGAGCATCGGCTAAATATTTAGGTTTAGATTCTGAACAAAAATATTTAAAATTGGGTGGAGGTGTTTCGGCTTGTGCTGTTTGTGATGGGTTCTTTTATAGAAATCAAGAAGTAGTGATTGTTGGAGCAGGAGATTCAGCTTGTGAAGAGGCTCATTATCTTTCTAAATTATGTAAAAAAGTAACGATGTTAGTAAGACGTGATGAATTTAGAGCGTCAAAAATTATGGCTAACAGAGTTAAAAATACACCCAATATAGAAATATTGTTCAATACAGAAACAGATGAGGTTTTAGGGGACGGACAAGTAGTTACAGGAGTTAGAGTTTATAATAACCAAACAAAGGAAAAGCACGAAATACCTGCAACGGGATTTTTTGTGGCTATTGGGCATAAACCTAATACAGATATATTTAAAGGTTTTTTAAATTTAGATGAAACAGGTTATATTATAAATGTACCAGGAACTTCAAAAACAAATGTAGAAGGTGTGTTTGTCTCAGGTGATGCAGCAGATCATGTTTATAGGCAAGCCATTACAGCAGCCGGAACAGGCTGTATGGCAGCGTTGGATGCAGAACGTTATTTAGCAGGTAAAGATGCTACGTTTGAAGTCTCTACATCTAATTATAATTAGAAACGATAATATTGAATTATAAGCCGAAGTAATTTCTTCGGCTTTTTTTTATTAATTGATTTCCTTAATATATTAAAATGTGTTTTCTTTGGAAACAATTTAAACGGGATGTGGCGCAGTCCGGTAGCGTACACGGCTGGGGGTCGTGTGGTCGCAGGTTCAAATCCTGTCATCCCGACAAATTATAGTATCAATCTATATCAAAAACCTTTTAATCATATGATTTTAAGTGTTTTAATTTTTTTAGGTTTCAAATGAAATTAATTAAAATCAACTAAAAGGTGTACTATTCGGTGAGTCATTTCGAATCAGAATTGTCGTAAATTTAAAGAGCTTTTAAGAGCAATTTGACTTTTACTTAACTTAAAACTCAAAAAAGGCAGACAAATACCACGTTTTAGTGCTTGTATTCACAAGTAAATTATCAAATTCCGAAGATAGATTATCAATTTATGCACAGAAAAATATTTGTATAAATTTTTAGCTAATGAATTAAAGGCAAATGATATTTATTTAAAGTAGCTAAATCATAGGTTTATTTGGAGTCAGCCAAATTTTTTACTCTTTTAGTTTGATGATTTTTCCATTTTCATTTTGGCCTCTTTCATATTTCGTTACCACAACCATTTTTTTCTTAAGCCTTAAATACAGCTTTTTAGGAATGTCATCTTCTTTCGTGTTCTCTAAAATACTTCCCATATAAGAAGCATGATCCAAATTCTTCATTTCTATGAATAATTTGACATATTCTTCAAGTGCATTTTCAATATTAGATTGTATCAAACCTTCTGCTAGTATGAAAATAAAATCAGAGTGCCAGCTTTTTGAGTCCGATATTAGGTTCTTAATTGCCTTTACATTTAAATTATTCAAATAAGTCGACAACTTAAAATAACCAATGTTTTCCCACCACTCAAAATCGTCCTCGTGCGAAGTGACTATTTCATAGATATAATCAAAGGATGCATCTTTCATCTAATTTTAGCTAATGGTCTTATGTAGCAAAAGTGCATGGACTCTTGATTTAACATTAACCTAAGCATTATTTTTATGGTGTGGTACAACGTTTTTTATTTAAGTGATAATTTAACTGGAAACGAATACGGAACGCTAACCAATTCACCGTCTTTAATTGCTGGTTCAAATTTCGGTAAGTTATTTATCGCTCTAATCACTTCATTCTCAAAATATCCTGATTTATCGTTGCTTTTTAAGAACTCAATATTAGTTATCTTACCAGTTTTGTTTAATATAATCTTAACAAATATGTCGATATTTTGATCCTGGCCTTTAATTTTATTTATTTTTAAATTTTTTGAAATTGTGCTAGAAACTACTTTGCTGAAACACTTTCGCTGTTCTTCTATTGAAGAGATCCCTTTGCATTTTGCAAAAGTTGGTAATCTATCTTTTCCTAAATCATTTGCAGATTTTATATTGTCAATCTTTTCACCAGCCATCGAATCTTTGGAATTATCTTTGGATGAGTTATTTTGAGCAAATACAAAGCTTGTAAAAAGCAGAATTATTATCGTAAGTTTTTTCATGTTTAAATCTCGACTAACGTCAAATTTTCTTATTGATATTCAGTTGATTATGTTTTGTAAAATCTACCAATTTTTATCAACATTATAGACTGTATTGTCCTACAGGTTAAAATTGGTTTTATGCTGTTAATTTATAGACCATATTTGGTGTTTTAAAGTCTAAAGATAAGTGTAATCTTGTTTCGTTGTATAAATTAATCGTATTATTTGTAGCTTTTTTCGTGTGACTATATCATTGTTTTAAAATGTTTGATGAATACGATTTATAACGAACCACACGAAGGGATTGACTTCGTCGAATTTCATTTCGTGCGGGAGGGGATTATCAACACTTCAATACGACAGAATCACAATTATGAGATAATTAAAAAATAAATATCAACTTTGGATAACTAGGCTAGTGTTTTTATAGGATACGGTGTTAGACACAGTATTTAATTATCGGTTGTATTCCATACAAATCCAATGTGCCAAACTTTCTTGTTATTATCATCAATATTATATTCCCATAAAATTAAAATTCCAGGAAAATCAACAGAAACATACCATTCAGCATTTTTTCTGGACAAGTCAACATTTTCTTGTGTTTCAGTAAACTTAAATTCTTCCAATTCCTTTTTGAACCCAGAAACCATTTTCTCGTTTTTTGTTAAAAATGAAGAATTTAAAGAACCGTCTTTTGACACTGAAAAATTTACTCTTATTTCTTCCAGTCCAATTTCAGTATTTCCGCATTTAAAATGGGTATAATAAGTAAAAGTTGGCATTTCTCTTTTCTCCTCAAAGCAAAACCCGTAGGGCTCAATAAATTTAGAAAATTTTGAAGGCTTGTCGCATGTTTTAGTAGCTTCTAAAATGGTTTTAAACTTTATCGTTTGGTTTTGCGAAGAGCAATTTGTATATGTTACAATCAGTAATAATAAAATTATAGAATTCAGTTCTTTCATTTTGTTTGTCACCACAACGTTTATAAGAATAGTGCGGTTTTGAGTGCCAGGATTTTCCGAAGTAAAATCAGAAGCTAGCAAACAAAGAAACTCACATTGGTTAAGCTAAAAATAGCAATTTTTTATACTTTTTTGCCAACAGTATTTTTATTTAATAATATATGGTCGTTTCAGGTTTCGGAAATTTCAATTCGTTATTTCCAGGATAAAAACCATTCATTGTTGGCAGAGTCTCCAATTTTCTAACCATTTCTTCTTTCTCTGTTTTTGAACTTTCATTCTCACAATCTTCGGTTTTTTTTTCGTAATTTATCTTACCATTCGATAGATTGTAGTCAAAATTGAAGAAATAATCACAAGGTGAACCAAAATTGACAGTAGCTCCGATTAATTGAAAATCTCCACTTTGATATCTAAATCTATGGGTGTAATTCCATTTTTCACGACTTCCTCCAAAATGATTAATTACAATACAATTTCTTTCAATTGATATTCCCTCGAAAGGGTCTCCCATCATTCCTCCGTGTTTACTTGGTAATATTGCTCCAACTGATTTTTTCCACAATTCCCATTTGTCATTATTTATTTTGTAAATGAATATTTGTCTTTCTGTTCCTAAATCAGTTTCCTTTTCTGTATCGTAAACTATTACTTTTTCAGAAATTCCATCTTTGTCCAAATCTCCTTTTGTTTCGTCAAGAATTTTAAACGATTTTGGTGTTTGAATTATTTCAGATTTTTTGTTTTCCTGATTTTTACAAGACATAAACGAAAAAATGAATAGAACTAAAATGTATGTAGATAATCGTTTTTTCATATTGTTGGCAACGTGTTTATTGATTAGTGCGGTTTTGAGTGCGAGGATTTTCCGAAGTAAAATCAGAAGCAACAAAATAGCAATGACCTTTAGTTAAGCCTAAAATAGTAATTATTTTTGTACGGTGTTGGCAATTGTTATTTATCACAAATTCCGTCTATTAAATTCGTCTTTGTAGGGTTAAATCTATTATCATTAACGAAATAATTTCCAGACAATCCCGAATTATTAAAAAGAAATTCAAGTGCACAAAAATTATTCAGTTTCATTTACTTTTTGATCAACTATATCAAATGAATATGACATTTTTGTCTTATTAATTCTGAGTAACGTTTTGTAATATTATGAAAATCAGGTTTTTAAAATTCTTGTTTTCAATGCTTTTTGGTCTTTTCTAGGCAAACTAAACGCTATCATTTAGTAATTATTTTCTCTATCTAAAAAGGAGCAATTACTTTCGGTGTTTTGGCTGTAATTTCGGCGTGGAAAGAATGAATTAAAAATTCAAAAGCCACTGTTATACAGTTTTTTTAATACTATGATTCACCTAACTGCACCCTAAATCTCATAAGAACAAGTTAAAAACAAAATTGTTTGTTTTTGGTTATACAAAGTTACAAATTTCATCCATAAATATTAGGAGCATCGTCGAAGACCAAACCAGAGGACTAACACGAGTTTTATAATTAAGAAAGGACCGTAGCGATGACTTTTAGTCCATGGGTGTTTAGTAATATTATTTCGGGTTAATACGCTTGGTTCATTTAGACCCATGGCAGCAACAAGTTATAAAATTGTATATAGTGGCTTCATGTTAGTATTTGACTCGTTGAACTTTAGTGTTTACACCAAATTTAATAAAATTAAGACATGTAATTATATTTAATTTATATTAGTTAGACATAGAATAATATTACTTTTAATTTTTTCTTTCAATTCGGACAGGAAATTGTAGATTGATTGCTTTTTGTAATAAGTAAAAGTATAAATATGAAAAATTCCAACACAGCTCTAAAATATATAGCGATTAATTCAGTAAATAATATTAAGGTGATTGAGGTGGGAGATATTTTATATATGGAAGCTGACGGATCTACAACTAAAATATATTTGAATAATAACACTGTTCTCATAGCTTTTAAAAATCTTGGATTTTATGCAGAATTGTTTGAATACATTAGTTTCATAAAAGTTCATAGAAGCTTTATTGTAAATATAGCTTATATTGAAAAAATCATTAAAGATGCTGGAGGTCAATATTGTGTTATAAAAGGAAATTGTTTAGTCCCTATATCAAATAGAAAACTTCCATTGATTAAACAAGTTTTACATTATTAAAGGAGGTTTTAATTAAATTAAAACAGAATGAAATTTGAGTTATGTAGAAGCTCTCTAGACTCTTAAAGAATTGAGTAAATCTTTAAATAAAGTGTTTTTTTTAGCATTAACAATTAAAATTTCAGATAATTCTTGGATATTACTATCGAAAAAGCCAACCTTAGCACAGTACTTTTTTAATATTTCATTTAATTCTTCATCAATTTCATAACGTTTACTTACCGAAATATATAATTCATAAAGAAATTTTAAATTGGAAGTTAATGATTCGTCTAAATCATAAGTATTATGAATAGAATTATCTAGTTGCTTTTTGCAAATACCTAGATCTAGTGCATAATTTTCTAGAATTTCCTTTTCCCTTAAATTGTCTTCTCCACATAAGTTAGCAATCTTATAATAATAAAAAAAGTTCGTAGGTTCTTTCATATAACTGGGGTTATTTTAATAATAAAATTAGAGTTTTAATAAAACTAACATTATAAATAATTGTAATGTTAATTTTAACTAAAATGGTTCAGTAATAAATAATATTCATATTATATGTATAATTTTTTATTGATTTAATAAATTTAATAAATTTAATTGAATAAAAATCATTTCAACTCTCATATAAAAATATATTATTGAAAGATTCGGTAATCAAAAAAAATTAACTATTAAGTATTTTGGACTAGAATAAAAGTACTTGAATGTTTTGTCTTCATGTATCGTTTTTTTCATTTATTATAAAATATCGTCGTTTATTACAATAATAGTTCGCTCATATTTTTTATGTTAGTTTATTAATTCGGTTTGATATTTTTATGATGAAATCAGTAATTATAAATACGAATGAACCTGCAATTAATGAAGTTAGATTTTTTAGAGTCAGCTGTACTAAAAACACTTGTCTTAGATTATTCAGAACCTGATATTCAGAAGCTATTGGAAATTGACCATGAAAAATACCATTTAATTATAAGTAATTTATTTTTTAAGTATAATACCTATGATTTATTTCAAACAATTTTATTTGCAATAGCTAATGGTCATATCAATCGTTACGATTTGGTAAAGGACGAAATAAAAAATTTAGCTTTATCACATTCACAGTATATTTACGACAATCTCAAAATTTTAGATCTTTTAAAAATTAAAAGTAGTAATGATTTAGATGGTTTGTTAAATGAATTTATTATAAAATCTCAAGGAATTTTCATTAAAAAAGATTGTTCGAAAATAAGTTTTGTTTTAAGTCTAGAAGAAATTGAGTATTGTAAACACAGGGTTTTCCATAGTTTGAGGTGTGATTTGTCCGAATTTGATGAATCGATATTGACTAATTTCAAAATTGAAAAAGCACTCATACGAAGATTAAAAGTTAATAATTTCTTTAATGTTATCAGACGTGTTTTTGAACTACAACTAATAGAAAAAGACATCTTTGTTCCAGAATATGAGGACTTACAAAAGGCAATAAAGGAAGAAGTAAAGATAAATATTATTTCAAATTATCAGGCTTTAGATATGACAGACAAAGAGAAGAGACTTAGTATTTACTTTAATCTTATAAATTACTATAATGAATTGGAAAATAAACTTTTTTTCGCGGAATGTGTACTAATCTAATTTTTATATCAAAACAAATATTCATACTAAATTTATATATAAATGCCTAAATATATTGCCGTTAATGCGTATAATGGAATTAAAGTATTAGAAGTATCTAAAATTTTATATTTAAAGTCTTCTGGGAGATATACCTCAATTTATTTAAACGACAAAACCAAAATATTAGTTTGTAAAAATTTGGGGTATTATGAAAAATTATTTGAAAATAATTATTTTTTAAGGATTCATAATAGTTTTGTAGTGAACGTATCTTATTTAAAAAATATTATAAGAGAAGGTGATGGTCAGTACTGTATTTTGTCTGAAAATAATATTATTCCCATATCTAATAGGAGGTTTTCTCATGTAAAAGAGTTTTTATATTATTAGTCAATATTTATAATTAAAACAAGTTGCGATTAGTTAAATTGTCCTGTTCATAATTTAATGTTTTTTTATTTCTTTATAGTTGCAGAAAGGCGAATTTGTCTTTATTAAATAAAGGCTCCATTTTCAGTATAATCTCTATTAAGATTTATACAAAGAATGTCCAAGACCATTTAATATAAAGTTAAATGGTTGATTAATTGCAATTGTTGCGTTTTTAACAACCATTCTAGTTAATCTAAAAAATTAGAATTTTATATTAAAATAACTTAAATTTTTCTCTCAAAACTTTCATTTGGAATTTTAAGATTCTGTGAATGCATTTGTGTTTATTTATCATTATAGAATTAAGAATTATAAAATTTGTTTGGTCCAACTTTTACTTAAATGTAATTGGTTTGCGGAGGTTCCTTTTAGATTTACTGAATATATTTTTTAATCTTAGTTTGATTTTTAAGCTCACCGCGAAATCTGTCCCAACTCATCTGCCTTTTAATTAGAGATAACTTAATAGAACAGCTTATTTTTTAAGTACTTTCTGTATTGCATTTTTTTATGTTATTGATATTTGCTTTTATAAAGGGTCTTAAAGTTTTTATATTCAGATTAAAGTTATAACTCTAATTATTGGCTTAGGTTTTTAGAACTAAATGAGTCGTTTATTAATCAGTATTCCTGTCCTGTTTTTAATTTGTTGATGCAGCTTACTTATTTTGCGTTAACACTCCAAATTTCTTTTATGTCTGATAGATTGCATTTATTATTTTATTTCTTCATCTATTACAAAAATGAGCAAAGAGCCTCGTTAGTCATCTATTTTTGAATCAAATAAGACCTTAGATAAGTTGTTTCTGGCACATTTGGTTGTATTTAATTAGATAGAAATATGAATTGGTATGTTTTATACGTAAAATCTAAACAAGAGTTTAAAGTTCAAGATTATTTAAACAAGCTTGATTTAGAACTTGAAGCTTTTTGTCCTTATAGAATAGAACTAAAACAATGGAGTGATAGAAAGAAGAAGATAGCTGTTCCTTTAATAAGTTCTATTGTTTTAATAAAGACAAAAGAAATCAATAGAGATAAAGTTTTTTCAGTGCCAGGGACTATTAGGTATTTATTTTGGTTAGGTAAGCCCGCTATAGTTAAAGAGTTTGAAGTTGAACAACTTCTTAGTATTTCCCATAACGAAAATATTATCTCACATGAAGTAGAGGAAATAAAATTGGGTAAGCATATAGATTTAACTCGATTTGGTTTTTCAAATAGAACAGGAGTTATACAAAGAGTATCTAATAATGTATTCTGGGTGGTCTTAGAAAGCTTAGGGTATACCTTAAAGTTGACTTTGAAAAAACAGTAGCACTCTTAAAGGACATAAATATTGTCTTAGATTAAACCATTTGTCCAAATATTTAATGATTTCATTTAGAAAGTATCTAAATGAATTATCATTTGGTAATTATAAATTAAAACATCCATAAGTACAAATATGTGACTGGTAGTAGCGAAGCTATGAATAAATATGAAAAAAACATTGATATAGTTTGTTTAAGAGAAATAATATATAATAGTGGAGTTGTATGTTTCAGGATTTAATACTTATATATTTTAAGTTTTTGTGAAGAAATATCTAATCCCTACAAAATAATCATAATGAATAAATTTTAAAATAAAATGAGAATAGGTATAACTTTTAGTGCTTTTGATTTGTTGCATTCTGGTCACATCAAAATGTTAGAAGAGGCAAAAATACAATGTGATTATTTAATAGTGGGACTACAAACCGACCCTACTGTTGACCGACCTGAAAAAAACAAACCAATTCAAACGGTTGTAGAACGTTATATACAACTTAAAGGTTGTAAGTATATTGATGAAATTATTCCATATGCAACCGAACAAGACTTATTAGATATACTACAGAGTTTTAAAATTGATATTCGTATTGTAGGAGATGAGTATAAAGATAAAAACTTTACTGGCAGTGATTATTGCCGTGAAAATGGTATAATATTATATTTCAATAAGAGAGAACATCGTTTCTCTTCTACTCTACTAAGAAATCAAATAGCACAAAAAGAAATTGAGAAAAGTAAAGGGAAGTCAAACTCTTCTAAGACTATGAATGCTTCTTAAGTAATAAAAAAAGCATGTCCAATCTAGCTAATGATGTTTGTGTACTATGTGGTAGCGAAACATTATATCCTACGAATACTCCAATTAATGAGCGGGTTAATTATATAAAGGGAGCTGGACAATTATGTTATTCATGTAGTTCTGATGTTTATGGTTATTTTGAAGACTAAAGAACAACGCCATTTATAACGTTTGATATCCGTGCCTGTGATATGATGTTGTTCTTAATGAGTAGTAAAGGCATTAATATCATGAATCAGTTCTACACGGGGGCTATTATTTGAAATACTATAAAATATTGAAAACAAGCTATGTATAGTAATAACGGGCTATGCTTAATAATAATAATAATAATAATAAACAGAATAGAATTAATTTTTAATTTGAAATGAGTAAACCTAAGGCAGTAATCGTAAGCGGTTATTTTAATCCTTTACATAAAGGACACATCGAGTATTTTAACAATGCAAAATCTCAAGCAGACAAATTGTTTGTAATAGTAAATAATGATGTGCAAAGACAGTTAAAAGAGTCTAAAGAATTTCAATTGGAAGATGAACGTCTGTTTATTATTGAAAATCTTAAAGTTGTTGATGAATGTTTTTTATCAATTGATAAAGATCGAACCGTGATTCAAACAATAGCTAAAATTCATGATCTTTCATCTGACTCTTATGATTTAATGTTTGCTAATGGCGGTGATCAAAACAATGATACAATTCCAGAAAAAAATATATGTGAAGAACTGAATATTTTACTTGTAGATGGTATGGGTGATAAAATTCAATCTTCAAGTTGGTTGTTAAATAAATAAACTTAAAAAGAGTAAATGATAGAAAATATTTGTTGTATTGGAGCTGGTTATGTAGGAGGTCCTACAATGGCGGTCATCGCTTTAAAGAATCCACATATTAAAGTTACAGTAGTTGATTTAAATGTGCAACGTATTAAAGACTGGAATGATTCTGATTTACACAAATTGCCAATTTATGAGCCAGGTTTAAGTGAAGTAGTAGAAAAGGCTCGAGGACGAAACTTATTTTTCTCTACTGATGTTGATAAAGCTATTGATGAAGCTCAAATGATTTTTATATCTGTAAACACTCCTACCAAAACCTACGGAGTTGGTAAAGGAATGGCTGCTGATTTGAAATATATAGAATTATGTGCACGCCAAATTGCTATGGTTTCACAAACAAATAAAATTATTGTTGAAAAATCAACACTTCCTGTAAGAACCGCTGAAACCATCCAAAACATTTTGGACAATACAGGAAACGGTGTGTCTTTTCAGATATTATCTAATCCCGAGTTTTTGGCAGAAGGTACCGCTATTGCGGATTTAGAATCTCCAGACAGAATATTAATTGGAGGAAATGAAACACCTGAAGGGCAAATGGCTATCCAATCGTTAGTGGATATTTATAGTTCTTGGGTACCTAAAGATAAAATAATTACAACTAGCTTATGGTCTTCAGAGTTATCTAAATTAACAGCAAATGCATTTTTGGCTCAACGAATATCTTCTATAAATTCATTATCTGAATTATGTGAAGCCACAGGTGCAAATATAGTAGAGGTTTCTAAAGCTGTTGGTATGGATAGTAGAATTGGTTCTAAGTTTATCCAAGCTTCAGTTGGTTTTGGAGGATCTTGCTTTCAAAAAGATATTCTGAATTTAGTATATATTTCAAAATCATTAGGCCTAGAAGAAGTAGCGAGTTATTGGGAACAGGTTATTATTATGAATAACCATCAGCGCACACGATTTGCTACAAATATTATTAAAACGTTGTATAATACTGTTTCAGGCAAGAAAATAGCCTTTTTAGGCTGGGCTTTTAAAAAGGATACTAATGATACTAGAGAATCTGCCGCTATCTATGTGGCAGATCAACTCATTGAAGAAAACGCAAACGTATCAGTTTATGATCCAAGAGTTAGCGAGCCTCAAATTCGATATGATGTTAAATATCTTAACTCAAGGTCAGAAGAAAAAAATTCAAAACATTTAAAAGTTGAACCAGATCCGTATAAGGCTTTTGAAGATTCGCATGCTATAGCTGTATTAACAGAATGGGATGAGTTTAGGGATTATGATTGGGAACGCATTTATAAAAGCATGCTCAAGCCAGCGTTTGTTTTTGACGGTCGAAATATTTTAGACTCTTCAAAATTAAAAGCTATTGGTTTTAAAATAAAAAGTATTGGTAAAGTTTAATTAAAGGTTACCAAATAACAGTGCTTAAAAAGGGAATATACTTTTAGTAAAGTTTCAAGCAACCAAAAGCATAAAAACCAACAATTAATATCTCTGTTATAAATAATCTATATGTTTAAAATTAACAAACGTCATTTAGCAAAAACCATGACTTGGCGGGCTATTGGTACTTTAGATACCTTTTTGTTATCATGGTATATATCAGGAGATATATTTACGGGTGTTAAGATTGGTGCTACAGAGCTGATAACAAAAATGATATTGTACTACTTCCATGAAAGACTTTGGTTCAATTCAAAAATAAAAAACAGCAACAGCAGGCATATCATTAAAACATTTTCTTGGAGAGCCATAGGTACTCTAGATACCATTATGCTGTCTTGGTTAATTTCTGGCAATCCTCTAATAGGGCTTAAAATAGGAAGTGCAGAAATAATAACAAAAATGAGTTTATACTTTTTTCATGAAAAATTGTGGTACCGAATTAATTATGGATTGGACAAAAGAGACCCAAAAGAAAGAGATCCAAAATCCCAAAAAAAACAATATGAACAAGAATGTAATCCATCAAGATTATAAGATAAGTAGATTGGATCGCCAAAAAATGCATAAGCTTAATGCTATGCTAATTTGGTTTACTGGATTATCGGGTTCAGGAAAATCTACATTAGCTAACTTAGTAGAAGTTGAACTGTACAACTTAGGCATCTCTACCTATACTTTAGATGGAGACAACATACGACGAGGTATAAACAAAAATTTAGGCTTTTCTAGTGAAGACAGAACCGAAAACATTCGAAGAATTGCTGAAATATCTAATTTATTTATAGATGCAGGGATCGTTGTATTAGGTGCATTTGTATCTCCTTATTTATTAGATAGAGAGAATATAAAAAAAACGGTAGGTGCGGACAATTTTATTGAAATATACGTTAACACGAGCTTAGAAGAATGCGAACGCCGTGATGTTAAAGGCCTTTATAAAAAAGCCCGTGCAGGTGAAATACAAAATATGACGGGCATAAATGCGCCTTACGAACCTCCAACCTGTGCAGATATAGAAATCATAACGGATAATGAAACCATAGAAGTATCACTACAAAAAATAATGAATTATATCTCACAAAAAATAAAAAAAATTAATGAGTAACTACATAATCAGTCATCTTAAGGAATTGGAATCGGAAGCTATTTTTGTCATCCGTGAAATAGCCGCACAATTTGAAAACCCGGTACTATTGTTTTCTGGAGGTAAAGATTCCATTTTATTAACCCATTTAGCAAAAAAAGCTTTCTATCCGTCAAAAATACCTTTTCCTTTAGTACATATCGATACAGGTCATAATTTCGCTGAAACCATTATGTTTAGAGATCAACTGGTTAAAAAACTAGGCGTACAATTAATTGTAGGCTCTGTACAAGAAGCTATAGACAAAGGTCGAGTTAATGAAGAAATTGGTGCAGATGCTTCTAGGAATGCACTACAGATTGTATCCCTTCTAGATACTTTAGAAACACACAAAGTAGATGCGGCTCTTGGAGGTGCCAGACGAGATGAAGAAAAAGCACGTGCCAAAGAACGTTTTTTTTCCCATCGTGATGAATTTGGACAGTGGGATCCGAAAAATCAGAGACCTGAATTATGGAACCTTTTTAACGGCAGAAAAAAATATGGAGAACATTTTAGAGTTTTTCCTATTTCCAATTGGACAGAAATAGATGTTTGGGAATACATAAAACTTGAAAATATTGAACTTCCTAGTCTTTACTTTTCGCACCAACGCGAGTGTGTCGTTCGTGACAATGTCATATTAGCAAATTCAGAATTTATAAAATTAAAAGAAGGTGAAGTTGTTGTAGAAAAAACAGTCCGTTACCGCACCTGTGGAGACATGCCCATTACTGGTGCGGTGGAATCAGATGCAAATACGCTTGATAAAATCATTGAAGAAATAGCTACTACGAGAACAACAGAACGAGGTGGTCGCGCTGATGATAAACGAGCCGAAACAGCGATGGAAGACCGTAAAAAACAAGGATATTTTTAAGATTAAACCAAGAACATGAATTATCAAGATATAGAGTTATTACGTTTTACTACAGCAGGAAGTGTGGACGATGGTAAAAGCACTTTAATTGGGCGACTATTATATGATAGTAAATCTATTTTTCAAGACCAATTGGATGCTGTGGAAGCGTCAAGTAAAAGCAAAGGCTTTGATTACGTCGATTTGTCATTATTAACTGATGGATTAAAGTCTGAACGTGAGCAGGGAATTACAATAGATGTAGCTTACCGCTATTTCGCAACACCTATGCGTAAATTTATTGTTGCAGATACTCCAGGGCATATACAGTACACGAGAAATATGGTTACGGGCGCTTCCACAGCAAATTTGGCAATTATCTTAATTGATGCCCGTAAAGGCATGTTAGAACAAACACACAGGCATGCTTTTATAGCATCATTATTACGTATACCTCATGCTATTGTTTGTGTAAACAAAATGGATTTAGTCGATTATAGTCAAAAAATCTACAATACTATCGTATCTGATTTTAAAGCTTTCTCATCTAAGTTAGATATCAAAGATATTCAATTTATACCTATTTCTGCTTTGGCTGGTGACAACGTGGTGAATAAATCAGAGAATATGCCTTGGTATAAAGGAAGTACAATGATGTATCACTTAGAAACGGTTCACATTTCTAGTGATTACAACCATGTTGATTGTCGTTTTCCTATACAATCGGTAATTCGTCCACACACCCTAGAAAAACAAGATTTTAGAGGTTTTGCAGGTCGCATTGACGGTGGTGTTTTTAAAGAAGGGGATAAGGTGAAAATATTGCCTTCAGGCTTTGTTTCCACTATTAAAACCATAGAACTTAATGGTGAATCTATTACAGAAGCCTTTGCTCCCATGTCTGTTATCATGACCTTGGAAGATGAAATTGACATCAGTCGTGGTGATATGATTACTCGTGAAAATAATATACCAGAAATAGGTCAAGATATTGAGGTTTTGGTAACATGGATGAATATTAAACCTTTACAAGTGAGGACTAAAGTCATTATTAAACATACCACTAATGAATGTATTAGTATGGTAACGGACTTGAAATATAAGGTAAATATTAATACACTACACCGTATAGAAGGTATTGATAACGTAGAAATGAATGATATAGCTCGCATTTCTATCAGAACCTCAAAACCTTTATTTTATGATGCCTATAAAAAAAATCGTCAAACTGGAAGTATCATTATCATTGATGAACAAACCAATGAAACTATTGGGGCAGGAATGATTATTTAGAAGCATAATTGAATTTAAAGTAATTATAATAAACCCTAATTATCATCATACAATACAATGACAAAACATCTGTATACTGCTATTAAAGCTGCTTTAGAAGCAGGGAAAGATATTCTTGAAATTTACCAATCTGAAGATTTTGGTGTTCAATTTAAAGGAGATAGCTCACCTTTAACGAAAGCTGATGTAGCATCCCATAGTAAAATAGTATCTTTTTTAGAAAAAACTAATATTCCAATTCTTTCTGAAGAAGGTAATGTAATTCCTTATGAAGAAAGAAAAAAGTGGAAGAAATTATGGATTGTCGATCCAATTGATGGTACAAAAGAATTTATAAAACGTAATGGGGAGTTTACTATAAATATTGCGTTAATAGAAAATCAAGTACCTGTTTTAGGGGTTGTTTTTGTTCCTGCTTTAGGCGACTTATACTTTTCAACTCAGGAAAAAGGTGCTTTTAAAATTACGTTTTCTAAGACTGAAAAAATAAATATAGAAACTTTAATAAATTCAGCTGTTAAATTACCTCTAGAACGTGAAGACAAAACATTCACTGTAGTAGCAAGCCGTTCTCATATGTCACTAGAAACAGAGGCCTATATACTCGATATGAAAATTAAACACGGAAACGTTCATTTAATTTCTAAAGGAAGCTCTCTTAAACTCTGTATGGTAGCAGAAGGAAAAGCTGATTGCTATCCCCGTTTTGCTCCCACAATGGAATGGGATACCGCAGCCGGACAAGCAATTTGTGAGCATGCAGGATTTCAAGTATTGGATTGGCAAAGCAAAAAAAACATGCTCTATAATAGAAAAGAATTATTGAATAATTGGTTTTTAGTTCAGTGAAATAAGTATACAAAAAAAATCAAGAATACTTATTAAAAACAGCAAAGGCTTTTTAATGCATTTTAAAAAAATTAATAAATGAATATTGGATTTATAATTTACGATTCAAGATCTGGATCAACATTTTTATCAAAACAATTGCATGAATTTGATAATCTTTTTGTAACAGCTGAAAGTGCCTTTATATCAAGGATTCTTGATAGTAAAATAGTTCATACAAAGAACGTTAGTCCTGAATTAATAGTCGATTTTCTATATAAAGAAATTCATTTCATCGAATTAAAAATCGATAAGAATATATTGTTACTTGAAATTAAGAACCTTATTAATGATGGTAAGCTTACTAATAAGTCCTTAATAAAAATAATAATAGATCTTCAACTAACAACAACTAAAGATATTAATTGGATATTAATCAAGCACCCTTTGTTTGAACATCTAGACACTATGAGCCGTATGTTTCAGGAATGTAAATTCATACATTTAGTGAGGGATCCAAGAGGAGTACATAATTCTAAACGAAAATCAATAAATTTAAACGGAGATGTTTTTAGTAATAATGCACTAAAAACCTCTTTAAAATATCGTTATAAAGTAAAGAAAGTTTTAGATTTTGAAATTAACAATAAGGAGCAGGTATTAAACATAAGATATTGTGATTTAATGTTAAAAAATAAAGAAACACTTGAGAAATGCTTAGGGTTTCTAGGTGTTAGTAATTCTAAAAACAACACTAAAAAATATTTTAAAGAAATTGGTATTAACCAACGACATTTACATACTAACGTAGAATCTAACGCTATAGAAAGTAAAATTTACTCTTGGAAAAAAGAGCTCCCTAAAATGGACATACAAATAATTTCTTATTACTGTAAAGATATAATAGCTCATTTTAATTTTGAAAAAATTAAAATTAACCCTTACAAATTATCAGTTAAGTCCGCTAAACTTCATATAGTTTACATATTAACATCAGTAAAAAATTTTTCAAAAATAATTGTTTCTAATCCAGAATTAGTTGCATCCAAATTTAGATATCTTAAAACATTTGTTAAACGTTAATGTGTCAATTGTTTGAAAATCAAGGATAAGATAGAAAAAATTTTTAGTCATATACTTTGTGAAAGCTTTATGTGCTATAATTTTTATTAAAAAATTACTATTTAGAGATAACAATGGTTAGTAAGGTATTATTCCAATTAAATGATAAAAAAAAGAAACTTGATTTCCAGATTCTAAAAAAGCAAATATTTTCTATAGGTTTTAAAATTTTTAGTATCATTTTTACATTTGTCTTAACAAAAGTTTTTATTTCAAAATTAGGGTTTCAAAGATATGGTGACTATGTTCTTATAAATGGTTATTTGATTGTAATCTCAGCTTTAATTGGTTCAGGTCACGGTGTAATAGCCTTAAAAGAAAGTGCTGTAAAAAAAGGGTTTGATTATAAAATATTAATAAAATTACTTATATCTGTATTTATCAACTTAGGCTTTATTTCATTGCTTTTGCTAATAACAAATATGTACTTTAGTTTTTTGAATACTCACTTAATGTATGGTCTGGTATCATATTCTCTTAGTGCTTTTTTAATAGAAGTTATTAGGTCTAAAACAAGTGGGAATATGTATATTTTTCTTAAAGATGTAACAAGATCTGTATCATTACTATTACTTGTTTTTTTCATCCCATCAAGAAGCAATGTTTACCTTATAAATCTTAGTTCTGCTATTGTACTATGTTGTATTATTATTTACTTAATAATCCTTTTATTTAAATATGGTATTGAAAAAAATGACATAAATTTTTCTATTAAAGATTTATATTTTAAAGGCTGGTCTATTGCTTTAGGCATATCAAGTCAATTTTTAAAGATTCGTTTAGATATTTTTTTGGCTGGTATATTTTTTAATAAAACAATAGTTGGTATGTATGATGTTTTAATGAAATTAGGACAACTTATCAATTTACCCGGAGTAGCGTTAAATGCAGATATAGCCAAACAATTTGCATCCTCTATACGATTAAACCAATATTCAGAAAATTTAAGAAAGCGAATTAAAACTACTAAGTTTTTAGGATACGTATTTAGTGTCGTTTGCATTTTATTGATTCCTTTTTATTTAAAGTTTTATGATTATGATATCAATTTTCAAAATGTTTCACTAGCAATAATTATACTTCTTGCAAATACCGTTAGTTGTTACTTTGGACCTATAGGTCTATTTGCCCAGTTAAGTACTTTGAAAAATTATTTTTTAAAGATAATTACGCTATTTATTTTGATATCTGCTTTATTATCATATTTACTAGTTCCCTACATGGGGTTATTTTCTTTAGCTATATCGAACTTTATTACAGCAATTATTTGGAATTATTTTATTCATAAGAAAATTCAAAAAACATATCATTTTAGTATTTAAATTATTGAACCTTGTATTGGGTTTAAGTTTATAAATTAAAAAAACAAATACCATAATCTTCAATTAACATCAAAATTGATAGGTATACATAATGTTAAAAAGCATGTTGAAAACAAAGCTAATAGAGGTTTTTTCATATATCATTATATTCAACTTTATTGTCGATTTCATTTATTACTTAGATGATTCAAAGTCTATTATATCTCTTTTAAGAATTGGAATAAATATCTTGTTTGTGGGGATTGTATTTATGAATCATTTGCATTTTAAAAATGGGGTATTTCAACCCATATATTTTTTGATATTATATTCTTTTTTTTTACTTCTATTTTCATCAGATATTACGGCCTCATTAATTGAGTTTTCTAAATTCTCTACCTCATTAATGTACTTGCCTGTTTCTTTTTTACTAGTAAATACCAAAGAAAAGTTCAAGTATTTTATAAATTCTATCTACCCTATTTTAGGGCTATATATTGTATTTGTTATAATATCCAATCTATATAATACAGGTAGTGTTAGGTATTCAAACGAAGATTCTGAGGTTTTTAGAGTAGGTTTAGGGGATGCTAAGTTATACACACCGGCATTTCTTGTTGGTATGCTACCGCTATTAATTAAAAATGATATCATAAGAAAAAAGAAACTTTATGCTGTTTTAGGACTTATTAACCTTATTATTTTAATTTTGACAATACGCAGAACCGCTATCTTTATTATCATTTTTATTCCTGTGTTTAATTATATATTGGCAGGAAATTATAAAAAAATATTTCAATATATACTTTACTCATTTCTATTTTTATTAATTACATTTCCTTTTATAGAAAAGCAGTTTAATGATCGGTTAGCGGAAAGAGACTACTTAACAGAGGAGGATTACTCTTATGAAAAAGAAGGCCGCTATTTAGAATTAGGATTTGTTTTACATACATTTTATGTTGCTGATAACACTCTAAACTATCTTTTCGGAAAAGAAGCTTTTAATACCATTGGTAATTATGGATTCTATGACTCCGAACGTCCCATCCATTCAGATTATACTTATATTTTCTTCTGTACAGGAATCATAGGCTTAATATTATATATTATCATATTTAAAAACCTCTTTTATAAAGCAAAGAAAATGAAACCTTTACTGTATAAATACGGATTAAAAAATATGTATCAACTGTATGTAACTCTTTTTTTACTCATAATCATGATAGGCGTCTCAGGAAACATATGGGCTATCACCTATAAAACCGTTACGTTTAGCATCCTTGGAGCGTTTTTAGGGCTATTTTTTTCAACTAATGATTTAGCAAAAAAAACAATTTAATTTCAAGTTCAACTCAGCAATGGACTTTACTCTTATTCTGCAAAATAAATTTTTCAAACTTATATCCATATAAATGTCTAAATGTAATTTATTAATATTATCACCTTATCTGGATTTATCAGGAGGTGTTGCCACATTTGTGAAATCGTTAAAAGGACAGTGGGGTGTAAATGAACGTTATTTTTATAGAGGTGGTAGAGGAAAGCACCTTGCTAAATACTTCAATACTATAGTAGAGTTGTCTACTTTTTTATTAGGCTTATTGTATTATAAAAATTCTAAAGTATTTATTAATACCTCTCTAAATAAAAAAGCTTATACCCGTGATAAAATATTTTGCAAAATATCAATATTTCTAAAAAAGGATGTTTATCTATTTATACACGGTTGGGATACTCATTTTTTTGATGAAGTAAAAGGTGAATTCAATAAATCATCTTTTTTTAAGGCAAAAAAAATTTACGTATTAGCTCAAAGTTTTAAGGATAGTTTGGTGTCAGTAGGTTTTTTTGAAAAAGATATCATAGTAGAGCATACTGTTGTTCAAGAGCGTTTTTTTAGTGAATTCAAATCGTTTGAAAAAAAATTTTCAAACGCTCCAATTCATCTGTTATTTTTAGCGCGATTAGAAGCGGTAAAGGGGATTTTTACAGTGCTAGAAACATTTAAAACCTTATTTGAAAAAGATTCCAATTTTATTTTAAATGTGGCTGGTTCTGGAACAGAAACAGATCAAGTGAAAAAATGGATTGCACAAAACAGAAAATTACCTATTAACTTTCATGGACGTGTGGAAGGAGATGCCAAAATAAATTTGTTTAAAGCGTCCCATTTCTATCTTTTACCCACAACACATCCAGAAGGACTTCCAATTAGTATCCTAGAGGCCATTACAGCAGGTTGTATTGTCTTCGTTACTCCAGCAGGAGGGCTTAAAGATTTTTTTGAAGATCGTGATATGGGTTTTCTGTTACAAGACTCCTTAACCTCCGAACTGATAAGCAAAATAGAGTTTGCTGTAAAAGATTTTGAGTTGCTAAAAAAAATAGCTTCTAATAATATTAGCAGAGGACAAGAGTTGTATACACCCTTAAGTTTAATAAATAGAATAAAATCAAATATTTATGGATAAGTATGCTCTTTTTCAAGAAAGGCTTATAAAAAATAGCTCAAAAAATAAATTTAAGGGAATAGACCCTTATGATTTTGCGAGTTCAAATATTAAAATGCCCCATGCGCTTTTGTCTAAAGTTTCTTTTATTAATAAAATATCACCTATAAACTTACGGCCTTTATTAAAAATAGAACCATCTGAAAACACAAAATCGAACGCTATTTTTTTTCATGCGATGGCTCTAATGGACTCCAATAGGTATGCTGAAGAAATAAAGTTTCTTAAAAATTGGCTTCAAGACAGCAAAAGTCCAGAGTTTAAATATTATTCATTGGGTTTTGCTTTTGAAATGGCCTTAACCAGATATAATTCGGGTCCAGGAAAAACCTCGCTCATTATTTCTTTATTCGCCATGTTTGCTTTTTTTGAATATTATAAAGTTAGTAAAGATCAATCGGCTTTAGAGCTTATTTGTTCATTTGAACAACTTTTAGAAGAAAAGTGGCTAAAGTTTGAAGAAGAAAATACCTTGTGGTATTCATACCTACCCCATCAAAAGGACGAAGTTTATAACGCAACGGCAAAGGTTGGACGCTTTTATGCCTTATACTATGAAATTTATCCAAGTAAAGCCATTGAAAGTAAAATTATAAAAATATTAAATTATTTAGAAAAGGTACAAAGTCTCGATGGATCCTGGGGATATTCAGTAAAAAACGGCTATGTAGATAATTTCCATACTGCTTTTGTTTTAGAATCGATACACCATATGCATCAAGTGGTAAAAACACAAAACTCGACTGAGATGTTTGAAAATGGTTTAGCAGATTATATTGAAAACTGTTTTAAAGACAACATACCACTTCACTTTCATAAATTACATTACCCCAAAGATGTTAGGAGCAAACTTATCTATACCGAAATAAGAGATATTGCCAATGCTATAATTCTATTCTCAAAAGTAGGGATGTTACACAAAGCAGAAACCATTTTGAATTATTCCATACACAAATATTACAATCAAAAAGAAGGTTATTTCTATTTCTTTAATAATAAAATATATAAATCAAAAATAAACTACGTCAGGTGGCAAGCTTGGATGGCTTTAGCTATAACTGAATTTTCAAATAAGAAAGTAAATGAAAAAAATTAGTATCATTATTTATTATTTATTAGCCTTTAACTTACCAAGCTATTGGTTTCCAGGTGGTTTTATTTATAATGGATTAAGAATCTTTATTTTAAAAAAATTCATAAAAATTGGAAAACACTCTAAAATTCAAAAAAAGGTATATGTAGGCTCTGGCAATAATGTTCAGATTGGTAACAACTGCCAGATAAATGAGTTTGTAAGATTAGACAATGTGAGTATAGGTAACAATGTGATGATTGCACGAGAAGTTGTTTTTCTGGGCAAAACGCATAATAGTGATTCCAAAGGTATGCCAATGTCGGAGCAAGGTTTCTCTGATCATTTTTATTCTGAAGTAGGTGATGATGTTTGGATAGGCTTGCGCACCATTGTGCTTCCAGGTTTAAGTATAGGCAAAGGAGCTATAGTTGGAGCAGGCTCCGTAGTTACTAAAAATATTCCACCGTATACCGTTTGGGGTGGAGTTCCTGCGAAATTTATAAAAAACAGAAAGTAACTTTATGTCAAACTTATCTTTAAAACCAGGTACTTCTATTAGGAAATTTGTAGATTTTTTTCATTTTTTTTATTTGTCATTTGCTAATCATGTAGTGAGTAGAATTCCTAGTTATTTCATTCGAAAAGTATTCTATAAATATTTTTATAGAATGAAAATTGGAAAAAACACGCATCTTCAAATGGGAATAAGAGTATATGCGCCATGGAAAATTAAAATAGGATCTTATTGTTCCATTGGCCATGATTGTCTGCTAGATGGGAGACGTGGTATCTCTATTGGAAATAATGTTGACTTAGCAGGACATGTTCAAATTTTTACTTTAGGGCATAATTTGGATGATCCCGGTTACAAATCTGAAGGATCACCAGTTAAAATAGAAGATCATGCTAGTCTTTTTACAGGGGCTAGTATTTTACCGGGTCGAACTATTGCGGAAGGTTCTGTGGCCGCCTTAGCTTCTGTTGTAACAAAAGACACAGAACCATGGACTATTTATGCAGGAAATCCAGCAAAAAAAATTAGAAAAAGGAAGATTGATCATTTGACTTATTTACATAATTACCGACGCTTTTTTCATTAAAAATGCTAGTGCGTTTTTTATATAATAATATCAATCAATACTTTCCTTTTTTAAGTAATGCTAAAATTAATTCTGAAAACCGTATCAAGACGAGGACATACATGTGCTTTATAATTAAGTAGGCCTAGCACACTGTCACAGTTACTAAAAACGTTAAGAAATATATCACACATGAATTATAAAATACTTATAGATATTAAACATCCTGCACAATTAAATTTATTTAAAGGATTAGCTTTAGAACTTAAAAATAAAGGATGGACAGTACTTATTTGTTATTTGGATCGCGGAAAACTTCCTGCTATTATAAAGCGAGAATATATAGATTTTGAATTAATTTCTGTAGGAAGCAGTCAGGGTACTAAATGGTCAATTTTTTGGGATGGTAATGTAAAAAGAGCCTCAAAATTTATCCATCTCATTCAAAAACATAAATTTAATATCTGCATTGCAGCTAGTAGCGCTCCTTTAGCCTTAGCCTGTAAATTAACAAAAACACCCATAATTCAATTTTATGATGATCCAGAAAGAAAAAGAATAAATAAAATTAATGCATTCCTTTCCGATCGATTGTTTTTTCCTGAAATTGTAGAAAAAAACAGAAAAATAGATACTTTTAATTGTCTTAAAGAGTGGAGTTATTTAAGCCCAAAGCGGTTTTCTCCAAATGTTAAGGCACTTCATAATTATGGATTAAAACCATATGGATATGTTTTTGTAAGAGAAGTAAGTAATAAATCATTCAATTATTTTAATCAGGAAGATGCTATTATTTGTTGCTTTTCAGAACAAATATCAAAAAAATTACCCATCATATTATCGCTTGAAGATAAAAATATTCAGACAAAATTTCCTAGAAATTGGATTCCTTTAGTAGAGCCTGTAGATGATATACATTCTCTTATGTATTACTCTAAACTTGTTATTTCCTCAGGAGATAGCATGGCAAGAGAAGGGGCTATGTTAGGAGTTCCAAGTATTTACACAGGTATTCGGGAAATGAAAGCTAATAAAATTCTTATAAATCAAGGGGTGCTTAAACATTTACCAGGAGATACGGCAGTACCTAGAATAAACTACATAATTGAAGCCTCCAATGATTTAGAATTACAATTGAAATTTAGAGAAAATTTGGTCAATGAATGGGATGACATGGTTGATTTTATGGAACAAAAAATTATAGAATTTAAGAAATAAATTACAGATGAATGTTACTTCTTAAGAAAAAACTAATTGGTTGTTTTTTCTTAATGTAAGAATTGAAACTATATAAAAATATATTAAAACATGGATATTATTCAAGCAATAATTCTTGCTATAATTGAAGGAGTCACGGAGTTCCTTCCCATATCCTCAACGGGACATATGATTTTAGCTTCGAGCTTAATGAAAATTGAAAGTATTGCATTTGTTACAACTTTTGAGATTTTTATTCAATTAGGAGCGATTTTGGCAATAGTTTTGATTTATTCTAAAAGATTATTACAAGGAGTTGCCATTTACAGAAAATTAGTAGTAGCATTTTTACCCACAGCAATCATTGGATTTTTATTATACAATTTTATTAAAACGTATTTATTTAATCCCACCATTGTTGCTGTTTCATTAATCATTGGTGGTATAATTTTAATTTTAATTGATAAAAAAGTTATTAATCAAAAAAGTAAGACCGCTATATTGGAAAATATTTCATATAAAAATGCTTTTATTATTGGGCTGACGCAGTGTTTTTCTATGATACCAGGTGTTTCTAGAGCCGCAGCTACAATTGTGGGAGGTGTATTAAATGGATTGGATAAAAAGCAGGCAACGGAGTTTTCATTTCTGCTTGCAATTCCAACCATGTTTGCAGCTAGTACATATGATTTATTGAAAACACCTTTAGAGATATCAAACAAAGAAATCTTTTTTTTAAGTTTAGGATTATTTATCTCCTTTGGCACTGCTTGGATAGCCGTTAATATTTTTTTGAAAATTGTTGAAAAATATGGTTTTGAATATTTTGGTTATTATCGAATTATAATAGGCTTATTGTTTCTGCTAATTTTAAAGTAACATACCTAAAGTTTACACAGAGAGAATAGAAATTGATTTAAGTTTATAAATCTATTCCAAATTTTTCATATTTGATATAAATAAAAATTGAATAGAAGAAAATTCATCAAAAAAGGAGGGCTCACTTCTCTTGGAATTTGTTTTTTATCCGCGTTATATTCTTGGAAAATTGAACCTTTTTGGCTCGATTTTGTTAGAATAAAAATGCCCATTAAAAATTTGCCAGAAGATTTAGTTGGTAAACATATAATGCAAATTAGTGACATTCATGTTGGTAATAGATTTGATTGGAATTACCTAATCGATTCTTTCAAAAAAGCTCAAAAGTTTAATCCAGATATAGTGGTTTATACAGGAGATTACATAAGTTATAACGATAGACAGTTTGAGCAACTTAAAATAGTAATGGAAAGTGCTGTAATAGGAAAATATGGTACTGTTGGGGTATTAGGCAATCATGATTATGGTAAGAAATGGAGGCAAGAAAGTGTAGCAAATACGATTATTAAAATTTTAGATGAATCTGGAATTAAGATATTACGAAATGAGCAGATAGAGATTAAAGGTTTAAATATTATTGGGATTGATGATTTGTGGGGGACTAACTTTCATCCTGAAAAAGCTTTATCTAAACTAGATATTCGAAAAGCAAATTTAGTTTTATGTCATAATCCTGACGTTTGTGATTTAAATGTATGGAAAAATTATAATAGTTGGATTTTATCAGGGCATACACATGGTGGTCAAGTTAAGCCACCATTTCTTCCTCCACCCATTCTACCAGTTAAAAATAAAACATACCGAGCAGGAAAAATAAACCTCTCTAAGCAAAGAACTTTATATATTAATAGAGCTCTAGGTCACTTGTGGCAAATAAGGTTTAATGTGAGACCAGAAATAACAATTTTCGAATTAAAAAGAGAATAATATAATGAGTTTTATTGTATAGATCTTTTGTTTAATAATAAAACTTTTTTACCAATTCTAGTTGTTTTGTCAAGAATATAAATTTTAAAGTTTTACTTTTTAGAAGTTAATGCTCTTTATTTAGCACTATTTCCTTTCTATATTTTTCAAAATAAATCATAAAAATTATCAGCTTTCCCTTTTTGAAGGAAACAATAGTACCTGTTTAAAACTTAATCAATAAAAACAAATATATGAATATTAGTATTTTCGGCCTCGGCTATGTAGGCTGTGTTAGTTTAGGCTGCCTTGCAAAAAACGGACATAAAGTAATAGGAGTTGATATAAATAAAAACAAAGTTGATTTGATCAACCAGGGAATGCCCACCATTATAGAAAAGGATATTGATAAAATATTGAAGGAACAATTTGATAAAGGAAATGTTTCAGCTACGATGGATTCAAGTGAGGCAGTACGCGATTCAGAAGTGAGTATAATTGCAGTAGGAACTCCTTCTACAATAAATGGACATTTAAATTTTAATTATATTTTTAAAGTTGCAGAGAATATAGCAGAAGCACTTATATCAAAAAATGGAATACATATAATAGCTATTAGATCCACGGTTCTACCAGGTACATGTGATAAGGTCGCAAGCATTATAGAAAAAGTTTCAGGAAAAAAGAGAAATGAAGGATTTATGGTAGTGGATAATCCAGAGTTTTTAAGAGAAGGAAGTGCAGTGGAAGATTATTATAATCCACCTCTCACTTTAATTGGTTCCGATAGTGATTATGCTGCTGATAAAATAGCTTCATTATACAGTAATTTACCATGTGAAATTGTAAAAACAAGTTTAGAAGTAGCTGAGATTATGAAGTATGTTAATAATACTTACCATGCTTTAAAAATTTCATTTGCCAACGAGGTAGGAAATATATGTTCTTCTTTAGGAGTTGATTCTCATGAGGTTATGAGTATATTTTGCAAAGACAAACAATTGAATATTTCCAATTATTATTTTAAACCAGGTTTTGCTTTTGGAGGGTCATGTTTACCAAAAGATTTAAAAGGTTTACAAATGTTAGCGCATGATTTATATGTAAAAACACCTGTAATTGATGGCATTAGTGTAACTAATGAAAATCAAATAGAGCGAGCTATTATGATGATTCAGCAATATGCAGGAAAAAAAATGGGGTTTTTAGGTTTGAGCTTTAAAGAAGGGACAGACGATTTAAGAAACAGTCCAGCTGTTCGAGTTATAGAATCTTTAATAGGCCAAGGCAAAGATATATCTATATACGATAAGAATATAAACTTAACCATTTTAACAGGTACAAATAAGGACTATATTGAAGCTCGAATCCCCCATTTGTCTAAACTACTCGTATCGGATTTGGATACAATAATTTCAGAAAATGAAGTTTTAATTGTTTGTACTAAAGAATACGAGTTTACTGAAAAATTGAGTGTAATAGAAGACAAGATTATTATTGATTTTGTAAGATTACATGAGACTTTCTTAAATAAAAAGAATTATATAGGTATTAATTGGGGACACTTTAGTACAAATAATTATACTTATATATCAACAGAAGATACAGTAATAATTTAGCCATTTTAATATTACCTAATTCTTCCTCTCCTAGAGCTAGTAAATAGTCTTTTAATCTTAGAAATAAACGAAATAAGCTTCGAGATAGTATCTCAAAGCTTATTTCATTTCACTATAAATTTTAATTAACTCATCTAGGTAAAATCACGTACTGATTTTATCGTAAAACCCTTATTTATATGAATACATCGAATAATAAATTAATACCGGCATTGAGTATTTTAGATAATTTCATAGTAGCAATTAGTTCTTATTTGTTAATTAGTTACTATTCAAATTCAATAATCCAAAAAATGTCTTTTATTTTTATTATACTTTTTATTTGGAATTTAATTGCTATTAATCTCAAGTTATACAAAACATATTTCTATAATAATTTTAAAGGGAAACTAAAATCCTTGTTAAAGGTATTTATACTGTTTTCTGGATTTGTTTTTACATTAGGAATTTTTCTAAATACACAACTCAATTTTAACATATTAATAGTAACCTTTTTATGTGTGTGTTTTACGTTAAAAATAATTTCAAATTATTTAGTAATAAAATATGCTCGATATTTTCGAAAAAAAGGTTTTAATCTTAAAAGATCAATAGTTGTTGGAAATGGAGATAATATTTTTAAACTCTTGAATTACTTCAAAGACAACTTAGATGCAGGTTATCAAGTGATTGGATTTATCGATCCTAACAATTCAAAAAATAAAAATTCAAAAAATTTTGAAGATCTAGAAAAATTTATAATTGATAATCCTAATTTGGATGAAGTTATAGTAGCACTACCCAATGAGTCTAGTAGAGAAATAAAACAGACCATTGAAGTATGCAATTATCATGGTATAAGAGCAAAATATATTCCAGATTATTCTTTCTTAGATGATCTTAAAAGCAATGTTGAGGTTGAAATGTATAATGACATTCCTGTAATTAATTTACGCCAAAACTCACTTGATAAGCAGGTTTATTTAATCTATAAACGAATATTTGATGTTTTGTTTTCATTTGTAGTTTTATTTTTATTAAGCCCTCTCTTTATTATTGTTGCAATTTTAATTAAAATGGATTCTAAAGGGCCTGTATTGTACAAACCAATCAGAATAGGAAGAAATGGTAGAGAGTTTGAAATGTATAAGTTTCGTAGTATGAAAGAAAACGATTCGGTTCGTGGGGGTAAAAGTAGTACTAAATTGAATGATTCAAGAATTACTAAAATGGGGGCTATAATTAGAAAAACGAGTATAGATGAATTGCCTCAATTTCTAAATGTTTTTTTAGGACAAATGAGTGTTGTGGGACCGAGACCCCACAGAGGATATTTAAACAAAGAATTGCAAAATCAAGTAAAAAATTACATGTTACGGCATTATTTAAAACCAGGTATAACTGGTTGGGCTCAAGTTAATGGTTGGAGGGGGCCAACAGATACTATCGAACAAAAAACCAATAGAACTATATTCGATTTATATTATGTCGAAAATTGGTCATTTTGGTTTGATATTCAAATTATTTGGCTTACCATTTTTGGTAAGAAAACACATAACTCCGCCTTTTAAATCTTTTTGTTAGACTTAACATCTATAATATAAATGAATATTATAGTTCTGCAGTAGAAATATGATGATCCTTTCAGGGTACTTCATGTCAATTAAAACATAATATGTTCGCTTTTTACTCTATTTCATCGCTTATTACAATATGTAATTAGGTGTTTGTAGTAACTGCATTTACCTCTAGTTTTGTAGGTTTAAAAATTAATTTAAATTCAAAAAATGAAGAAAAATTTTATAGTTGTCAAACTCATAATATTTATATTTTTTCTTAATTCTTGTGCTACAAAAAGGGATCTCCTTTATTTACAAGATGCTAACAATAATAAAATTGATACCATTCATTACCAAAGTAATCCTATACAGTGTAATGATATATTAAGTGTTACTATAGGTGCGTCTGTGCCAGAAACCAGTTGGGTATATAATAAACAGGTACTGGCATTTGGGGGCAGTACACAGAATAATTTGGAGATATTAAAACTGCAAGGTTATTTAGTGAATATTGATGGTTACATCACTCTCCCAATTTTAGGAAATATTCATGTTGTAGGTAAAAGTATTAATGATTTGGAACTGGAATTAATTAATATCTTGGAAAAGCAAGGGCATTTAATGGATCCGTCAGTTTCTGTCAGAATTCTAAACGCAAAAGTAACAGTTTTGGGAGAAGTGAAATATCCTGGTACTTATAGTTTTACAGAACAGTATATTACTTTTCCTCAAGCTTTAGGATACGCTGGAGATTTGACTATTAATGGCAAGCGTAATGATTTGTTATTAATACGAGAAATAAATGGAGAAAGACATATTATTCATATAGATCTTACTAATAGTGAATGGATGAAAGGAGGTAATTATATTATTAGATCAAATGATATAATAATTGTAAACCCTAATACTGCTAAAATAAAATCAGCTGGTTATGTAGGTAATGCCGGAACTTTAGTCAGTGTAGCTTCTGTAGTATTAAGCTCTATTATTCTTTTAACTCGTTAATTACACGGCAAAATTATGAACAACAAGAGTCAACTTGATTTAAATAGTAAAGAAGAATATTTTGATTTAAAAGAACGATTGAGCAAATTTATAATTTTTTGGCCTTGGTTTTTAATTTCTGTTTTAATCACAACGATAGGTGCTTATTTATATCTCAGTTTTACAGCTCCGGTTTTCAATACTCAAGCAAAAGTGAAAATATTAGATAATAAAGAAGCTCCAGAATTTTCATTAGATGTTAATAAGCTTTTTAATAAATCTAGCATCAATGTTGAAAATGAAATTGCACTTTTAAAATCCTATCGTTTATTAGAGCAGGTTATTAAAAAAATGAATCTGAATATAGCTTATTATGATTCTAATACCTTGGCAACAAAGCAAATTTACAATCCCCCCTTTAATTTAATATACATTTCTCCTAGTAAGAATATTGAAGAGCCCTTAAAATACAGCCTCCAGATTTTGAAGTCTGGATATAAAATAACAAATACTTTAAGTGAAAAAGAGTTAATAACAGACAGTTTTTGGTATAATGGCAAAAAAGAAGATTTTCCTTTTATAATTTCTCCTGTCGAAAATCATGACTTAAGCTTAAATCATGACGCTTATTTTGATGTCAAAATAATTAGTGTTGAAGATGCTACTTTTAATTTAATAGAATCAATAGAAGTAGAATCAGACGGTAAGGATAGTGATATTTTAAAATTAATGTTACGAAGTACTAATAGCATGTATGCTAAGTCTGTTTTAAATACTCTTATCGATATATATAAACAAGACGGTATTATTGATAGACAAGAAGTTTCAAAACGTACAATTGCCTTTGTTGATGAGCGATTTGATTATTTAATGGAAGAGTTAGATTCTATAGAACGAGCTAAGAAGAATTATAAACAAGAAAATAGCTTAAGTTTTATTGAAGTTGATGCCAATGAAACACTTCAAAAAAGATCATTCAAGGATGAAGCATTATTTAATATTGAAACACAGTTGTTATTGACTAATGAGTTATTAACTAGTATAAAAAATGAAGAAGATTTTAAACTTTTACCAGCTAACATAGGTTTAACGAGTGAAACTATTAATCAACTAGTCGAGAAATACAACGTGGTAGTGTTGGAATATAACAAAATAAAAGAAAGTGCAGGAAAGAATAATCCAAGTTTGAAGAACTTAAAATCAACATTAGTTGATCTAAAATTAAATGTAAATAAATCTATAAAAGATTATTCAATTCAATTAGAAACTACACTCAAACACAATGAAAAGGCTCAACAAGCTGCCGTAGGAATGTTTAAAACACTACCACAAAAGGAAAAGGTGTTAAGAAATATTGACCGTCAACAGAATTTAAAAGAAAGCTTGTATTTACTGTTATTGCAAAAAAGAGAAGAAGCATCTATTAATTTAGCAGTAACGGTATCTAATCTAAAAGTTATAGATTATGGTATTACCAATTCAACACCAGTATTTCCAAAAAGAAAAATTATTTATCTGGTAGCTATAATTGTAGGTATGCTAATACCATTTGTGATTTTATACATAAGAATGCAATTGAATACTAAAATTTTTATAAACAAGGATGTTGAAACGCTAAATAGTGCAGTGCCTGTTTTGGTGGAACTTCCTATAATAACAGAACAAGACAAAAAAGCAGAAAACAGTCAACTGGCTGAGGCTTTTAGAACGTTAGTCCATAATATTAAGTTTATAATACTTAAAAAAGAAAAAGATTTAGGAAATGTGATTTTTGTAACCTCCGCCATAAAAGGAGAAGGTAAAACATTGGTGTCTTTTAATTTAGCAAGTAGCTTTTCGCAATTAAATAAAAAAGTCTTACTTATGGGAGTAGATTTTAGAAATCCTCAATTACATAATTTTATTGGGAAAACAAAAAAAGACAAGGGCTTATCAAACTATTTAATTGATGATTCTATTTGCTGGCAATCTTTAGTAGAAAAGGTTACAATAAAGTCTAATCATTTTGATATCCTCTTAGCAGGTGAAATACCTCCAAATCCTACATTACTTCTATCTAGTAAACGCTTAGAATTACTTGTTGAAGAATTAAAAAAAACATATGATTATATCATCTTTGATACTGCACCGACTCTATTGGTGTCCGACACTTTAATTATTTCCAAATTAGCCGACGGGCTACTCTATATTGTTCGATCTGATTATACGGAAAAGAATCTAATAACTTATTCTTCAAAACTTTTTGAAGAACAAGGTATTGAAAATGTAGGTTATGTAGTTAATGCAGTTAATTATAAAAAATCTCACGGATATGGTTATGGATACAATTACGGCTATGGATATGGGTACAGTGCCACGTCTAAAAACAAAAAAAAGTTTAATATATTTTAATATAAATAATGAAATTATGAAAACAAAAATGCTACTAATTCCATTCATGTTGATGACGTCAATTAAATGTTTCTCACAATCATTGATTTCAAAAAGAGTGGATAATTATTCATTCAATATCATATTTGGTGCAAACCTTATAGATAATAGTAATAATGGTCCAATGCCATTTGATTCAGCTGATTTAGATTTTAATACTCCTTTTTTTATTACAGCAGAAAGATCAATAACTAGTAACTGGTCTACGTCAATCACCCTCTCTACAAATAAGTTAAATTTAAATGAGGGTTTAAAAAATTATTATAGTGCTGATATTTTTGCTAATCTATATTTAGATAAATTACTATTTGACAATGAGAATTTTAATGTGTTATTAGGTTTTGGTACAGGTGCCCATATTATTGGAAATGTAACAAAAACCAGTTTAAACCTAACAGGAGGTTTTAGATATTGGATTTCACCACGACTTGGAGTTTCAACTAATATTGTAGGTAAATTAAATAGTAATAATGATGAAGGTTTAGGAAATCATTATCAGTTTAATACTGGATTAATTTGGAGGATACGAGGGATTAATCCTATATCAAAAAAGACGTCTAGTGTCTTTGAAAAAAACACTATATCCAAGCTTGAATCAATAGAACATTTGTTAAAATCGGAATCCGAAAATAAAGAAGTAAAAATAAATGTAGCTGAGAATCAACAATCTTTCAATAGAATATTGGATTCAGTTAAAATTTCCATAGAAGCTTCTAAAAAAGAAGTCATTGATAGAATTGATGAATTAGAGAGGTTTCAAAAAAAGGTTGATTCTATTAATAGAAAAGTAGTGAAGCAGAATAAAGTTAATATTCTTGGAAACCCAGAAGACTCATCTAAAATAATACAAGGATATTATGTTATAGTACATGTACTGTATGATAAACATAATGTTGATAAACTAAAAGAAAATTTAAAAAAACATAATATAGATATTGAAGTTTTTCAAAATCTAAGAACAAAAAGGTATTATATAAGCGTTGCGTATTTTAAAACTAAAGCAGAGGCTTATAAGTATAGAGACTCAGAATTAGACAAGAGTATGTTTAAGGATAGTTGGGTACATGAACAGAAATAAATATAATCCATATTGTGAGTACTTTAAGCTATAATGCTCTTTAAAAAAGACACTATCTTACAAAGCGCCGTCTTATGGATAGAAAGCCAGAGCCTAAAAGCTAAATAGTGTTTAGTGAATATTTAGATAGTAACCCCATTTTAATAATTTCAAACAATTCTATAGCCACACATTGTCCTATCATCTGTCGGGATTGAAAGTCATTGTATCCATTCTTTGTTAATTTGTTATATGTAATTTTTGTTTCAGGAGGGGCATTATTTTCCAATTGATTTTTCACTATTTCTAGAATCGGCTCTCTTAATATTTCATTATTTTTAATGGTCAAACGGATTTTCCATTCTTGTTGGCAATGACCTTTAGTTAAGTCTAAAATAGTAATATTTGACACAGTGTTAGCCACTGGCTTTATTTTTAATAATCTTGAACTAAAACTTCAGTTGGTATATGTAGATTAGTGTTCAGTTTTCTAATCATAGATAAAGTCAGTTTTCGTTTTTTATTTAGTATTTCACTTACTCTACTTTTAAATCCAACAACTTCTGCTAAATCTTTTTGATTCATTCCCATTTGTTCCATTCGGAACTTAATAGCCTCGATTGGATCGGGCATTCCGATTGGAAAATTTTCATTTTCGTATCGGTCAATCAAGATTGAAAGGATTTCCAATTCGTCACCTTCTTCCGTTCCTTTTTTTGCATCAAAAATATCCTCAAGTCTTCCGAGTGCTTTTTGATAGTCTTTTTCGTTTCTAATCGGTGATATTTTCATAATCAGATGTTATTTGCGTCAATTTTGTCATATTCTGCGTGAGTTCCAATAAACCTTATCCAACATATTCTGTATTCAAAGTTGAATTTTACAATCAAACGATAATTATTACCTTTAATGTTGTAAACAATTCGATTGTCTTTTGATATACTAGCACTTGGATAGTCACTTTTTAATTCGTTGATGTTGTTCCATTCGGATTTTTCGGTTTCTCTATACCACGATTTTTAATTGTTCTTCACAATCAGCGTGTTTTTCCCAAAAATCTCGTAAAGTTCGTTTCGCTATTACTCGCACATTATACTTGTTTGACGCAAATACACTAAAAAAGTTACCAATTTGGTAATTGTCTCAATTTTTTTCAGCTTGTGACTAACGTTTATATAAGAATAGTTACGGTTTTGTATACGAGGATTTTCCGAAGGAAAATCAGACGTTACAAACACGCAACGACCATTGATTAAGCACTAAACCGCAATTGTTTTTAGGTGTCGTAAAACGTTTTTTTACTCGATTTTCAATTTTAGTGAATCGAATGAATCAGATTTAATTCCGATTAATCCATATTTAGTTTCTCCTTTTTTAATCAAAGTACCATTAATATTATATTCCAACACTTCTGTTCTAAACTTTTTATTAGCAGAACCTGCTGCTATCATATTTCCACCAGCTAAACCAGGACCAACTATAAGTCCAATTGGTGTTGAACTCGTTTGCTGACCGTTTTCAGCCGTATAAAAATTCATAGGTGTTAATAGCAAATACCATAAATAAGAAGCTGGACTTTGTTTTAGAGTCTTAAAAACTTTTTCGTTTTCCATTACATAAATTTCACTTCCATTTGCATAAGTCAATTTCGTATCTCTTCCAAACATTATATCTTTTTCAGAATTGTTAGTTATTTTTATAGCAACAAGTTTGACTCCTTTTTTTAGTTCTTTTTTAGCGTATTTTTTATCAAGTAAATCGTATTTGTATTCAAGTTTTACATTATCGGTTTCATTAGTCGAAATGTAATTAATGGATTTTGGCTCAATCATTTTGTAGCCAGATGCACAATTAGTCAATGTAGAGATTGCAATAAATAAAAGTGTAAGTTTAATAATTTTCATTTGTTTAATTTGATAGTTATTTGTGTTAAATGTTTTACAACGTTTCGGCTAAGATTTGTTGCGACGTTTAGCTGTGAATTTAGCAAAAGGGAACGAACCAGTGGAAAATTCCGCAGGAATTTTCCATGTAAGCGATGCCCAAGCAATTGATTTTAGCCCTTGTGTGTGCCCAGCATGGGCATCATTTTATTTGCCGAAAGGTAAATAATTAATCTAGAGGGTGCAAGTCCCTTATGCGCAGGAGTAACGTCTTGAAGTATTAGTAAGTCGCAAGGGTGAAAACCGTGAGGTTTTATCTGAAGAGGGCAGAGCGTTAAGAAAATGTCTTGTAGACATTTTTAGCGAATGAGCCAGCTGGCGCGTTGGTAACTACAAACCTCGGTACTGACGAACAGAAACCGTATACAGAGGCATATTTACTTGGGTAAGCAAGCACATCATTGTAATGCCCCAAGATTATAAAAAGGGTAAGTATGTAGATACGGCAGTGATTGAGAGAAAGAAGATGTCATTACCTGGGGAGATCTTCAAAACTACGAGTTGGTTATTTGGAGAAGTCAGCAGAGGTCATAGTACCTACAGGAAACGAGCAGAGGCAATACCTCCGATGGACTCACAAGTAGGGAAGGACTGAACGTAATTCTCTTCAAAATTCGCATAGGAGCACTAGTGGTAGCCTATGCTTAAATTAGAAGATAGTGCCAAGGGTGCAAAGAGCTTTGGTATGATGATTTACGAACCGCCGTATACGAGGCCCGTACGTACGGTGGTGTGAGAGGCGCACTGGCTATTTTTTGGTAGTCAGCCGTCTACTCGATTGGCAACAGTTTTTATTAATTTAGATTACAGTTTTTCATTCAAATCCTGTCTTCCGACAATTGCCATTATTTCTACAATATCCTCATTTACTTTAAAATAAATGCTATCAACTTCACAAACACAACGTCTGTAGTCTTTTTTAATATAGTCAACCGATTCAAATGAAAAGGGTCTTTGGGTAATAATTTCAAAATATTTAAAAAATGATTCAAAGTATTTGTCCGCTTGAGTTATTCCAAATTTTTTCACACCGTAATGATGAATCCGTATCAAGTCATTTTTAGCTTCATTGCTTAATCTATATTTAGTCATTAAGTAAAGACTTTGATAGAGCTAAAATTTCATTTTTACTTTCACTTGTAAACCCGCTATTTTCGGCTTTCTCCAATTTAGCGCGAATCCAGTTAATTTCAACTTGTTGTTTTCGGGCTTGTCTAATTAAGTCATTTATTAGTTCACTCTTACTTGAATACTCTTTTTTATCCACTTGAGTTTTTAGCCATTCATCGTTTGGCTTTGTGAATGATATACTTTGTCTTGCCATAATTCAATTATTTGATGTAAATATACACCAAATACGAATCGTATCCAAATTGTTGCCAACGGCAGTTTGTCTAAAAACTATCGCTTTTTTATTTTTTTAATTTAAAATTAAGTAAAAATAGGTGGTTTAAGTTACCATATAATATTTTTTGTGGTAAATATTTTGGTTTTTGGAATTGATATAGGTTTGGCAAAAGGCTTTAAAAACAGTCCTATAGGTGTAAAAAATCAAAAACAGCCTTTTTAGGTACTCTTTTAGAGAATTGTGGTCAATTAAGTTGAATATTCTACGCAGGTTATATGCAGAAAATATAAGACCCACATCTGCCGAGGCATGTTCAATGGTCTTCTTGGTCATGATATAATAAAATCCCCATTGTCTTTTTATTACGCCATAAGGATGCTCTACGATAGCCTGTCTTTTTTTGTAAGCCTTTGGATCTTGTTTCATTCTTATGGCATTCTGCTCAATGTAATGTTGGTATTCACTGCGCTGTATTACTTTTCCATTGGCTTTGGCAGTGGTGCACAGGTCTCTAACGGGACAGTTTTTACATTTTTTGGTCTTGTACTGCTTGAATGTGTAATTATTGCCTTTATAGGTGCTGCCATTGCTTTTTAGGATATTTCCCTGTGGACATGTGTAGGTGTCGTTTTCCTTGCAATAGGCAAAGTGTTCGGAGTTGTAGTTTGTGTCCGGAGCTTGTGAAGCCCTGCCTATACTAGGTATGGCTACGAGTGTTTTAATACCTAATTGATCAGCTGCTTTAAATTCACTTCCAGTGTGATATCCTTTATCAAAAAGAGCCGTAAAATTGTTTGTTCTTAAAATGGTCTTTGTTCTGCGCAGCATGCCTCCCATGGCCTTGGAATCGTTTTGGTTGGTCACTTTAAAATCAATCGGGATGTTATGGCGGGCATCAACAATTGTTTGCACGGTATAGGCTACTTCCGAGATGTTGTTTCGGGTCATGATTTGACGACTATCAGGATCGGAAGTCGATATTTGGGTTACTCCAGTGGAGTCTATGATATTTTGATATGCGATGTATTTTTGTTTTTGTAAACGGTGTTTGCTAATCTTTTTAGTTATGACTTTTTTGTTATTAGTATCTCCATCTTGTTTAGACAAAGCCAAGGCGTATTCTTCTAATCGCGCATCAATGTATGCAATGTGACGATCTATTTTTGCAGGGTTAAAGTTGTTTTTCTTGGAATTTTGTGCTCTAAGTTTTGTGCTGTCTCCAGCGACCAATGTGCCACCAATAAGCTCAAAGTGGGAGGCCATTTTTACTGTGGCACGAAAAACCTTAGCAATGGGCTTAGTATTGTCCTTGCGAAAATTAGCAATAGTATTATGATCAGGGACAAGTCTTTTTAAGAGCCACATAAGCTCAATATTGCGTTGAGATTCTTTCTCGAGGACTCGTGAGGAGCGAATGCGATTAAGGTATCCGTAAATGAATAGTTTGAGCAGATCCGAAGGATGGTAAGCTGGTCTTCCATTTTCGACAAAATCGAAATCGAATCCAAAATCAGTGAGTTTAAAGCTGTCTACAAAAAGGTCTATGAGCCTAACCTCATTGTTTTGGGCAATGGCATCATCTATTGAAGAAGCAAAAAGTGGGAGTTGGTTTCTGTTGGAGCCGTTGATGAATTTCATATATAAAAATATGAAAAACAAAGGATATACGCAATTTTAATGAGCGATTTTTAAGGCAAATTGTGAGTTGTTGAAAAATAGGTTTTTAGACAGTTTGACGGTTTTGTGTATGATTAGTGGCGTGTTTAAGCACCTAATTTAGCAAATAAAAACCGAATAGAAAATCCGCGAGGATTTTCGTAAGTAGGCGAGAACTAGCCATTAATTATACACGGTGTGTGTGCCCAGCATGGGCATCTTTTCTTTACCGAAAGGTAAATAATTAATCTATAGGGTGCAAGTCCCTTATGCGCAGGAGTAACGTCCTGAAGCATTAGTAAGTCGCAAGCTCGTGTGTCGTGAGACATGGAGTGAAGGAAGCGAAACTACAAAACTCGGTACTGACGAACAGAAACCGTATACAGAGGCATATTTACTTGGGTAAGCAAGCACATCATTGTAACGCCCTAAGATTAACAAAAGGGTAAATATGTAGATACGGCAGGGATTGAGAGAAAGAAGATGCCATTACCTGGGGAGATCTCTACAACTACGAGTTGGTTAAGTAGAGAAGTCAGCAGAAGTCATAGTACTTACAGGAAACGAGGTGCAACAAGAATTGTACAGGTCTCACGGGTAAGGAAGGACTAAACATTAAATTACGTTGGAATTCGATTAGGATGCTTAGCTAGCCTAGTTTTAAACCAACAGGAGTACACGAATTATTGAATCTATGATTGAACAGGTATTATCAGCAACAAACCTTTATAAAGCAACACGCCAAGTGGAGCGCAATAAAGGAGCGAACGGCGTAGATGGTATGAAAACAACGGCACTTTCGGCATACATATTGGAAAACCGTTCGCTTATATTATCTACAATTCGCACAAATAGCTATGTGCCAAATTCAATTTTAGGAGTAACCATTCCAAAAGGACCGGGTAAAACCCGATTATTAGGAATACCAACAGTAGTAGATAGGTGGCTACAACAGGCGGTAAGTCAACAATTAATGGTTCATTTTGAATATGATTTTGAACCTGTTAGTTATGGATTTCGCCCACAAAAGAACATCCAAAAAGCAGTATTACAAGCACAAGGCTACATCAATGATGGTTACCAAGATATTGTAGATATTGATTTACAAGGGTTCTTTGATGAAGTAGACCACTGTATCTTACTTCAACTTATTTACCGCAAAGTAAAATGTCCAACCACCTTGCGATTAATCCGAAAATGGTTAAGAGCGCCCATCTTAATAGATGGAACACTCAAAAAGCGCAGAAAAGGGATCCCTCAAGGTAGTCCCATTAGTCCCTTATTATCTAACATTATGTTAGATGTTTTGGACAAAGAAATGAAAAGCATGGGCTTGCGCTATGTTCGCTACGCAGACGACTTTAGTGTTTACGCAAAAAGTAAAAGCGAGGCAAAAACTATAGGAAATAAACTGTTTATCTTTTTAAGAGATAGACTTAAACTACCTATAAATAAAGCCAAAAGCGGCATTCGCAGACCTGTAAACTTTGAGTTACTTGGGCATGGATTTGTACCCGTTTATAAAAAGGGTATAAAAGGACAATATGCACTAGTGGTAACCAAGAAAGGTTGGGCAAAGTTTAAACGTAACTTGAAAAGTATCACCAAGAAAACCAAACCCATGTCGTTATTCGAACGTCTGGATCGGCTTAATCAAGTCTGTCGAGGCTGGATGAATAATTACCGCTTAACTAACATCTATGCAAAAGTTAAAAAGCTAGATGAATGGTTAAGAAATCGGTTACGCTATTGTATTTGGCACGATTGGAAAAAGCTAGAGAGGAAACGTAAAAATCTCATTCGATTAGGTATAGAAATCGGACAAGCCTATGCTTGGAGTCGCACCAGAATGGGAGGTTGGGCAGTCGCTCAAAGTCCTATTTTAAAGACGACTATTACAGTTTCTAGGCTTAAACGAAAAGGGTATAAACCTTTGTTAGATTACATTAATAATACGCAAACTTCAATTTGGTGAACCGCCGTATACGAGACCCGTACGTACGGTGGTGTGAGAGGCGCAGTGACGACTTTTAAGTCGTCACCCGTCTACTCGATTCTACGCAGTTTTTATTTCCGTTAATATTTTTCCTTCTCCATTCAGTTCATATTTATAACCTTCCCAATCTATTAATTCAATTCTGTTTTCAACAATTTTAAATTCTTTTTTTCCGTCTGGATTTACAAAAATATCTCTCGCACTAAAATTCCATTTAGTTTCTCCATTTTTATCAATTCGGCTAACTTGAATTTCTCCGTGAACGATAAAATCTTCGTCAAATTCATAAATTCCGAAACAAGTTGCAACGTCATATTGATTTCTCCAATTAGCTGATAAGTTCGTTAAATTCAGAGAATATATTTGGTCAGAACAGCAAATATAAATTCGGTCATTCTTAATTAGAAATGAATTTTCAGAAATTCCAGTTGCTCCTCCAGATTCCAACAATAATGCGCTACACTTTTCAATTCCGTTTTCTGTTATTCGAATTCCGTGTTTTGAGGAAGGTTGATATTCCAATTTATGTCCTAAATCGGTTGGATATTGTTTCTTAAATCTCTGACCAAATTCCGCTGAATCCAAATCAGATTCATTTGTTATTTCAATTACGGAATTTTTATATTTTACTATCATTTTCTTGGTTTGGTCAAATTGCGTAGAACGTGATTGTGTATGGTTAGTTGCGTGGTTAAGCAACTAAATTAGCAAACTTTTACGAACCCGAGAAAATTCCGCAGGAATTTTCGCAAGTAAGCACTTAAAAAGCAATTAATTATACACGGTGTTGGCGGTAGTTTTTTAATTTAGTCCTTTTCTTTTTATTTCTAGAACAAGTTCTCTATATGCTACTTTTAGTTCCTCTCCTTTTTCAAATAACTCGTCTTGTACTTTCATAACTCTTTTGTCTGCATCACGCCATTCTTCAGTTGGAAATGGGTCTTTTTTTATTATATAAATTACTCTTTGATAATATTCGAGTTTAATTTCTTCTGTTATTTCTACGCCAGCATCTTTTAAAGCTCTTATTTCGTCCATAGCATCATCTTTTTTAGAGAAAAACTTTGACATACAAATCGAGTTAAACTTATTTAATTTTTTTAAGAATTCATTTGTTTTGAGATTTAAATCTCTATCTATAAAATGATTTTCCGATATTCTATAGAATTCGACAAAACTGTCCCATTTATCGAAATAATATTTATTAGTAAACAAACTATTTACAGCTGAAGAAATACTATCAAATAAAATTGTTTCAGAACAAATGGCTGTGAACTTTTCCCAAATAATTTTGTCGTGACGTCTATATTCGGTTAGTTTGTGTCTGTCTTCAATGTTTGTGTAATCATTTATTATAGACGAAAACGCTGATTTTAAAGTTGATTTAAGTATTTCTTTACTATTCTTTTGTCGACTATCATATGATGTAATTCTATGTCCTCGAATATCAAATGGAAGAAGTTCATTTTTTCCATATTTAAGATTATTTATACAAATAATTCTTTCCCAACCGAGTTTGTTAATTGCATATCCTAATTCAATCAGGACATTTGGATTAGGATTGATTCTTGAATTTAAAACTTTATTTATTATAGAATTATTAATGAGACTAACATCTGCAATGAAAATATCTGAAATGTCTATTTTGTCAAAAATGGTATCTGCTAAAATTTCATTTTACTTTCACTTGTAAATATTGATGGACTTCCGCTTTTGTTTTTTGTATCTCTGTCAAGGTTAATTTCAAGTTTGAAATCATTTTGACTATTTCTTTTTAAATCTTTTATAGCTTTTTCAATAGATGAACTTATTAGATTTCTATTAAATTTTCCTTTTAAATCGGATTGCCAAGAATAAAATATTGTAAAGTTATCTTTCATTTAGATGAGTTCTCTCAAATTACCGCCAACGTCAGTTTGTCTAAAAACTATCGTTTTTTTATTTTTTTAATTTAAAATTAAGTAAAAATAGGTGGTTTAAGCTACCATATAATATTTTTTGTGGTAAATATTTTGGTTTTTGGAATTGATATAGGTTTGGCAAAAGGCTTTAAAAACAGTCCTATAGGTGTAAAAAATCAAAAACAGCCTTTTTAGGTACTCTTTTAGAGAATTGTGGTCAATTAAGTTGAATATTCTACGCAGGTTATATGCAGAAAATATAAGACCCACATCTGCCGAGGCATGTTCAATGGTCTTCTTGGTCATGATATAATAAAATCCCCATTGTCTTTTTATTACGCCATAAGGATGCTCTACGATAGCCTGTCTTTTTTTGTAAGCCTTTGGATCTTGTTTCATTCTTATGGCATTCTGCTCAATGTAATGTTGGTATTCACTGCGTTGTATTACTTTTCCATTGGCTTTGGCAGTGGTGCACAGGTCTCTAACGGGACAGTTTTTACATTTTTTGGTCTTGTACTGCTTGAATGTGTAATTATTGCCTTTATAAGTGCTGCCATTGCTTTTTAGGATATTTCCCTGTGGACATGTGTAGGTGTCGTTTTCCTTGCAATAGGCAAAGTGTTCGGAGTTGTAGTTTGTGTCCGGAGCTTGTGAAGCCCTGCCTATACTAGGTATGGCTACGAGTGTTTTAATACCTAATTGATGAGCTGCATTAAATTCACTTCCAGTGTGATATCCTTTATCAAAAAGAGCCGTAAAATTGTTTGTTCTTAAAATGGTCTTTGTTCTGCGTAGCATGCCTCCCATGGCCTTGGAATCGTTTTGGTTGGTCACTTTAAAATCAATCGGGATGTTATGGCGGGCATCAACAATTGTTTGCACGGTATAGGCTACTTCCGAGATGTTGTTTCGGGTCATGATTTGACGACTATCAGGATCGGAAGTCGATATTTGGGTTACTCCAGTGGAGTCTATGGTATTTTGATATGCGATGTATTTTTGTTTTTGTAAACGGTGTTTGCTAATCTTTTTAGTTATGACTTTTTTGTTATTAGTATCTCCATCTTGTTTAGACAAAGCCAAGGCGTATTCTTCTAATCGCGCATCAATGTATGCAATGTGACGTTCTATTTTTGCAGGGTTAAAGTTGTTTTTCTTGGAATTTTGTGCTCTAAGTTTTGTGCTGTCTCCAGCGACCAATGTGCCACCAATAAGCTCAAAGTGCGAGGCCATTTTTACTGTGGCACGAAAAACCTTAGCAATGGGCTTAGTATTGTCCTTGCGAAAATTAGCAATAGTATTATGATCAGGAACAAGTCTTTTTAAGAGCCACATAAGCTCAATATTGCGTTGACATTCTTTCTCGAGGACTCGTGAGGAGCGAATGCGATTAAGGTATCCGTAAATGAATAGTTTGAGCAGATCCGAAGGATGGTAAGCTGGTCTTCCATTTTCGACAAAATCGAAATCGAATCCAAAATCAGCGAGTTTAAGGCTGTCTACAAAAAGGTCTATGAGCCTAACCTCATTGTTTTGGGCAATGGCATCATCTATTGAAGAAGCAAAAAGTGGGAGTTGGTTTCTGTTGGAGCCGTTGATGAATTTCATATATAAAAATATGAAAAACAAAGGATATACGCAATTTTAATGAGCGATTTTTAAGGCAAATTATGAGTTGTTGAAAAATAGGTTTTTAGACAGTTTGACGGTCTTGTATATGAAACGTGGCGTGTAAAAAGACGCTAACTTTTCGGATTATACACGAGCCGAATTTTTTAATTTTCTTTTTATCTTACTTTCTCAAAAAGCCAAATTAAAAAATTTGGAGGACTTCATAAATATACTCAAACCTCACTGGAAGCCTGTAAAAGCTATGTTTTATATACTATGTGTGTGCCCAGCATGGGCATCTTTTCTTTACCGAAAGGTAAATAATTAATCTATAGGGTGCAAGTCCCTTATGCGCAGGAGTAACGTCCTGAAGCATTAGTAAGTCGCAAGCTCGTGTGTCGTGAGACATGGAGTGAAGGAAGCGAAACTACAAAACTCGGTACTGACGAACAGAAACCGTATACAGAGGCATATTTACTTGGGTAAGCAAGCACATCATTGTAACGCCCTAAGATTAACAAAAGGGTAAATATGTAGATACGGCAGGGATTGAGAGAAAGAAGATGCCATTACCTGGGGAGATCTCTACAACTACGAGTTGGTTAAGTAGAGAAGTCAGCAGAAGTCATAGTACTTACAGGAAACGAGGTGCAACAAGAATTGTACAGGTCTCACGGGTAAGGAAGGACTAAACATTAAATTACGTTGGAATTCGATTAGGATGCTTAGCTAGCCTAGTTTTAAACCAACAGGAGTACACGAATTATTGAATCTATGATTGAACAGGTATTATCAGCAACAAACCTTTATAAAGCAACACGCCAAGTGGAGCGCAATAAAGGAGCGAACGGCGTAGATGGTATGAAAACAACGGCACTTTCGGCATACATATTGGAAAACCGTTCGCTTATATTATCTACAATTCGCACAAATAGCTATGTGCCAAATTCAATTTTAGGAGTAACCATTCCAAAAGGACCGGGTAAAACCCGATTATTAGGAATACCAACAGTAGTAGATAGGTGGCTACAACAGGCGGTAAGTCAACAATTAATGGTTCATTTTGAATATGATTTTGAACCTGTTAGTTATGGATTTCGCCCACAAAAGAACATCCAAAAAGCAGTATTACAAGCACAAGGCTACATCAATGATGGTTACCAAGATATTGTAGATATTGATTTACAAGGGTTCTTTGATGAAGTAGACCACTGTATCTTACTTCAACTTATTTACCGCAAAGTAAAATGTCCAACCACCTTGCGATTAATCCGAAAATGGTTAAGAGCGCCCATCTTAATAGATGGAACACTCAAAAAGCGCAGAAAAGGGATCCCTCAAGGTAGTCCCATTAGTCCCTTATTATCTAACATTATGTTAGATGTTTTGGACAAAGAAATGAAAAGCATGGGCTTGCGCTATGTTCGCTACGCAGACGACTTTAGTGTTTACGCAAAAAGTAAAAGCGAGGCAAAAACTATAGGAAATAAACTGTTTATCTTTTTAAGAGATAGACTTAAACTACCTATAAATAAAGCCAAAAGCGGCATTCGCAGACCTGTAAACTTTGAGTTACTTGGGCATGGATTTGTACCCGTTTATAAAAAGGGTATAAAAGGACAATATGCACTAGTGGTAACCAAGAAAGGTTGGGCAAAGTTTAAACGTAACTTGAAAAGTATCACCAAGAAAACCAAACCCATGTCGTTATTCGAACGTCTGGATCGGCTTAATCAAGTCTGTCGAGGCTGGATGAATAATTACCGCTTAACTAACATCTATGCAAAAGTTAAAAAGCTAGATGAATGGTTAAGAAATCGGTTACGCTATTGTATTTGGCACGATTGGAAAAAGCTAGAGAGGAAACGTAAAAATCTCATTCGATTAGGTATAGAAATCGGACAAGCCTATGCTTGGAGTCGCACCAGAATGGGAGGTTGGGCAGTCGCTCAAAGTCCTATTTTAAAGACGACTATTACAGTTTCTAGGCTTAAACGAAAAGGGTATAAACCTTTGTTAGATTACATTAATAATACGCAAACTTCAATTTGGTGAACCGCCGTATACGAGACCCGTACGTACGGTGGTGTGAGAGGCGCAGTGACGACTTTTAAGTCGTCACCCGTCTACTCGATTAGGCACTGGCATTTTTCCATAATATACTCAAGTTCGTTTTCATTTACCTTCAGTAATGAAACTCATACTCTTTTTTTCCATTAATATCTCCAAATACTAATGGGTTCGGACTGACTGGCTTTTCGGTATAAACTATCGTTATTGTAAATTCGGAATCTGGAACTTCTCCTCTGTGAATTTCGGATTTATCAATTATATATAATTGACCAGAATTTATTTTATTTTTCGCTACTTTTTTTAAGTTGTAGTTTTTATTCGTTTTCTTTAATATTCTCTTACCATTTTTATCGTACGAACCAGAATACAATGTATGTGTATAGGGTGATAATTCAGATGACTTATAAAGTGTATTAAATAAATGACCAGTCACAACATAACTAATAACGTTATAATAATGATTATGTATATCCATTAATGGTTCAATTCTTTTTGCATTATTTGACCAAATATGAATTCGGAATTTTTCGTTATTATCAAACTCGAAAAGAGTTTGATAATAAAACCCAATGGGTGGATTATTAAATCCTCTTTTCGCAAGGTTTTAATAATTTTACTACAAGATTCCGATATTTTGATAATATCTTTTTTTCTATAATATTCTCTTAAGGAACTAAAAAAACTTTATTTATCATTTAAGAACTTGGTTATCTCTTTTATGGCTTCTTCTTCTAATTCTAATTTGTAAAGGGTGCAAATATCTTTGACATTCGCAACTGTGATTTTTTTAAATTCACATTATCGATTGTTTTATCAATAGTAAATTTTATCGATTGTTTGGATTCTTGAAAAATTTCTTCTTTATACGTTTTGTAGAGAAAAGTATCTTTAGTACAAATTAAGCCTAAATCTCTTTTGTCCTCTTTAGTAACGATACAATTTGATTCGTTTTGGTCAATTCTTGTCGTATTGAAAACTTTTTTCAAATAAATATCAATTTCCAGCATCGGAAAATGTGATTTGTATATTATGGATTTGAAAATTGTTGCATATGTTTGATTTTTTACAAAATCTGATGTCCAATTAATTTTCGATTCTTTTGCTGACTTTAAAGAATTTTTGAAATCAGAATAATTTGTACATTCCTTATCCATAGGGTTTATGATATTCATTCTTATAGTCTTACTAGAATTATTGTTTTGTGAAAGTTCTGCAATTTTAGGAATTGTTACAGTTCGAGTAAATCTCCCAAGACCACCAGAAAAATACCAAAAACTCGTATTAATTCTACCTTTGTCAAAATAATCAGCAATTCTTTTAGGTTCAATAATTTCAAATTTACTTTCATCTTCAGGCACTTCTATTTTGAATAAAAACCACCCTAGAAAAAGAGAAACAATCAGCGAAATAGATATTTTGTCTAATACAGACTTTAAATATATAAGTGTTTCATTTGTATTGTTCGGAAAGTGGGTAGGAATAACATAAACTCTAATCAAAAATATTATAAATAAAATTACACCTACTATCCAGAGGAATTTTGTTCTTTTTGACTTATGTTGTAAAATTGCTTTCATATATCCTATTCGCTTTATTCAAATTTCAATCTATTTTGGTTGTCGGTTTTAGAAATATGTTCAGTTACTTTTTCAATCACATAGCTACTTTGGTCAACAATATAAGTCTGTAAATCTTCATCAAAGTTTCGTTTTCTGGACAAAACTACTTTTAGAGCATCCCCTTTTCTAAAAGCCTCATTTTTTAATCGCTCGAAGAATTCATCATCTTTAATGGATGCTTTTATTGGATAACCCCTAAAAATAAAAGCCCATTTTGCGTGCCCCTCGAAATGAATTGTTTTAATTATTAAAGTGGCTTCATCAGTTAATAAGTCGGTTTCTGGTAATTCTTCAATCTCCAAAGTTTTTCCTTGTTCAATCAATTTTGGAAATTCATCTCTATTGATATTAATAACTTCTTCATCTTGTCTTTCAATTTTCAAGCCCTTTACGTTTTCATCACTATTAACAATTATGAAAGTTTGCTGAATTTTTTGGTTTGCACCAGAGTTTTGAGACACGTTGTAAATAATTCTAGGTAATTCTTTATCTACAATTTGTTTGTCTTTTAGAATTTCTTTTATTTCTTCTTCTGTTTTGTTTTGTAAAGCATTAGTTGTAAATAAAATCAATAAGCCTACTAGGGTGCCAACTGTTAAGTCTCCCATTTTTTCTAAAATCAATTCCTTATATTTCGATTTTAGTTTTATTTTGAAGCTCCCATTTTCAGGTGGTGAAACTTCAATAATCATATCATCGGGATTGTAACCCAACTCGCTATTAATCAAATAAAGAAGTTGTTTGTAGTTGTCCAAGAATTCAGTCAAAGTTTCTACTTTGATATTCCCATCTCCTCCAAATTTTATTATTAGCTGATTATTTTCTGTCATTCTGTTTTTATCTGCTTGTGCCTAACGGTTTTGTATAAGAATAGTTGCGTGTTTGCGTGCGAGGAATTTCCGAAGGAAATTCAGATGTAGCAAATACGCAACGACCTTTATTTAAGCACAAAATAGCAATTATTTTTATACGTTGTGTGTGCCCAGCATGGGCATCTTTTCTTTACCGAAAGGTAAATAATTAATCTATAGGGTGCAAGTCCCTTATGCGCAGGAGTAACGTCCTGAAGCATTAGTAAGTCGCAAGCTCGTGTGTCGTGAGACATGGAGTGAAGGAAGCGAAACTACAAAACTCGGTACTGACGAACAGAAACCGTATACAGAGGCATATTTACTTGGGTAAGCAAGCACATCATTGTAACGCCCTAAGATTAACAAAAGGGTAAATATGTAGATACGGCAGGGATTGAGAGAAAGAAGATGCCATTACCTGGGGAGATCTCTACAACTACGAGTTGGTTAAGTAGAGAAGTCAGCAGAAGTCATAGTACTTACAGGAAACGAGGTGCAACAAGAATTGTACAGGTCTCACGGGTAAGGAAGGACTAAACATTAAATTACGTTGGAATTCGATTAGGATGCTTAGCTAGCCTAGTTTTAAACCAACAGGAGTACACGAATTATTGAATCTATGATTGAACAGGTATTATCAGCAACAAACCTTTATAAAGCAACACGCCAAGTGGAGCGCAATAAAGGAGCGAACGGCGTAGATGGTATGAAAACAACGGCACTTTCGGCATACATATTGGAAAACCGTTCGCTTATATTATCTACAATTCGCACAAATAGCTATGTGCCAAATTCAATTTTAGGAGTAACCATTCCAAAAGGACCGGGTAAAACCCGATTATTAGGAATACCAACAGTAGTAGATAGGTGGCTACAACAGGCGGTAAGTCAACAATTAATGGTTCATTTTGAATATGATTTTGAACCTGTTAGTTATGGATTTCGCCCACAAAAGAACATCCAAAAAGCAGTATTACAAGCACAAGGCTACATCAATGATGGTTACCAAGATATTGTAGATATTGATTTACAAGGGTTCTTTGATGAAGTAGACCACTGTATCTTACTTCAACTTATTTACCGCAAAGTAAAATGTCCAACCACCTTGCGATTAATCCGAAAATGGTTAAGAGCGCCCATCTTAATAGATGGAACACTCAAAAAGCGCAGAAAAGGGATCCCTCAAGGTAGTCCCATTAGTCCCTTATTATCTAACATTATGTTAGATGTTTTGGACAAAGAAATGAAAAGCATGGGCTTGCGCTATGTTCGCTACGCAGACGACTTTAGTGTTTACGCAAAAAGTAAAAGCGAGGCAAAAACTATAGGAAATAAACTGTTTATCTTTTTAAGAGATAGACTTAAACTACCTATAAATAAAGCCAAAAGCGGCATTCGCAGACCTGTAAACTTTGAGTTACTTGGGCATGGATTTGTACCCGTTTATAAAAAGGGTATAAAAGGACAATATGCACTAGTGGTAACCAAGAAAGGTTGGGCAAAGTTTAAACGTAACTTGAAAAGTATCACCAAGAAAACCAAACCCATGTCGTTATTCGAACGTCTGGATCGGCTTAATCAAGTCTGTCGAGGCTGGATGAATAATTACCGCTTAACTAACATCTATGCAAAAGTTAAAAAGCTAGATGAATGGTTAAGAAATCGGTTACGCTATTGTATTTGGACGATTGGAAAAAGCTAGAGAGGAAACGTAAAAATCTCATTCGATTAGGTATAGAAATCGGACAAGCCTATGCTTGGAGTCGCACCAGAATGGGAGGTTGGGCAGTCGCTCAAAGTCCTATTTTAAAGACGACTATTACAGTTTCTAGGCTTAAACGAAAAGGGTATAAACCTTTGTTAGATTACATTAATAATACGCAAACTTCAATTTGGTGAACCGCCGTATACGAGACCCGTACGTACGGTGGTGTGAGAGGCGCAGTGACGACTTTTAAGTCGTCACCCGTCTACTCGATTGTGCATAGTATTTTTTATTTCCTCAATTTCTGATTCAATTTCCGCGTAATCTATGAATCCGTTTTGAATGATTGTCTTTTTAGTTGTTTTTTTCCAAAATGATAAATTTAAACTAGACGCTGTTCCGTAATTTTTATATGTTCCGTTTTTTAATTCGTAATCATATTTACTTTTAAACTGTAACTTACCTTTATAAAAACCTTTTTTTTCTACAGGTCAGAAAGTGTAAAAATTCATTAAACCCTTCTTTTAAGTCGTCTATCTTCGGATAAAAATGTCTGTGCGCAATTCCGATTCCAACTGTCAGCATTCCACCTTCGTCAAGTTCAATCCAAATTGGTGATTCTTCTTCGCTTTCCGAATTCAAAGTCAAATGAGTTCCATCTTCAAATTCCGAAATCCTTTCTGGAAAATGGGTTTCCAAAAGTGTCTTTATTTTACTAAATGTCAATTCGTGGTTCGTCATTCGGATATATATGCACAACGGTCTTGTGTATGAATAGTTGCGGTTTTGTATGCGAGGAATTTCCGAAGGAAATTCAGACGTAACAAAAATGCAACGACCTTTGTTTAAGCACTAATTTAGCAATTTTTTATACACGTTGTTACCAATAGTTTTTATTTCAGATTTACTTTAATGGTTGCGATATTATTTCCTTCCACCACTATTTCAAATTCTTTTATGTTTTCAGAAGTCAAACGAGCTTCTATCATAATTCTATTATCAACTATTTCAGTTTTAATTATTTCTACGCTCGGAATAACTTGATTGTATTTATTCCTTTCCTCAGAAGTTAGTTTTGCATATTCCTCATCGCTTGGAAATTCTAAGTTGTTTTTCGAAGCGTAAGTTTCCCAGGGATATCCGCGTAAAGAAATCCAACGTTCAGTATTATTTGTCTCTAATTCAACTCTAATAATTCGGCTTTTCTCAACATCAATTACTTTTGTCGTTGGAACCAAAATTTTAATTCCGTCTTCGAAAAAACTTCGGTCAGTAATTGTTGGTAATTGGTCAAATTGTTCTTTAGTCAGTCCGTTTTCAAGTAGAGTCCATTTTTCGTTTTCAGGATAATGAGAATAGACAAAGAATTCTGGATTTGTCATAAACCAAAAGTCATCCCTTTCCACGTTATTTTCGTTTTTACTTGCCCAAGTATTATCTATTAAAAACCATTTATTATCGATTTTTACTGCGTTCCACGCGTGGTCAGAAACGTTTTTAGAAACAAAACTATCAAGCCATTGTTTTGAATATCCACTAACGACTTCGCATTCAATATCGAGGTCGTCACAAAGTTTTTTGAATAAAAGAGAATAGCCACTACAAATTGCCTTTTTACGTTCTAAAGTTTTATTTATTACGTTAACCTCCGAAATATAAAATTCCTCTTTTAATTTCTCGCTTTCGTATAATTCAAAGTCATAAGTGATATTGTCAGTAATCCATACAAATAATGCACGAACTTTTTCTAAATCAGTATTTAATTCCGACGTGATTTTTTCGGCAAGTTTGTCTTTTGGAAAGAACCCAATGTCAGCTACACGTTTATCGATTTCATTAAATTCAGATTGCGCTTTGGAAATAAATCCAATGAAAAGCAGAAAGATTAATATGTAAGATTGATGTTTGTTCAAATTATTGGTAACGTATTTGTGTATGATTAGTGGCGTGTTTAAGCACCTAATTTAGCAAATAAAAACCGAATAGAAAATCCGCGAGGATTTTCGTAAGCAAGCTAAAACTAGCCATTAATTATACACGGTGTGTGTGCCCAGCATGGGCATCTTTTCTTTACCGAAAGGTAAATAATTAATCTATAGGGTGCAAGTCCCTTATGCGCAGGAGTAACGTCCTGAAGCATTAGTAAGTCGCAAGCTCGTGTGTCGTGAGACATGGAGTGAAGGAAGCGAAACTACAAAACTCGGTACTGACGAACAGAAACCGTATACAGAGGCATATTTACTTGGGTAAGCAAGCACATCATTGTAACGCCCTAAGATTAACAAAAGGGTAAATATGTAGATACGGCAGGGATTGAGAGAAAGAAGATGCCATTACCTGGGGAGATCTCTACAACTACGAGTTGGTTAAGTAGAGAAGTCAGCAGAAGTCATAGTACTTACAGGAAACGAGGTGCAACAAGAATTGTACAGGTCTCACGGGTAAGGAAGGACTAAACATTAAATTACGTTGGAATTCGATTAGGATGCTTAGCTAGCCTAGTTTTAAACCAACAGGAGTACACGAATTATTGAATCTATGATTGAACAGGTATTATCAGCAACAAACCTTTATAAAGCAACACGCCAAGTGGAGCGCAATAAAGGAGCGAACGGCGTAGATGGTATGAAAACAACGGCACTTTCGGCATACATATTGGAAAACCGTTCGCTTATATTATCTACAATTCGCACAAATAGCTATGTGCCAAATTCAATTTTAGGAGTAACCATTCCAAAAGGACCGGGTAAAACCCGATTATTAGGAATACCAACAGTAGTAGATAGGTGGCTACAACAGGCGGTAAGTCAACAATTAATGGTTCATTTTGAATATGATTTTGAACCTGTTAGTTATGGATTTCGCCCACAAAAGAACATCCAAAAAGCAGTATTACAAGCACAAGGCTACATCAATGATGGTTACCAAGATATTGTAGATATTGATTTACAAGGGTTCTTTGATGAAGTAGACCACTGTATCTTACTTCAACTTATTTACCGCAAAGTAAAATGTCCAACCACCTTGCGATTAATCCGAAAATGGTTAAGAGCGCCCATCTTAATAGATGGAACACTCAAAAAGCGCAGAAAAGGGATCCCTCAAGGTAGTCCCATTAGTCCCTTATTATCTAACATTATGTTAGATGTTTTGGACAAAGAAATGAAAAGCATGGGCTTGCGCTATGTTCGCTACGCAGACGACTTTAGTGTTTACGCAAAAAGTAAAAGCGAGGCAAAAACTATAGGAAATAAACTGTTTATCTTTTTAAGAGATAGACTTAAACTACCTATAAATAAAGCCAAAAGCGGCATTCGCAGACCTGTAAACTTTGAGTTACTTGGGCATGATTTTACCCGTTTATAAAAAGGGTATAAAAGGACAATATGCACTAGTGGTAACCAAGAAAGGTTGGGCAAAGTTTAAACGTAACTTGAAAAGTATCACCAAGAAAACCAAACCCATGTCGTTATTCGAACGTCTGGATCGGCTTAATCAAGTCTGTCGAGGCTGGATGAATAATTACCGCTTAACTAACATCTATGCAAAAGTTAAAAAGCTAGATGAATGGTTAAGAAATCGGTTACGCTATTGTATTTGGCACGATTGGAAAAAGCTAGAGAGGAAACGTAAAAATCTCATTCGATTAGGTATAGAAATCGGACAAGCCTATGCTTGGAGTCGCACCAGAATGGGAGGTTGGGCAGTCGCTCAAAGTCCTATTTTAAAGACGACTATTACAGTTTCTAGGCTTAAACGAAAAGGGTATAAACCTTTGTTAGATTACATTAATAATACGCAAACTTCAATTTGGTGAACCGCCGTATACGAGACCCGTACGTACGGTGGTGTGAGAGGCGCAGTGACGACTTTTAAGTCGTCACCCGTCTACTCGATTACCACACGTTTTTTTCTTTCGGTGTTGATTTATATTCACTATTTGCACTTTCCATAATTTTCTTTTCAAATATTTTAGGAAAGTATTTCATTATTATTTTTGACTTTAACTTTGTAAATCCGCTAACATTTTGGTCTGACTTTTTCCACAAGTTTTCAGTCTCTTTTTCAGTCAGTATTTTTTCAATTCCGTTTTTAGAGTCAATTTTTATTAGTGGAAATTCAGGTTGATTTTCTCCACAAAGTGTTATCTGTTTTTCCAATTTCGAACTGATGGATTTCATAAAATCCGTAATCTTATTAAAATCCGATTCTGTTTTAATTTCGATTGGATTTATGTCAAATTCGATTTGGTTTTCGAGGAAAAAGTAGCACTTTACTACAATTCCATTTAAATCAACAGTTGCAGATTTAGTTTCCAATTCGCCAGTTTCGTCCGCAAACATAGTTTTAACGTATCCGAAGTCAATTTTGTCAATCAAATTATCTTCATAAACTCCAAAAGTTAATTCGTATTCAGAATTTAATAAATCAACTACTTTTTCCCAATCCGAAATCGTTGCGTTTTGGACATAAATATCTCTTAAAGCTCCATCCTTTTCAAAAATCCATTCTATGTTATTCCAATTTCTCAATGTTGCTCTCAAATGTGTGGTAACGTGTTTGTATATGGAAAGTTGCGGGTTTGTGTGCGAGGAATTTCCGAAGGAAATTCAGACGTAGCAAACGTGCAACGACCTTTGTTTAAGCCAAACACCAGCAATTTTTTATATACGGTGTTGGGCACTGGCTTTTTTTATTTTCAGTTGATATATTATTCCGTAAATCAATCCGATTACTCCTCCAAGATAGCTAAAATTATGCATAGTTCCAGCAGTCAAAAAACTTTTTCGGTCAATCAATTCAGCTGGTAGATTCCAATTAGCATTTATGTTTGAAATAATAAACTGACCAACCAAAATTCCCACGATTCCAATTCCGATTGCGATTCCCAAAGTCCGAATTATTGCTCCGTAAGAGCTTTTCCACATAATTTTGGTAGTCGGTTGAAAAAATCCAACGATTCCAATTATCAATCCGATTAAAAGTCCGAACCACCAAGTTGATGCAATTCCGATTAATCCTGCACTCATTCGTGGAAAGTCAAGTGTGTATTTAACCGACCAAAATTGGTCAAATTTAAATTCCGTAAAATATTCAGTTGAGATTGAGTAAGAAATTTGGTTATGCAAAAATCCGTAAATCGAAGCGAGAATTATCGACAGTAATATTATTAAAATTAAAAGACTAAATTTTTTCGCCATTCCTTTTTTTAGCTTGTGCCTAACGTTTACGTATATGAAATGTTGCGTGTTTGTGTGCGAGGATTTTCCGAAGGAAAATCAGAAGCAAGCAAACACGCAACTAACTTTGGTTTAGGTAAAACTAGCAATTTTTTATATACTGTGTTGTGGTTAGTTTTTATTTTCAATTCCGTTTAGTTTTTTAATAAATAAAATTGACAGAGCAATTAAAATGAACCATCTTGAAAAGTATATTCCCGAAGTCATCCATCCGTAAACTTGAAGAAAATCAGAAGAGTTAATGTTTTCCATTCTAGTTGAATGTTCTGCGTAAAGTCCAGATAATTTATGCGTTATTGGATTTAAAGTCAATGCAATTAGAGCAAGTAATATAAATATTCTTTTTGGGAATTTAGTTAGATAAATTCCTGATGAATTTGAGTTTAGTTTAAGTTTTTTTAAAATCAAAAATGTAGTCAGTACATATAAAATAAGAGTAATAATTGGCATTGAGTATTTCATAATTCCATAAGAAAGTCCCAATTCTGATTTCGCAAAATATATTAGGTAAGTTATGAAAAATAGGATTGAGTCAATTCCGCTAATGAATATAAATCCGAAGATTATCCACAATATTAATAAGACATTTTCTTTATTCATTCGGTTTTCTCAAATTAACCACAACGGTCAAGTATAAGCGTAGTGCGGGTTTTCGAAGACGAGATTTTGATTTTATCCAAAATTTTATTGCGATAAAAAATGTCCAATTTAGCAACAAATCTCGCATTACGCTTATACAATGTGTGTGCCCAGCATGGGCATCTTTTCTTTACCGAAAGGTAAATAATTAATCTATAGGGTGCAAGTCCCTTATGCGCAGGAGTAACGTCCTGAAGCATTAGTAAGTCGCAAGCTCGTGTGTCGTGAGACATGGAGTGAAGGAAGCGAAACTACAAAACTCGGTACTGACGAACAGAAACCGTATACAGAGGCATATTTACTTGGGTAAGCAAGCACATCATTGTAACGCCCTAAGATTAACAAAAGGGTAAATATGTAGATACGGCAGGGATTGAGAGAAAGAAGATGCCATTACCTGGGGAGATCTCTACAACTACGAGTTGGTTAAGTAGAGAAGTCAGCAGAAGTCATAGTACTTACAGGAAACGAGGTGCAACAAGAATTGTACAGGTCTCACGGGTAAGGAAGGACTAAACATTAAATTACGTTGGAATTCGATTAGGATGCTTAGCTAGCCTAGTTTTAAACCAACAGGAGTACACGAATTATTGAATCTATGATTGAACAGGTATTATCAGCAACAAACCTTTATAAAGCAACACGCCAAGTGGAGCGCAATAAAGGAGCGAACGGCGTAGATGGTATGAAAACAACGGCACTTTCGGCATACATATTGGAAAACCGTTCGCTTATATTATCTACAATTCGCACAAATAGCTATGTGCCAAATTCAATTTTAGGAGTAACCATTCCAAAAGGACCGGGTAAAACCCGATTATTAGGAATACCAACAGTAGTAGATAGGTGGCTACAACAGGCGGTAAGTCAACAATTAATGGTTCATTTTGAATATGATTTTGAACCTGTTAGTTATGGATTTCGCCCACAAAAGAACATCCAAAAAGCAGTATTACAAGCACAAGGCTACATCAATGATGGTTACCAAGATATTGTAGATATTGATTTACAAGGGTTCTTTGATGAAGTAGACCACTGTATCTTACTTCAACTTATTTACCGCAAAGTAAAATGTCCAACCACCTTGCGATTAATCCGAAAATGGTTAAGAGCGCCCATCTTAATAGATGGAACACTCAAAAAGCGCAGAAAAGGGATCCCTCAAGGTAGTCCCATTAGTCCCTTATTATCTAACATTATGTTAGATGTTTTGGACAAAGAAATGAAAAGCATGGGCTTGCGCTATGTTCGCTACGCAGACGACTTTAGTGTTTACGCAAAAAGTAAAAGCGAGGCAAAAACTATAGGAAATAAACTGTTTATCTTTTTAAGAGATAGACTTAAACTACCTATAAATAAAGCCAAAAGCGGCATTCGCAGACCTGTAAACTTTGAGTTACTTGGGCATGGATTTGTACCCGTTTATAAAAAGGGTATAAAAGGACAATATGCACTAGTGGTAACCAAGAAAGGTTGGGCAAAGTTTAAACGTAACTTGAAAAGTATCACCAAGAAAACCAAACCCATGTCGTTATTCGAACGTCTGGATCGGCTTAATCAAGTCTGTCGAGGCTGGATGAATAATTACCGCTTAACTAACATCTATGCAAAAGTTAAAAAGCTAGATGAATGGTTAAGAAATCGGTTACGCTATTGTATTTGGCACGATTGGAAAAAGCTAGAGAGGAAACGTAAAAATCTCATTCGATTAGGTATAGAAATCGGACAAGCCTATGCTTGGAGTCGCACCAGAATGGGAGGTTGGGCAGTCGCTCAAAGTCCTATTTTAAAGACGACTATTACAGTTTCTAGGCTTAAACGAAAAGGGTATAAACCTTTGTTAGATTACATTAATAATACGCAAACTTCAATTTGGTGAACCGCCGTATACGAGACCCGTACGTACGGTGGTGTGAGAGGCGCAGTGACGACTTTTAAGTCGTCACCCGTCTACTCGATTGGCAGTAGTTATTTTTAATTTATTGTTTCTCTGAATTTTAAAATTTCTTTTTTCAAAACTTGGTCGTTAACCAATTCAATTGATTTATTGATGTGAAGTTTAGCATTTTCATCATCATATAATTGATAATGAGCACGTGACATGTTATAATGAAAATAACCTCTTTTTTCTGCACTTCTTTCAAGACTAATTCCTTTCTTGTATAATTCAATAGCTTTATAAAATTCATCGTTTCTTGCTCTTGAAAATCCATAATTCAAATATGTTATTGCGTCAAGTTTATCAATCCTTAAAGATTTTTCAAAATATTCATAAGATTTTTCAAAGTCTTTAAGTTCAGCACTAACATTCCCAAGAGCATTGATTATAATTGTATTATTGGGTTCTAGTTTATTTGCAGATTCATAAAACCCTCTAGCACTTTCAAAATTCAGTCGAGAACTTTGTTCAATCCCTTTATCAAAGTCCAAAGCAGCAATTGAGTCTTTAATGAGTCCATTTTCAAACGAGTTTTTATAAAATACATTTGTATTTCCGTCTTTTGAGGTAACAACTTTTTCTTTGTCAGAATAGATATCATTCTTACAACTCAAAATGAAAATGAAAATCGTTAATATGTGCAGGTGTTTCATAATTACTGCCAACACTTGTATAACTACAATAAATAGCATTAGAATTGTAGTTATATCGTTTATAGATGCAATATATTACTTTTTAATAACGTATCCAATGGGCTTATAATAGTCTTATTATTAATTTCAATAGTTTTAGTATAAATTTCGGTTGTTTTTGGGGAACTATGACCTAACATATTCTGTAAATGCCGAATATTGATGTTGTTTTCAATACAATGTGTGGCAAATGAATGGCGCAAGGTATGTACGGTTGCCCATGGGTTAGAATTTGTATCGTTAACCGCTTTTCTAAATATAGCTCGTATGCTTGTGGTACTGTATTTGCAACCCGATTGGCCTTCAAAAAGCCAGTACGATGGCTTATAGGCTTTATAGTAAGTTCTTAATAATACTAATAACTGTTCAGGTAATATGGTTTTCCTGTCTTTTTTACCTTTACTATCTTTTATAAATAAATAACCATCATTAGAATGAATATCTGTAATTCGTAAATTCAAAAGCTCCGATATACGTAATCCACTGCCATAAATGGTATGCAAAATGGCTTTGTGTTTGATGTTTTGTGGAGATTGGATGATGTTTAATACCTCCGTTTTACTCAATACATTTGGTATGGATACTGCCTTTTTTGGACGTTGAATATCATAATATTCTCTGGGTGTTTTTAGAGCGTGTTCATAATAGGCTTTAATGGCATTGATCAATTGATTTTGGTAACTTTCACTAATCTTACTCTTGGTAATAAGTTCATACACAAAACCTTCAATGTCTTCTTTTGTAACTTCTTTTAGGTTTCTATGCATAAATTTGCCCAAAAACACACTAAACATTTTTTTGTAAACTTGAATGCTTGAATGGCTGTACTGCTTTAAAACCAGTGCTTTTTCAAGTTCATAAAGCGCTTCCAGTGCATTTTCAGTCAGTGGCACACTAGGTATGGGTGTAAAACGGATATCTTTTTCAATGTTATAATTTCCACCACAAATCTTTTTTAAATGTTCAAAATTTTGGGCTGTATTAATAACAGACCAGAGTTTTTGATGTGGATGCCAAAAACTGCTATCCATTTTTTTAAAGCCTCCCTAACCACAATCATGTCATAGGGTATAAAAACCTTTAATACGCTTCGCTTCTTTAAGTGGTTGATATATAGTAGGTTGCATGCTATTGATTTTTAAATTTTATTTGTCCTACTTAAAAGTACTTAAAAAGACTATAAGCTAGGATGGTTTGTAATAAATAGTAGTATTTTAACCGTTAAAAACGACTAGGTATAAGGGTTTAATAATCAGTATTTTAAATTTATATTTTTACAATAATGAACGAAATAAAGTGTAAAATATGCAGTAAACTTCTTGTAGGAAGAAATGATAAGTTATTTTGTTCTGTAAAATGTAAAAATTATTATCATGTTAATTTAAGAAAAGTTACGGATAAGGAGGTTAAAGAATTAGATACCATTCTACACAGAAACAGAAGTATTCTTTTAGAAGTTTTAGGTAAAAGAAAAGGACAGATAACAGTAGAGCGCGTGGTGCTTGAAAAGAAGAGATTTTCTTTTAAGTACCATACGCATTTGTATGTAAATAGTAAAGGTAAGACCTATTATTATGTTTATGATTTTGCGTGGATGGAATTTTCAAATGACGCTATTTTAATCATTAGAAAAGAAAAATAGCATTATCAAATTCACCTGTTGGATTTCCTTTGAATGGTTTATCAGTAAAGGAATCAACGATATAAAAATGTTTTACAACATAGCAAAACATTTAATTCAAAAAACAATACGGTTTCTTTTAAGTTTGGTCTGGTTCAGCCTTTGTTCAGCCAAACCCCATCTAAAAAAAATACAGCCGAGTGGTAGACGAACAAGACCCGAACAAGACTCGAACAAAACCCCCATTTTTTTGGCGCTTGTCCCAAATCGTCTCAAATCGTCTCAAATTGTGTCAAATTGTGTCAAATCGTCTCAATATGTGTCATGTGGTTGGAAATGAGGTAAAAGCGTTTTAGTTTCACGGCATATTAACCCCTAATTCTATAACATCATGGGAACATTTAGTAAAGGCATCCTTGGAGGTTTCTCCGGAAAAGTTGGCAACGTTGTGGGTGCACGTTGGCGCGGTAAAGATATTATGCGCAGTTTACCGGCACGAGGTAATTATAGACCTACACAAGCGCAAATGGATCAACGTAACCGCTTTACAACGGTTATAAAGTTTTTAACGCCTATAAAGGACATCCTTTCGGCGTATTTTGGTAAACAGCAAGGCGACAAGTCTAGCTTTAATTTAGCAACGGGCTACCACATTAAATACGCCCTTTTGCCAGACCCTTTAGAGGGGTATACCATTGATTACCCCAAAGTACTTGTTGGCAAGGGCGATTTACGGGGCCTCTCCAATGGGGCGGTAGCGCTCGATGCAAACCAAACCCTTACAATTACCTGGAACGACAATAGCGGACAAGGTAATGCCTCGGCTACCGATGGCTTGGTTGTGGTGGTATGTATTGCAAAGCACTCGATTTGTTTGAAACGGCTAACCCTGCGGGCACCCGTGAATTAACAACGCTGCAAATACCCTTACCGGCCTATTGGACAGCACAGCAAGTAGATGTGTGGGCAACCTTTGTAACGGCCGATGCAAAACTGGCGGCTACTAGTACCTATTTGGGAACGGTAACGCTAGCTTAAAACTTGTTTACTAGGTACATAGCAGAGGCGCCACACAGGAGGCCTCTGCTATCATTTTTAAAAAGACGAGGCATCAGGATTGTTGTTTAGACGCTGCTCTAACAGGGGATAGGGAAGGAGTTTGGTTTTGCACCAATGGTATAAGGTGCTTCGGCTTAGTTTAAAGAAGTGTTGTGCCTCATTGGTGGTTTTCAAGCTTCCTCTTTAAAGCGTTGGTGATTAAAAGATAAGAAACCTATTATTCCGTATCAGCGCTGTTTGAATAAAGCATTCGAGATTCATCACCTTATAAAAAATCAATTAAATAAGTGAGCCCACGCGTTGTATATGCTGTTCACATTTAGTGAGTGCGATCATCCACCTCACTTTGCGGGTGTACAAGCACCCTCGTAACCACATGGGTTAATCTACAATAATTTCAATGCCTGCTTTTTCGGCTTTGTATTTTATTTTGGTCATTAGCTCATAATAGCTCCAGTTTCTCAATACAAATCCATCTTCTTTAGCGATGCCTATCTTGTCCTCCTGATTTAACAGAAGGAGCGTTCCAGCCTGATGTTTGATGCAAAAATCGATCAACTTCCTGCTGTATACATGTAAACGATGGTGTACATAATTGCTTTCCGATTGGCTGAATTTGTCCATTGCTTTCAGTTTCCTTTTGATGCCTTTGCCCGATTTGGAATAGGTAGCCCCTATCTGTGCCCTTTTATGGGCTGCTTGTATCGCTAATCTTCTATACAGAAACTCTTCCTTCGTGCCAATAGAAAGCCTGTCTTTACCAATTTTTACGACTAGGGGATATTCCAAGGACAATGAAGCCTCTGCAATCACTTCTGGTTTGAGGCTATGCTTTTCTTTTTCCATTTCAAATATCGGTAGCCAAAAAATTTTGCCGTCCTTTAATTTAATACGGGAGGTACAAAGCTTGGTCTCTCCTTTTATCACCCGCTCCAATAGTATTTTTTTGTCGGTATGATCCTTTCCTAAATACGTTCGAAAAGGAATTTGAAACAAACGAAAGCAAAAAGCCTTTTTCTCGTCATGATAGGATAATTTGCTGATGCCCTCGAAACTAAATGGAAAAGCCATATCCCGCTTGAAATTTTTAAGAGAACATTCCCCTTTCCAGTATTTTGGACTGTTGGTTCTAAAAGCTGTGATTAGGGTATTGTTTAAACTGGACAATATGTTGGTAGGGATTTCACCTTTAAAGCGATCCGATACCATGCGATAGGTGGTATTGATACGAGAGCGTTGCAAGATGCCGTCCTTATCTTTTTTTTCATCAGCAAGTTTATACTTTATCCCTTCTGAAAGATAAAAAAAATCTTTAATCATTTCCTGTACATACAGATGGGAAACAATAAGATTGGCCGCTCTAAAAGATCGGTTTTGCCATTGGTAAAGTTTGTCCAAAACCTCCTTGCGTTCTTCTGGGGTCGGGAGGTCGACCCATAACTGGATCTTTCGGGTGAGTTTGAGGGTTGATGGTTCCATATCAAGCGGGTTCTAATGGCTGTTTATGTTTTTGCTGCAGGAGTTTATAGGCTATCATAAATTCATGGTGTACGTCCTTTTCGGTTAGATTAAGCGTTTTGGCAATAGCCGTAAAGGAATATTTATTTTCACATCGCAGCTTTAACACTTCTGCTTGTTCTTTGGTGATACTACCATGAACTTTAATACCCATAGGGGACTTTTGTATAGTTTCAAGCCTGTTTCCTTGATTAATGATGGTTTTGATATCCTCAATAGCGCGTTTAATTTCGTTACTGGTTTCGGTAATGCCCTTCCCCATCACCTGGGCAATCGCTTTGTATTGAAAACCATAGGTTAAACAGAGTTCTATTAAATGCCTTCTTTCGGCATTCAATAGGGGCAATACGCTTTTAATATGGTCGAAAGCTTTTTGTTCCGCTTCTTGATCGCTTAGTGTTTCTCCATCTTTTACAGGATCATACCCCGCCATATAATCATGGAAATTCTCATAATTCTCTAACGAATGGACTTCCCTAAAAAACTTATTTTTAGGTCTGGCATAGTAGGAAACACATTCTCTTTTCATCACAAATCTTAAGAAATAGTAGATATGCTTGGGCGTTTCGATTCTGTCTTTATGCTCCCATAATTTTAAAAACGTATCCTGAACTAAGGATTCTATGACAAAATGGTCATGGATCATGCGCTTACCTACCCAAAAGATACTTTTGCTGTACTTGGCATGGATATACACCAAAGCAGCGGGATCGCCTTTTTTTAATAATTCCAAATCATGCTGTACCATAAAATGCTTCAATATTTTTTATTTGAAGAATCGCAAAAACATGTAATCTGCATCAAATATATGATATATCTTTTAATTGAGAGCTATAGCTCTCAAAAATAAAAAGCTTAATTACTTCCTTTGTAATATGTCGAAAGGAAAAGTGTTAGAAAAAAAAATATATCATACATGTAAATATACGTGCATGTACATTAATGAAGAATGGTTAAATGATGGAAAATCAATCAGAGAATATGGTAGGTTTTTTGGTGTTAATTATCATATAATTGAAAAAATAATGGATAAAGATGGATATAATATTCCTCTGTCGACACTTTCAATTATATGTTTTAATAAAGGTGTGAAAATATCGGATTTCTTTAAATTAATAGAAAACAAATATGGTAGCGATGTATTAAATGATGAGTTTATTACAACAAATTCTTAGATTGATACGATTCAATTTATCGTTTAGAATCCTTTCCATCACAATTATAAATATTTGATAAACTCCCTTAATTTTATACAAAGGTTTGTGTGTAATATGTTATAAGTGGATTCATTAATAGGAACAAAGTCTTCCCATGCTTCCAAATCTTTCAAAATTTCCTCCCAGTCAGAAAATCTAAAGACCATAAAATCATAGCAATTAGATTCTGTAAGTGCTTCCGTGGATATTTTAATCAGTTCCATAGCTTTACTGTTGGCTGCTAAAATATATGATGTTTGAATATTGCCCATTACAAGTTTTGAGTATTATACTGAGCAAATTTAAGGGTTTTTAATAATGTTTTAAGCTAGTAAGACGTTATTTCTCTAATGGACAATAGTTTATCCATTAGAAAGCTCCTAAATAAAGGGCATGGAAATATATTTACGGATTGGAAAATAGATTGATTTTGGGTTGCTAGACCATTAAAATAAAGTTGCTCTCTTTGATAGGTTCTTGTTAATAGTTTTTAAAGGTATTGGTGAATGGTAAGTTGTTATTAGCCAGCAACTTATTGGTTAGAATGCCCTTGGCTTTAGTGTTGTGCGAAATAATTCTAAACCCAGAAAATTATTTATTAACGTAGAGTAATTACTTACTATTATTTAGTATATTTAATACCTCCCTATTAGTAATTAAGCATTTTATTTCAGAACGCTTATGGTTTTCCGTATTAAATATTTTGTAAAGCGATTTACATTTGATAATTAAATTGTTTTTATTCTTAATTTGAAATGAAGAAACATGGATAAAAAGAAGATAAAACAACCTAAAGTTTTACTTAAGCATCCAAAACAGATGTGTAAAAGGATAAAAGTTTTGCGTATAAACAAGTTGTATTTAATTCCGAAAATAGGAACGCCATAAGATAAGAAATAAGATAATAGTACTTTTTTTGGAAAAATCGCACTTTATTTTTAAATTTACTAGTTGGGCGTTTTTCAATACCATACTCCCTTGAATTTTTTAATAGCGAGTATAATGGATTAAAATTAATATTTAATTGAATTTTGTAGACCTATAAATGTTATTAATTTAATTCAACATTCATGAAAAAAATAATCATTAGCTTTTTTATTGTGGTAGCAACGGTTAGTTGCATATCAATACCTCCAGAAATTATAAAAACTCATTCAAAGGAATTAGAAATAATTGAAGCACTTAAAGCCTCACATTTGGCTATGGTAGATTCGTATGTAGATCAGAAAATTTTAGTTTTTGAAACTTTCTTTTTTAATGAGTACGGTCTTGTCTATCGCAATAATTGGGTGGGTTCTTTTAAAGAATTAAATGGAAGAGATTATAAAGAAGAATATGATTTCCCCAAACTATATAATGATTTAGTCGCTGAATATGAAGAGCAAGTTTTGCCAATTGAAAAAATCAGATTTGATTTAAAAACATCGATAAACACAGAATATACGAATGCAATGGATTTGCATAAAACAACGGGGAATTGGATTGACAATCTAAAAAAAATAAATGATTCTCAACGTAAAACAATAGATTCAATGTTAAATTCCATAAAGCCTGGTTTTTCCTTGAGTTCTATTGATACTGTTATTGAAAATGCTAAGAGCAAATTGAAAACTAAAATAGAAACCCTTGATTAATATTCTTATAAATAACTCTAACATTTAAATTTTGTAAAATGGCTAAAAAGACAAACGTGGGTAAACTTGCAAGCGAGAAAACTAAAAAGGCTTTTGCTGATGAGATATCAAGTTTAACCATACTGACCTCTGAAGAGATACAAACGTTGTTTCCAAAAAAAGCTGATAGAGTTGAGCTTGAAGAGCTACTAAAAATAATTAATCTAGATATGGATGACAAAGAAAAAAAAATAAAACTGGTTGAAAATATTGAAAAAGTAGGCGGCGCTATTATTAAGATTGGCAAAAAATTCATTGCTGGAGTTGTCTGATTGTATTAAAGCCAAAGTGAATATGGCATAAAGTTAAAATATATTATAGGAACACTAAAAACGAGTTGTGTATTTTATAGTGCTGTTGGATGTCTTGTATGTGGTCTGTTTTAGGATGGTTTATTGATCATAAAGATGCTAAAAATAGGTGAGTTTAAAATTACTGATGGGACTAAAGAATTATCAATTAAATTAAGATAGACGCCAAAAATTATTAAAAAAAAATATTTTCAAATAAATGAACTAAATTTCATCTCTATTTTGGCTTAAAAAATATCACGAATTTTTTTATTTTCCTTATACTTCTTTTTCTCGGTCATAGAGATAGCGGTCTTCTTTCTTTTCAGAAGTTGCATATACACATGGCTAGCACAGGGCATCGACATGCTAAGTTTTATAACACGATGCAAGGCGCTTTAGTATGTTTCCTTTCTTGCTTTTTCACCTCGTTTAACACTGCTATTTACTCAAAGGTTTTGTTTGGTTAAATGAACCTTAATCTGAATCATTTTGTCTCTAGAGAAGTCGGTAGTGCATTTAATAAAAAGTAGGATGGAACTATTTAAGGGAAAATATAAATTGAAATCTGTGATTTATATAAGTCTATACAAACAAAATGTAACTATAATTTGTAATTTATAATTTATTTTTATTAAATATTACTTACGCACCCATTAAAAGGGCTCTTAGAATCAAACTAAAATATCGTAAAGCAGCATAAAATTCGTTTCATAAAACCTAAATAATGGTCTGGAATATCTAGGAAATATGCTGGTAAATAGGTGTCGTTCAAAACCTCTCTCATTTTAACTTTAAATCAATTTACAAATTTTCCAAATTAAAATGATATAATTATGAGTGATAAAATTACCTCTAAAGAAGAAATCCGACAGGAATTAAAGGAAATACAGCTGGAATTTTTAAACTCAATAAAAGACATTGACGCCAAAAAGCGTAATGAACTTAAGCAAGAATTGATGATGGCTTTTAAAGGAGTTTCTTTACAAAACGAAGAGAATGCAAAACGAGCCGCCGAATTAATAATTGTTAATTTAGAGCTTAAATTCTTAAACGAAGAAAAGGCAAAACGTGCCGCCGAATTAGTTATTGCAAATATAGAACTTGTCTTTCAAAATAACGAGAAATCAAAGCGGGCAGCCGAATTGATTATTGCCCATAAAGAACTCGTCTTTCAAAACGAAGAGAAAAAAAAACGTGCTGTAGAATTAGTTAAGGCTAAGGAAAAAGCAGAACAAAGTGACTTGCTCAAATCAGCATTTTTAGCCAATATGAGCCACGAGATAAGAACACCAATGAATGGTATTCTTGGTTTTGCCGATTTGTTGAGAGAACCCAAACTTACTGGAGAAAAGCAACAAGAATATATAGGTATTATTAAAAAAAGTGGAGAGCGTATGCTCAATATCATTAATGACATTATCAATATTTCGAAAATTGAATCGGGCTCCATGGAACTTAATATACAGGAATCGAATATTAATAAGCAAATTGAATTTATCCATACCTTTTTTAAACCTCAGATTAAAGAGAAAGGAATGCGTTTTTCTATTAAAAGTACTTTATCTGGAAAAGAGGCGCTTATTAAATCGGACTGTGAAAAAATCTATTCCATTCTTACCAACCTGGTTAAAAATGCGATTAAGTATTCTGTTAAAGGAACAATCGAGTTGGGCTATGTGCTAAGAACACAAAGCGCGTCTAGTGAATTGGAGTTTTATGTAAAAGATTCAGGGATTGGGATACCTCAAGAAAAACAGGCAGCCATATTTGAACGTTTTATACAGGCCGATATTAGAGATAAAAGGGCACTGGAAGGGGCCGGACTTGGTTTGTCGATTTCTAAAGCATATGTGGAAATGCTTGGAGGCAAAATTTGGGTAGAAAGTGAAGAAAGGAAAGGTTCTACATTTTATTTTACCATCCCTTATCGAACACAACCACTAGAAAACCCCTTTACTAAAAAGGGTATTTTATTAGAGAACGTTGAAAATAATCGTGATCCCAAAGTTTTCAATCTTAAAATATTAATTGCAGAAGATGACACAATATCATCCATGCTTATATCAGCTATTGTAAAGGAATATAGTATGATGATATTTGAGGCGAAAACAGGTATAGAGGCTGTAGATATGTGTCGAAAACATCCGGACATTGATTTAATTTTGATGGATATTCAAATGCCTATGTTGAACGGACATGAAGCAACCCGACAAATCCGTCAATTTAACAAGGATGTTATTATAATTGCACAAACGGCTTTTGCACTGTCAGGAGACAAAGAAAAGATCATGGATGATGGATGTAATGAGTATATCTCGAAACCGATTAAAAAACGCGAATTACTCAATTTAATACAAAAATATTTTGATAAATATAATGAGTCTGAGAAATTAAGACCCAAAAATCAGCTGGATTCCTCTGTTAAAATTCATTTCTAATTTTATTTTTTGGAGCTGATGAAAATTAAACACTTAAAGAAACCAACGGAGATAAAACAGCAATGACGTTTTTAGTATTTTAAAAAGTGGGTTGTTTTTAACCTGAGTCTAATTGAAATCTGTGATTTATGTAAATTTAATTCAAAAGAGTGTAATTTAATGTATTGTTTATTAATTAAATTGGAGTCTGCAGTATATCAATAGGTTAGTTGGTTAATAGTAGTTGATTAGAAAAATCGAAGGGAATAATCTAATCTAGCATTGGAGAGGCTGTCTGAAAAAGTGTTATTCTGTGTTATATTGGGCCTGTCGAAATATTTAAACATCTTGATAATCTATATCCGTTTCGACACGTTCAACCTGACAAAGTAAATAAAATACACTTTTTATACAGCCTCTTTTTTTATTGTTTTTACATAACTTGGTTTTTTACATAGGTACTAATTACGTCCTTGTTTGGTACTGCCCGGTGGTATTGGTGTAAAAACCCTCACCCAATTTTCATATAGACCCCGAGACAGCGCCTTGTGTAATTATGAGATAAATACTCATACTTGTACAACATAGAGGAATATAATATGGTGCGGCAAATTAAAGGAAATTTCGAGCCATATAGATCGTGCTAATTTTGAAGATTGGTATAGGGAGACTAAAAACGGTTAAGCAGCGATTTTAATAATGTTGATTTATCTATTTTCAATTGGAGTCATTTTTTGGCATAAAAATTGAAATATTAAAATTGAAATATTAAATATTAAAACTCACAATGGGATTATTCTTTTTAAAATATAAAATAATGAGGTGTGTTCTAGTTGGTTTGATTCTTACAACCCTTATTTTACTATCCATAGTTATATATAAAAATATGAGTTATCTATAACATCATTATAATTTAACATCTAAATTATTTACCTAACACTTATTCTTTTATCCTAGAAATATTATAAACTAATGTAGCGCATCAACAAGTTTCAAGCTATAATATCTAAAAAAAATAGTAAAGAAAGAAGGTTTTACGCCTGTACTCAATAGTGAAATTGTGGTTCCAAAATTAAATTTTGCGTCTAGGAATATATTTGGGAAAATAGTCGTTATTTGTAATAACATTATAATTTAACATCGAAGTATGTGTCAAATACTTATTTTTTTATTCTCAAAATTTCAAAAGCAGATGTAGAAAATCAATTAATAGATTAACTATTCAAGCTATTAATATCCAAAAAAAAATACGGTAAATAAAGAAGCGCTTAAAATTTTATGCAATATAAAAAGGGCTGTTTTAATATTAAAAACGTGCACCTATGAATATATTAACTAAGGGGAGCGGCTAAATCTTAAGAAAGTGCAAATACAAAATAATTTTTCTTATTGTAAAGATGATGTAACATTGCATGTGTATTAACAAATAATAATAACAGACGTTAATGATAAATCAAAAGTAACCTTATGAAAAAAAGCAACAATGAAATTAATAAAATGACTCCAAAAATTGTAGAAAATGAAATGGAGAAAGCGGCTCCACATATTGTAGTGGAAATTATTCAGTATATACCAAATGCCGTGGTGAGTAAGACCATCATAAAAAAAATAAATGGAAACATTACTGCTGTATCATTTGACGTTGGAGAAGAACTAGCCGAAAAAACCTCCCCTTTTGATACCTATATACAAATTATAGATGGTACCGCCAGTCTTACTATTAACAAAAAAGAATATGAACTGGGTCTCGGACAGGGCATTATAATTCCTAGTAACGAAAGACATCACTTTACAGCCAAAGAGCAATTTAAAATGATCTCTACGGTTATAAAAAGCGGTTATGAAGCGTTTGATTAGTTATTCGTTTTAAAGTGTTTTGGTTTATAAAAATGGGGGTTATATATTTATGCTTAAAGTGGTGACACTTACTATAAATAAAATAATTGTATCTTGTATTATATAATTTAACCTTTATAAACATAAATAACATGACTAGAATATGTAATAAAGTTGAAGTCATTAAAAAGAGACATCAACTACAAATTCGAAAGCGAAACTAGCTTTAAAGAAAATAAAAAACTACAAAAACGGAAAAGATTAAAAAAATCATATAAGATGTACGGTGTTTGCTGTGTGTGTTGTGACCTTTCTTTTTAGAAGGGTTTTTTTGGTAATAACAGGCCCAACACTATAACACAATGTAGCACTCGAAACTAAATTATCAACCTTTATACTTTATAATTTAGTCGAAAATTCAAACAATTAAATATAAAATACCAGTTATCCTAATAGGTCCCTGCTATTACAACCAAACATTTAATTAAAACTTTTACATGAAATTATATATAAAATATATGGTAAGTTTAAGATGTAAAATTTTGGTTAAACAAGAGTTGGAAAAACTCGGACTTACTCATACCAGTATTGAACTTGGTATGATTGAAATTTTAGAGAATATAAACGATCAACAAAAGAGACTGCTTAAACGTAATCTAGCACTTTCTGGTTTGGAATTACTGGATAACAAAAAAAACATTCTTATTGATAGAATTAAAAATGTTATCATAGAAATGATACATTATGCAGACGCGGTTCCTAAAGTCAATTATTCTGAATACATCAGTGAAAAACTGGGCTATGATTACACCTATCTGTCCAACATGTTTTCAGAGGTAAAAGGGGTTACCATACAACATTTCATTATAAAGCATAAGATAGAAAGAGTCAAGGAGCTCATCCTTTATGATCAATTAAGTCTCACAGAAATATCTTATAAGTTGCATTATAGCAGTGTGGCGCATTTATCCAATCAATTCAAAAAAGTGACTGGTCAATCTCCTTCATTTTATAAAAAAATAGGGCAACAAAGAAAAAACAATCTAGAAAACTTGTAACCTATTAAAAACGGCTTTTGTGTAATCAAAATCTGTAATTTATGTAAGTTTATCCAATAAAAGTGTAACTAAATTTGTACTTTATTAAATATCTTTATAATGGTTATTACTTACTATTGGTTGGTTAGCTAAGTAGAAAACCCCAAATGAGGTTCCCTCAATCTTATTTGGCTTTAAAATTAAAAAGAGGCTGTCTGAGAAGTATTATTCTATGTTATATTGAGCCTGTCGAAATATTTAAACTTCTTGATAATCCATATGGGTTTCGACAAGCTCAACCTGACAAAGTAAATAAACTACACTTTTCAGACAGCCTCTTTTTTTTATGATTTTAAATTATAGCTTCCATCCTGCCTATCTTAAAAATACAGAAGGATTCTAAATTCTGTAAGTTGGGCTCAATACAAGATATAAATCTTCACTGATAATGTGTAATTTTTTTCGGAATGGTAATAATTAATGTTAAATCATACCTGTTTTAATACGCTTCTATTACTTAGGTAGTGGCATCTAATGTATCAATCATTTAGTTTTGAAGGAAGTGTTCCGTATTCCGCTTTAATTAATTTTCTAAAATATTTAACGCTATTAAAACCTACTTCAAAAGATGCTTCAGAAATGGTGTAATTTTCATTCTTAATAAGATGAACAGCTCTTTTTAATCTAACCTTGCGTACAAACTCGTTTATGTTATTTCCTGTAAGTACTTTAATTTTTCTAAAAAGAGACGTTCTACTCATACCCATTTCTTCACAAATAACTTCAGTATTGGCGTCTCCTTTGGTAATTAGCGCTTCAATAACTTGTTCGAATTTTTGTAGAAAAGCTTTTTCTCCATCGAGTAAACTTTTATTGTTTTGTACAAAATCAGAGCTGTCATTTTTGTCATTACTGAAAAAATCTTTTAATTTTAATCTGTTTTGAATAAGATTTCTAATTCTTGTTTTGAGTATATTAGAGTTGAATGGCTTTGTGATATAATCATCGGCACCCTCTTGATATCCTTCAGTGATGCCTTCTGGATTTCCTTTGGCGGTGAGTAATATAATGGGGATGTGCGATGTGGTTTGTTCTTTTTTTAATGTTTTACACAGTTCAATACCATTTTCTACTGGCATCATAACATCGGATAGAATTAAATCTGGAACATATTTTATGGCTTTTTGAATCCCCACAGAACCATTTTCAGCAAATATTAAATCATATTCATCTTCTAACAAACTTGATAAAAATTGGAGTATGTCTGTATTGTCATCAACGATTAATAAAAGTTCCCGAGATTTATCTTGCTTTATTTTAGATTTAACAACATCTTTTTCTGACGAACGTTCTTGGTATTCCCAAATTTCAGCAGTGCTATTAAGTTCTGTTTGTACTTCATTTTCTATAGCAGGTGTATAATTGGTATTGTTGGTTTCCTCTAAGAATGCATCATTAGGGATGTCTAATGTAAATTTTGTTTCTTTATTAAGCTTGCTTTCAACATAAATAGTACCCATGTGAAGTTCGGCAAATATTTTAGATAAAGCCAATCCTATACCAGACCCTTTTTTTCTATTTGTTGTATTCGATTGATAATACCAGTCGAAAATATGAGGAAGGTCTTGCTCTGAAACCCCTTTGCCTTGGTTCGCTACCGAAATTAATAACCGTTTATTTTTTGTTTTAATTGAAACCGAGATGCTTCCATTTCTTTCTGAATATTTAAAAGCATTAGAAAGAAAGTTGTGTGTAATAATCTCAATTTTTTCTATATCACATAAAATGTAAATATCGTTTTCAGGTTTGTCAATTTTAAGACTGATACCACGAGATTTAGCAATAGGTTTGTAACTAATAAGAATTTGGTTGATGTAATCGGAGATATTAATTCTTTCAATTGAAAGTTTATTTAAACCCAGTTCAGATTTTCTAAATTCTAGAAGTTTCTGTATGTTTTTTAGTAAGTATTTAGAATTTTTAAGAACCATTTGTAATTGTTCTTTTTGCTTCTTTTTCTCAATTTTTCCTATAAGATTTTCAACGGGTGCAATTATGAGGCTTAATGGAGTTTTAAGTTCATGTGAAAAGCTAGTAAAGAATCTTACCCGTTCTAAATTGAGTTCGTTTTCTAGTTGGCGTTGTTTCTTTTCAAATAATAATGAGTTTTTTAGCTTTATACGTTCAGAGTAATATTTCAGTGCAATCCAAAGGATTCCCAAAAGCAAAATGAGATAGGTGATATAAGCAGGAAGGGTTTTCCAAAAGGGCGGGTTTATTGTTATTAGAAGTGTTTTGCTAACAGTCTTTTCGGGGTTAATAATACCTTTTACAACTAGTTTGTACTTGCCTGGTGGAAGCTTACTTAAATTTATGGAATTGCTATTGTTTATATTTATCCATTGATCTTGATACCCTTCTAATAGATAAGAGTATTTAATGTTGTGAGCACTAGGATATTTTAATATACTAAAATCTATAGTAATTAATGTTTGATTGTGGTCGAGCTCAATATGGTCTATATATGGCAGTGTTTTGTTTAATATACCTTTTGAACTATTGCTGGTTATGCCAACCTTATCGTTAAACAATTTTAGGTTTTCAAAAATTAAAGGATAATTGGTTTTACTACTAAAAATTTTGTTAGGGTCAATAATATAAAGCCCATTATTACTGCCAAAATAAAGCGTTCCTTCTTTAGTTTTTAAAGATGCTCCCACATTAAAATCACTTTGTGAAATATTGTCGAAAGAACTAAGGTTTTTTATAGTGCCTGTTTTATAATTAAAATAGCTTAGTCCTTTGTAGGTGCCTAACCATATTTCATTTTCATCTCTAAAAACCATACTGTTGATGGTGTTGTTGCTTAAGCCATCTTTATCGGTATAGTTGGTAATTTCTCTTTTGTCAGGAAAAAGTTTTATCAATCCCCCATAAGCAGAACCTATTAAAAAATTCTTGTCGGGTAATTGTTCTATGGCAAATGTAATATTGCCGGGCATCCCTTTTGTATTGCCCATATCGTAAAAATCAAAAGATGCTTTCTTTTCATTATATTTAAAAATACCATTCCCATATGTAGCCATCCATAAATACCCATATTCGTCTTGTGTAATATCGCGAATGTCCATTTTTCCAAGTATAGAAATATATTTAAACGCATCATGGCTTTCTACATAGCGGTATAAACCACCTCTATTGGTGCCAACCCAGATGTTTTTATGAGTATCTTCAAATATTACGTTTACTTTATAACCATTTTCTACAGAACCCTGTAAGTATTTTTTAGTGGTGCCCCTTAGTGTGTCTAGAAGGTTTAGGCCGCCTCTATAAGTGCCTACCCATACCCGTTTTTTACTATCTTCTAAAACCGCAGATACATGGTTGTTAGAAAGACTAGAAGGATTATTTTCTATGTGCTTAAAGTATTTGTAACTCTCTTGTGTTGGGTTGTAAAGATTTAAACCCCCACCATCGGTACCTACCCATATGTTTCCATTAAAACGTTCAGCCAGAGCTCGAATCTTATCGTCGCTAACGGAGTTTGGATCTTTGCTAAATTCTTTTTGAAGTAATCTAACAGGATTTTCTTTTGGGTTAACATAGTTTAAACCATGGTTGGTTCCAATCCACATACTACCATCTTTATCTTTCATAATAACAGAAATGGTGGCACTTAAAAGGTCGTTGCCATTTTGATTAGGCATATAGGTTTTAATAGCTTTTTTATTTAACCTATATAGATTTAGGTTTACAATATTTAGACCTCCATTTTGAGTTCCAACCCATACATTACCAAAATCATCTTCCTCAAACGAAAGAATTTCATTATCACTTAATTTATTGTTTTTGTTGGTATTGGAACTTAGATGTAGTTTTTCATTTTCTTTGGTTAAAATAATAATTCCTGCTTTTGTTCCAATCCATAAATTATCATCCTTGTCTAAAAATAAGCAGCTGATATTATTTATTTCTTGATCTAAATGGTTACCTAATAATATACGTTCAACCTTTTTAGTTGTATAATCTATTTTATTAAGACCATTATCGAAAGTTGAAACCCATACGGTGTTTTTTCCTTGTAATTTTATATCAGAAATATTGTTAGAAGAGATCGTGTTTTTATCATTACTATGATGCCTTAGTGTTATGCCTTTATGAGGTTGGTCAGGATTGTGAAATTGCAGTCCATTACCATATACGCCAAATATCAATTCGTTTTGTTTACCAAACTCTAGGCAGCTTAAACTGTTACTTATTAAAGCCTTTGATTGATCGATGAGGTCAAAAGATTCAGATTTAGGATTGTAAATATTAAGTCCAAAACCTGTAACAATCATTAAGTTTCCTTTATTGTTAAACTTAATATCTAAAATGAAGTTATAGTTTAAACTATTTTCTAAGTCATTATCTTTTTTGAAAGTTAAAAATTCATTTCCATTATACCGGTTAAGTCCGTCGACTGTAGAAACCCAAATATAACCTAAAGAATCTTGAGCGAGACCTGTGATAATATTATTAGAAAGACCCGATTCAACATTAAAAGACTCAAATTTTAAATTATTAGTTTCATTAATAGAGGTGTTGGAGTTGACATTTTGAGCATAGCAAAAGGTTCCTAAAATATTAAGTATAAATAAATAAATAATAAGAAGGTGATTTTTTGGCATGTATAATAAAATTTAGACAAGTTGATTAATGTGAAAAACAGATATTGTATTTTACAAAAAGAAGGTGAAAGGATATCAAGTATAAGTCAAATAATGGAATGCTTATTATTTGAAAACCTTTAAAGAGCCCCATTCTAAAAAGATAATATCACAGCTATTTTTCAGCAATTTACTCAAAATATGATTATATTTTGCTTTTCTACTTAAAATGGTCGTATTGTACCCTTTATTTTGCTGATTTGTATCCTAATGCTGTCTTAGTTTTCTATGAAATTTGAAAACTAAACTTAACCATTTTATTAAACTAAAAACTAAACTAAAAAAAATATGAGGAAAACACTACAATTAAATTGAAACGAAGAGTTGATACTCTAACACAAGTAAATTAGCTAATCAATAAAGTAGAATTAAACAAAACTAATCTTAATATGAGAAAATTAAATAAGATAAAGGGGATATACTTCTCTAATTTTCATTTAGACCGAAAGGTTAAACTAATAATACTTTTTTTAAGTGTTTTTGCAGGTCAGTATCAAGCAAAAGCAAATAGTATTATAGATAAAGGACATTTTGAGGTAAAAAACATACTTCAAGAAAAAAGAATAAAAGGGATTATAGTTGATGAGAACGGAATTCCATTGCCTGGTGTCAGTATTTCAGTTAAAGACACACAAAGAGGTGCTGCTACTGATTTTGATGGAAACTTTGAATTAACCGTTCCAAGTAATGGTAAAATACTAGTAATATCCTTTATGGGGTATAGTACACAGAATATAACTATCGGACAAAAAACAAACTTTAATATTAAGCTAGTGCCAGATATTGAAGCGATGGATGAAGTGGTGATTGTAGGTTTTGGTACGCAAAAAAAGACAAGTCTTGTGAGTGCTATTACAACTATAAATCCTAAAGAAATTAAAGGGCCATCTAGTAATTTAACAACCATGATGGCTGGTAGAATTTCTGGAATGATAGCCTACCAACGATCTGGAGAGCCAGGTGCTGATAATTCCGATTTCTTTATTAGAGGTTTGGGATCATTTGGTTCTGGTAAAGTAAATCCATTAATTTTAATAGATGGTATAGAATCGACTACCACAGATATGGCACGCTTGCAACCAGATGATATTGAAGCTTTTTCAGTACTTAAAGATGCTTCTGCAGCTTCTATATATGGGGCTAGAGGTGCAAATGGTGTGGTTTTAATTACTACAAAAACGGGTGTAGAAGGAAAACTTACATTTAGATATAGATTAGAACAGAAGGTATCTACCAATACAAGAAATTTTCAGTTTGCAGATAATGTTACCTATATGAACTTGGCAAACGAAGCTGCTTTAACTCGTGACCCAATTGCAGTATTACCATACTCACAAACAAAAATTGATAGAACGGCCGCGGGGTATGACCCAATATTGTATCCTAATAATAATTGGATTGATGCGCTAATACAAGATGTTACTGTTAACAGCTCTCATAATTTAAGTCTTAGAGGGGGTGGCGAAAAAGCCCGTTTTTATGTAGCTAGTACTTATAATGTAGACAATGGTGTTTTAAAAGTAGACAAGCTAAACGATTTTAATAGTAATATAAAATTAAGAAACTATTCATTTAGAAGTAACGTCGATATAAAACTGACTTCTACTACCGATTTAGCTGTTAGGTTATACGGGCAATTTGATGATTACACTGGACCTCGAGGGGGTTACAATTTAAAAGGTGATTATGTTAATGGAGGAACAAATATTTTTAATAAAGCCGTTTGGTCTAATCCAGTAGCTTTTCCAGCCGTTTATCCATCAGAATTACTTCCATATATTGAACACCCACTTTTTGGAGGGGCAATAACAGGAAATGGAAGTACAACCTTGCTTACAAATCCTTACGCAGAAATGGTAAAAGGATATGATGTTAGTAAGGCTTCTACTATTCAAACACAATTAGAACTTAAACAAGACTTAAGCTCTATCACTCCTGGCTTAACAGCTCGTGCCATGGCATATGTAAGAAGGTATTCCTTTTTCAGATTATCAAGAGAATACAATCCGTTTTATTATTCAGGTAACATTAACCCTGATACTCAGAAAATTAATTTAACGCTAATAAATAGTGGGAGAGAAGGTTCTATTGGAGCAACAGGAACAGAATATTTAAATTATGCAGAGGGAGATAAATCTCTTGACTCTAGAATGTATATGGAAACGGCCTTCAATTATAATAGAACATTTTCTGAAAAGCATGAAGTTTCTGGGTTGTTGATCGGTCTTTTATCTAGTTTCGAAACAGGTAATGCTGGACAGTTACAACTATCGTTACCAAGTAGGAATATGGGGGTTTCTGGTAGATTTACTTATGGATATGATAAAAGATATTTATTAGAAATGAATTTTGGGTATAATGGTTCTGAACGATTTGCTCCAAATAATCGATTTGGTTTCTTCCCTTCTGTTGCAGCTGGGTACATTGTTTCTAATGAGAAGTTTTTTGAGCCATTAAAAGATGTCATTAAAGAAATGAAATTTAGAGCTAGTTATGGTTTGATAGGGAATGATCAAATAGGTAGAGCCCAAGATCGATTTTTTTACTTATCTGAAGTAAGTTTAAATAGTGCCTCTTATGGTGCTAGTTTTGGAGAACAAAATGATTATTACCGTAATGGTGTTTCAATATCCAGATATGCTAATGAAAAAATAAGCTGGGAAAAATCAACGCAAATAAATTTAGGTTTTGACTTAAAGATAGGCAATGCCTTTACATTAGTTGCAGATGTGTTTAAGCAAAATAGAAGTGAGATTCTTCAACAACGTTCTAATATAGGGTCTACTTTGGGACTTTCAGTAATTCCTCAAACAAATTTTGGAGAAGCAGAAAGTTCAGGTCTAGATGCATCCATTACTTATAATAATAATTTTGGAAATAATTGGTGGACCAATTTAAGGGGTAATTTTACGTATGCGACTAGCAAAGTTTTGCAATATGATGAAAATTACTATCCGGAAGAGTTGAGTTATCTATATAGAAAAGGTCAAACTATAAATCAAACGTTTGGTTATGTTGCAGAACGTTTATTTGTAGACGATTTAGAAGCTGCCAATTCACCAAAGCAGTTTGGAGAGTATGGTGGAGGTGATATTAAATATAAAGATTTAAATGGCGATGGCGTTATTACAGCTTTAGACCAGGCTCCAATAGGTTATCCAACTTCACCTGAAATTGTATATGGTTTTGGAGGAACTGTGGGTCATAGAAATTTTGACTTTAGTATATTCTTTCAAGGATCGGCGCGTTCTTCTTTCTTTATTAATTCAAACGATGATGTTAATAGAAATCAAACGAGTATATCTCCTTTTGTAATTAGAGGAGGTGATCAAAATGGGCTTTTAAAAATTATTGCTGACGATCACTGGTCTGAAGATAATAGAGATGCTTATGCTTTTTGGCCTAGGTTAAGTAGTACTCTTGTTGAGAATAATACCAAAACATCTACATGGTGGATGAAAAATGGTGCTTTTTTAAGACTTAAAAGTGTTGAATTTGGATACAATATGCCAGAAAGCTTTTTAGAAAAAATGAAGATAGCAGGCTTAAGGTTTTATGCAAATACCACAAATCCAGTAGTATTTAGTAAATTTAAATTATGGGATCCAGAAATGGGCGGAAATGGTTTAGGTTATCCAATACAATCAACATATAATTTTGGAATATTGCTTAATTTATAATATAAAACATTCATTAAGCTTAATAAAAACTAATAATTATGAAACATAAAAATAAAAAGATGGGTAGATTAAAAAAATCTATTAATACGGCATTTTTGTTCTTTATAGGGCTGTTGTTAATGCAGTCATGCTCTGAAGAATTCATTGATGTGGTTCCAGATAGTTTACCAACTATAGAAAATGCCTTTAAACTGAGGAATGAAGCAGAGAAATATTTATTTACCTGCTACTCATATTTACCAAAAAATGGAGACATTAACTATAATATAGCGATGCTTTCTGGAGATGAAATGTGGATTCCTTACCAAACGTCTATAATTAGTGATGCTTTTGAAATAGCAAGAGGGAATCAAAGAATTTCTAATCCTTATTTAAATGTGTGGGATGGAAGCTCCGCAGGAGGAGGTCCAGGAAGTTTATACCGATTATTTGTAGGGATACGCCATTGTAATATCTTTTTAGAAAACCTTAACGATCTTAGTAAAGTTCCAGATATTGAATCTTCAGAAAGAAAACGTTGGATTGGAGAAGTCGAGTTTTTAAAAGCCTATTACCATTATTATTTATTAAGAATGTATGGGCCTATTCCTATCATAGTAGAAAACAGTGCTATTGATGCACCAGAAGATGAAATTAATGTTAGAAGACAACCTGTAGATGATTGTGTTACATATATAGTCGATTTATTAGACAAAGCCGTAGAAAAGTTGCCTGAAGAAGATCAACTAGTAAGAACCACAGAAGCAGGAAGAATTTCTAAAACAATTGCATTAAGTATAAAAGCAAAAACACTATTAATTGCGGCTAGTCCATTATTTAATGGAAATGCAGATTTTGCTACTTTAAAAAATAATGATGGTACATTATTGTTTAACTCTAATTATGACGAAAACAAATGGAAGCTAGCAGCAGATGCATCCCTTGAAGCCATTCAGTCGGCTGAAGTAAATGGTAAAAGTTTATATGTGTTTCCAACATCATCTTTTTCACTTTCACCTACTACAATGACACAAATGAGCATTCGTCAAGCAGTATGTGAGAGATGGAATTCCGAGATTGTTTGGGCAAATCCGAATAGTAAAGCATCTGAAATACAACGATTAGCGATGCCTCCATTAGCTACAAATCACAATCATAACGATGCTAGAAAAATTCTTTCACCACCACTTAAAATAGCTCGAATGTTTTACTCTAAAAATGGTGTGCCCATTAATGAGGACAAGACATTAGACTTTTCAAATGAAAAAGAGTTGCGTACGGCAACCAATGCAGAGCGTTTTAATATCAAAGAAGGTTTTAAAACAGCCAGATTAAATTTTGATAGAGAACCACGTTTTTATGCCGATTTAAGTTTTGATGGTGGTATTTGGTATAAATACGATAGCCCTTCAAAATCCGATGAAGGAAACGTATGGTATGTTCAAGGTAAATTTGGAGATTATGCAGGAGCATCGCACGCCTTTCATACAAATGAAACAGGTTATTTTATAAAAAAATTAGTAGATTGGAATCAAGTAACAAATACAGAAGGAGGTGCCACATATAAAGATTATGCATGGCCAGAAATTCGTTTAGCAGATTTATATTTAATGTATGCAGAAGCTTTAAACGAGGCAGAAGGGCCATCACCAGAAGTGTATAATTATATAGATATGATTAGAGAGAGAGCTGGATTACAAGGAGTGGAAGACTCGTGGGCTAATTTCTCTTTAAATGCAACAAAACCAAATTCTAAAACTGGATTGCGAGACATAATTCAGCAAGAGCGATTGATAGAACTTGCTTTCGAAGGCCAACGTTTTTGGGATTTAAAAAGATGGAAAACAGCAGCCTCTGTTTTAAACGCACCTATAACAGGTTGGAATATAAAAGGAACCGATGATTTGGGGTACTATCAAACAAGATCAGTATATCAACAAATATTTGTGTCTCCAAGAGATTATTTTTGGCCAATACCAGAGAGTGCCATGATTCAAAACCCTAATTTGGTACAAAATTTAGGATGGTAATTTAACAACTAAAAAAAAAGACATGAAATATAAAATGTTAAAAACAAGCGTTTTCGTAATCATAATTGCTTCATTAATTATTAGTTGCGACGAAAACAAGTTAGAACCTATAGAAAATAATAAGATTGCTCCAGACCCTGTAGAAAATGTAATGGTGGAAAATCTTCCAGGGAAGTCTAAACTAACCTACACGTTACCAAAGGATCAAGATTTACTATATGTAAAAGCAGAATATACACTTGCAACTGGTCGTAAAATGGAAGTTAAATCGTCTTACTATAACAATTCACTTTTAGTAGAAGGGTTTCTTAATGAAGAAGAGCAAACCGTTAAATTGTATGCTGTAAATAGAAGTGAAGCCATTTCAGAGCCTACAATAGTTACAGTAAATCCTAAAGAATCTCCTGCATGGGATGTTTTTAGAAGTTTGTTGATTGAAACGACATTTGGAGGAGTTTCTATAAAAGCTACTAACAACTTGCGTTACGATCTTTCAATATTACTTATGGAAAAAAACGATCAAGGGGATTGGGTTATTAATGATAAAAGTATATATACTTCAACAGATATAATTAAAAAAACGATAAGACCATTTACTATTGAACCGCATGATTTTGCCTTTACAGTTAGAGATAGATGGTTAAATACTACAGATACTTTATATACAACCATAACACCTCTATTAGAAACACCTTTACCAAAATCAGGTTATAAACCCTATCGTTTACCTGGTGATACCAAAACGCATTCAACAGCGATTGAAACAGGTATGTGGGATGGTGAGATCATGAATTGGCCAAAAGTTTTTTTAACAGATGGAAGTGTAGCAGGGCCACACACGGTAACTATAGATACGGGGGTACTGGCTAAAATGAGTCGGATTGTTATTTGGGATTATCCTGAGTATTTTAATGGTAGAAGTTATTACTATAAAGGAAACTTAAAGGAATTTGAAGTTTGGGGATCAGAAACACCAAACCCAGATGGTTCTCTTGATCAAACATGGATTAAACTGGGGGCATACAATGCTGTTAAGCCATCTGGCTTGCCTTTTGGACAACAAACAGATGAGGATTATCAAACAGCTAATGCAGGCTTTAGCTGGGAATTTGAACCTACAGCGCCAAAAGTTCGTTATTTAAGAATTAAGTCTCTTAAAAACTGGGGAGCAACAGGATCTATGTCCATAGGTGAAATTCAAGTTTACGGTAACACAAATTAGTTTTATGTTAACATTAAAAAACAGTATGATGAAATATATATTAAAAAAATATTATTTGCAATTTATTGTAGTAGTAGCACTAGCAACAAGCTTTGGTGCCTGTTCTACTATGGACGAAGGCTATAAAGAGTTTCTTAAAGATGGAGAAATATCTTATACAGGAAAAATAGACTCCTTGCATATTTTTTCAGGTAGAAATAGAGTAAATGTTAAAGGGCTTTTTATTTCCGATCCAAAAATAACAGAATGTAGAATATTTTGGAATAGCGGCTCAGATTCTATAGTCGTGCCAGTAGTAAGAACACAAGGTGTAGACACGTTAGATGTTTTTATTGAAAATTTAGCTGAAAATATTTATAGTTTCGAGGTTCGTACTTATGATGCTTTAGGTAATATATCAATAGCAGTCTCGAGTATAGGATCTGTTTTTGGCGATAATTATCAAGCGTCTTTATATAATAGACCTTATTTATCTAGTAGTGTATACAAAGGAGATGCAAATTCAACCTTGAAGGTAGAGTATGGTAATATCGATTTGTCAACGGGTGTAGTGGGGACTCAATATGTGTATACAGATGTTAATGATGAGGAACATGTTACAACGATTCCTTTAGCAGATCCAAGTGCACTACCATACTACAAAAAAGCGTCTTCATTTAAATATCGTACAACATTTTTGCCCAATGAAACAGCTATAGATACTTTTTATGTAGAGTATGTAACGGTTGATGATGTAGAGCTTGTATATGTGTTGAATAGGGAGATACCTTTTGTTAGCTCGGATAAATCGGGAAGATGGGGTAATTTAACAGATTGGACAACTAATGATGCGGCTAAAAATCATGGTGGTTATGGTGGCTGGGACTCAAATAGTACGGGTGTTTTCAACATAGAAAGTGGTTGGGGGTCTCCAAGTATTACGAATGGGAAAGTATATCAAACACTTACATTGGAAGCAGGTAACTACAAATTTAAATGTAGCCCAAGAGCTAAAAATGGAGGTATCGATAGTGGGTACACCATTCCTGAAGATTTTGTCTATCTAGCAGTAGCAGAAGGGACTGATCTTCCAGATTCAAATGCTGGGGTGTTAGAGACAGACCCAACAACCCTTGGGTTTGTAAGGTTTGAGAAAACAATGACTCCGGATATGTTTGAAATTATGTTTACACTTACAGAAACTAAAACAATTTCTTTTGGGATCTCCACAACACAAGGTCAAAGTAGGTTTTGTGTGATAGAATCCTTCTCTTTGGAGAAATTATAAAATAAAAATAGTGGTCATTTATTTATTAAAAGCACAGCATTTTATGCTGTGCTTTTAATAAAATTTAAAGAGTAGATAGAACTTTAATAACAAAAATAATTGGTAACCAATTAAAACATTGGAAAGCAGTAATGTTGAGGAAGAATAAAATAGTTCTATTACTTAAACGATATGTTGTACTAATAACAGGTGTTGTTTGTGCCATGTCTTGTGGTAAAAATATATCGTATTCATACATAGGAGAAGGTTGGAGTAGTAATTCTGTAAATACTGTAAAATTCAGAAAAAATGCTTTAACTACATCGGGGAAATATCAATTTGTGGCCTATTACGATCAAGAAAGTTATTTGATTTTAGGAAAACGGACACTGCATTCCCAAAAATGGAAACTCTTAAAAACACCCTATAAAGGCCATACAAAAGATGCCCATAACACTATTAGTATTGCAGTGGATGGGGATGGTTTTTTACATGTAAGTTGGGACCATCACAACACATCTCTTAAATATACCAAAAGTAAGCAACCCTATAGTTTAGAGTTAGAAGAAGAAATGAGTATGACAGGTATTCAAGAAGACAAAATAACTTATCCCGAATTTTACAATTTACCAAATGGAAACTTACTGTTTTTTTATCGTTCAGGGCAATCAGGTAGAGGTAACCTGGTAATTAATACTTATGATTTGAACCATAAAAAATGGACACAACTACAAAACAATCTTATAGATGGTGAAAATAAGCGAAGTGCTTATTGGCAAGCTTGTGTAGATGCCAAAGGTGTGGTCCATATTTCGTGGGTTTGGAGAGAAACCTGGGACGTGGAAACCAACCACGATGTATGCTATACACAATCTGAAGATGGTGGAAAAACTTGGAAAAAATCTTCAGGTGAAAAATATAACTTGCCCATTACGCAAGCTTCAGCAGAATATGCTTGGAGAATTCCACAAAAGAAGAATCTCATAAATCAAACAGCAATGACTGTTGATAAATATGGGAATCCATATATAGTAACCTATTGGAATGAAAATAAAATTCCACAGTATCAAATAGTTTACCTAGAAGATGACAGTTGGAAAAAAATAAATACTGGTTTTAGAAAAACGGCTTTTACTCTAGGTGGTGGTGGAACCAAAAAAATTCCAATATCCCGTCCAGATATTTTGATTGACGATTCCAAAAAGTACACTAGCATTCATATTCTTTTTCGTGATTTAGAAAGACAAAATAAAGTATCTATGGCTAGTACCATTTTAAATAAAACCCAAAGATGGGAAATAAAAGATTTAAGTGAAACAAGTGTTGGAGAATGGGAACCTAATTATGATACAGCCTTATGGAACAGCAGAAAAAAACTTCATCTTTTTACTCAAAAAGTAACCCAGATTGATGGAGAAGGTGTCGCTTCAAAAAACGCTTCAGAAGTTCGTGTTTTACAAATTAAAAATTTAAACCAATACCAGAATTAAAATATTAACATCTATTTTTAGAATGAGAAACATATATATAGCCTTTATGGCAATTACATTAACCCTATCCTCTTGTGCCCAAAATCCAGATTCTCTAAATTCTAGAATAGACGCAACTTTAAATTTAGCATCGCAGCAGTATGAATACATGAAAACAAGACTGCCAGAAGGAAGATATCCTAAAACATATTATGCAGACAGAGATAAATTTGAAACAAGCAATTCCGATTGGTGGTGCAGTGGTTTCTATCCAGGAACACTTTTGTATTTAAATGAAGTACTAAATAAACCTGTTCTAAAACAAGAAATAGATAGAGTATTGATGGGTTTAAAAAAAGAACAGTTTAACAAATCAACCCACGATTTAGGTTTTATGATGTATTGTAGTTTTGGAAATGCAAATCGACTAAATCCGAAATCAGAATACAAAGAAATTTTGATGAATAGTGCCAAGTCCTTAGCCACAAGATACAACGATACGGTAAAAAGTATCCGTTCATGGGATAGTGCCTCATGGAATAAAGCAGGTGAAGATGACCTTGTGGTAATAATAGACAACATGATGAATTTAGAGTTGCTTTTCTGGGCTGCCCGTAATAGTAAGGATAGTACTTACTATGATATCGCAATTAATCATGCTGATAAAACGATAGAAAATCAATTTAGAAAAGACTACAGTTCATATCATGAAGTTATTTACGACGAAAAAACAGGTGATGTAAAAGCCCAAATAACCAATCAAGGGGCTTCAGACGAATCCGCTTGGGCAAGAGGGCAAGCATGGGGTTTATATGGTTTTGTTGTTACATATAGGGAAACAAAAGATTTAAAGTATTTAGAACAAGCAAATGCCATTGCTGAATTTATACTAAATCATCCAAATATGCCAAAAGATATGGTGCCTTATTGGGATTTTGATGCTAATAATATTCCAGACGCATTAAGAGATTCTTCAGCAGCAGCCATAATTGCCTCGGCATTGTTGGAGTTAAAAACCTATGTAAATCAAGATTTAGAAAACAAATACGAAAATGCTTCTGAGACCATTTTGAGTACCTTATTAACCGATGAATATTTAGCTGAAGAAAACACAAATGGAGGATTTCTATTAAAGCGTGGTGTTGGTAATATGCCAAATAAAACAGAAATAGATACTCCTCTTTCGTATGGTGACTATTATTTAGTAGAAGCCATGATACGATATAAAAATTTATAAAAAAGCAAAACAAATTTCAAGAATTACCCATATGTACAAATTAAATTTAACTTTCATCCTATTACTTTGCTCTCTTTTAAGTTTCTCACAAAACAATATAAATGAATGGGAAAATCCCGTAGTGGTAGATCGTAACAAAGAACAAGGGAGAGCATCTTTTATTTTGTATCATGATGAAGCTTCTGCCATTACAGATGTACCAGAAAACTCTAATCTGTACAAAAATTTAAATGGCACATGGAAATTTAATTTAGTAAAAAAGCCATCAGAACGTCCTTTGAATTTTTATGAAACAGATTTGGATGATTCCCATTGGAAAACGATTCAAGTACCTTCAAATTGGGAATTACAAGGTTTTGATATTCCAATTTATACCAATATTACATACCCATTTCCTAAAAACCCTCCTTTTATAAATGGAGACTATAACCCTGTTGGTAGCTACAGAACCACTTTTGAAATTTCAGATTCATGGAAAAATAAAGAAATTATTTTACACTTTGGTTCCATTTCAGGGTATGCCAGAATATTTTTAAATGGGCAAGAAGTAGGTATGACTAAAGCTTCTAAAACAGCTGCGGAGTTTAATATTACTCAGTTTTTAAGTAAAGGAAAGAATCAATTAGCAGTGCAAGTATTCCGTTGGCACGATGGAAGTTATTTAGAAGACCAAGATTTTTGGAGACTAAGTGGTATAGAACGGGATGTGTATTTGCAAGCAATACCGAAACATACTATTTGGGATTATTTTGTTGAAGGTGGTTTAAACGACAACTATAATGATGGTGTTTTTAATGTAGACATCGACGTAAGAAGGTTTGATAAAAAAGTATCGAAAAACCAAGTAGCATCTGTGAATTTAATAGATGCGAATGGTAAATCAATATACTCTGAAGAGAAAAAAATAAAGGAAACGGATACGACGGTTCGCTTTTCTACAACAATAAAAGATGTTTTAAAATGGAGTGCAGAAACACCATACTTATACAGATATATCTTAAAGCTAGCTGATAAAAAGGACGAGCAAGTTCTTTCTAAAAAAATGGGTTTTAGAAAAGTGGAAATTAAAGAGTCTCAATTAATGGTTAATGGACAACCTCTCATGGTTAATGGTGTGAATCTTCACGAACACCATGGTACTAAGGGGCATGCGCCAGATAAAAAAACCATGCTTGAGGATGTTAAGTTGATGAAACAAAATAACATCAATGCCATTCGTATGAGTCATTACCCACACGATCCGTATATATACACCTTATGTGATGAATATGGCCTGTACGTTGTTGATGAAGCGAATATAGAAACTCATGCGATGGGTGCCGAATGGCAAGCGTGGTTTGATAAAGCCAAACATCCCGCATACTTGCCAGAATGGGCGCCAGCACATATGGATAGAATGAAGCGTATGTTGGAACAAAATAAAAACAACACATCTATCATCATTTGGTCTATGGGAAATGAATGTGGAAACGGACCTGTGTTTTATGAAGGTTATAAATGGTTGAAAGAAAGAGATAAAACACGATTCGTGCAGTTTGAACAAGCAGGAGAAAATGAAAACACAGATATTGTTGCTCCTATGTATCCAAGTCTTAAAAACATGAATAAGTATGCCGAAGGGAACGATCCACGACCCTATATAATGTGTGAGTATTCGCATGCCATGGGAAATAGTAACGGTAACTTTCAAGAGTACCGAGATATTATGAATACCAGCAAAAAAATGCAGGGTGGTTTTATTTGGGACTGGGTGGATCAAGGTTTAAAAACAGAAACCCCAGATGGAAGCATGTTTTGGGCTTATGGCGGCGATTTAGGGGGCGAAAATTTACAGCATGATCAAAATTTTTGTGCTAATGGATTGGTAACTGCAGATAGAGTGGCTCATCCAGCATTGGAAGAGGTGAAAAAAGTATTTCAAAACATCTCGTTTAAACTAACTGACCATGATGAATTACAAATTACAAATGAATACAATTTCACAAATTTAGAGAACTACCAATTTAAATGGGTGCTGAAAGCTAATGGTGAAGTTGTAAAAGAAGAAAACTTTGAAGTGTCTGCAATGCCTAATGAAACTAAAGGAGTCAAGTTGCACATGCTTGCTTTAGATAGCACTAAAGAATATTTTATTGATGTGTATGCTTATACCAAAACAGCAACAGAGCTAATACCTGTTAATCATGAAATAGCTAGAGAGCAATTTAAGAGGGGTAGCACTACTTATTTTGATCTAAAAGAAATAAAGGACGGTACACTAACACATTCTTTTAAAGACCAAACACTTTTGTTTTCAAATAATTTGGTCCATGGTGAATTTGATTTAAAAACCGGGAAACTTATAAAATACACAGCAAGTAAAGAAACCTCACAAACCATATTAAACTTTCCAGAACCTTATTTTTGGAGAGCGCCAACTGATAACGATTATGGTAATAAAATGCCAGAAAAATTAGGGGTGTGGAAAAATGCTCATGAAAATTTAAAAGTTCAAAACGTTGCAGTTGGAAAACAAACTAAAGAAGGGTTGCCAATTCATGTAGAATTTATGCTTTCAAATATTAATATTCCTTATACAATTGATTATTTAATTAAAAATGATGGCTCAATAAAAATAACGGCCAGTTTGGATATGAAGGGTAAAGAGTTGCCAGAATTACCAAGATTTGGAATGCGTATGGTACTGGATGGAAGTTATGATGATTTAAGTTATTATGGTCGTGGCCCTTGGGAGAATTATTCCGATAGAAATACAGCGTCTTTTATAGGGATATATAAAGATAAAGTAGAAAATCAATTCACCTGGACATACATTCGGCCGCAAGAAGCTGGATACAAAACCGATGTGCGTTGGATTACTTTAACAAATAAAAACACAAAAGGACTTGAGATCGTTGGAGATCAGCCCTTAAGTTTTAGTGCTTTAAATATGGCAACAGAAACCTTAGATGGAGGTAAACATAAATCTCAAAAACATCCAACAGACATTCTTGTAGAAAAAGATAAAATCTATTTGCATATAGATTTCAAGCAACGTGGTGTTGGAGGTGATAACAGTTGGGGTGCATATCCACATAAACAATACCGTTTGCATGACAGCAACTATTCATATAGCTATCAGCTAAAACTTGTTGAATAAAAGTTTAGAAAATAGGTTGTGTATTGAATTGGATGTAAATAATAATAATGAGTAAAATTTGGATTAAAAGCGTTTTTTATAGCGTGAGTGTTTTTGTTTTGTTTTTCTTGAAGAGTTGTTCGGGATCAAAAAGCAATACCACTCAGGTTAAAGGGTATCAACTAATTTGGAATGATGAATTTAACGTTGATGGATTGCCTAATAAGAATAACTGGAATTATGAAACAGGATTTGTTCGAAATGAAGAAGCACAATGGTACCAAAAAGAAAATGCCGTTTGTAAAGATGGGTTTTTAATTATTGAGGTAAAAAAAGAAACAAAACCCAATCCCGATTTCATATCAAAAAGCACTGCTGATTGGCGTAAAAATCGGGATTCCATATATCTCACTTCAAGTTGTTTAATCACAAAAGATAAACAGGAATGGAAATATGGTAGGTTTGAAATAAAAGCAAAAATACCCGTTGAAATGGGTTTGTGGCCAGCGTTTTGGACCTTAGGAGTGGAACACAATTGGCCTGCAAATGGTGAAATTGATATTATGGAGTTTTATAAAGGCAAAATATTAGCCAATATAGCTTGGGAAGGAGATAAGAAATGGAAACCTGTTTGGGATAGTAAAACCTATTTGCTTGAAAGTTTTAATAATAACAATTGGGCAAACGAATTCCATATATGGAGAATGGATTGGGATGAAAAGGCCATTAAATTATATGTAGATAATCAGTTGTTAAATGAAGTCGATTTAAGTAATACATTTAACGGAACAAATAAAAATATAAATCCATTCCATCAATCACATTATTTATTATTAAATCTTGCTGTTGGAGGCATGAATGGCGGCGATTTTTTAAACACCAATTTTCCTGCTCCATTTATTATTGATTATGTAAGAGTGTATAAAAAAGATAAAAAATAAAGTATAAATAAGTTAGTATTACTATATCATTTTGTGTGTAAATCAATTGATTTTGTAAAAACAATCATGCAAATGATACAAAAAACAGAATAAAAAACTATGAATTTAAAAGTATTGTTTTTCTCAAGAATTATTCTAATGTGTTTGCTTTTCAACGGATGTTTGGGAAGTGCTAGTTCAAGTAGCGAAACTGAGCCATTAAAGGAAGAAATCTTAATAGAGGAAGAGGGTTCTATCTTAATAGAAGATTCTAAAGAAGACGTTATTTCAATTATCAACAAAGTTAATACCTATTGGCAAGAAAATCATCCTAATCCAGGTAATGCTTTTTGGCATGTATCAGCATATCATACAGGGAATATGGATGCTTATACAGTAACTGATAATGAGGATTATTTTGATTATTCGTTAGCTTGGGCAAATAAAAACCAATGGATGGGAGCTAAATCTCAAAATAAGTCCGAATGGAGATACAGTTATGGGGAAACCGATGCATATGTTTTGTTTGGCGATTGGCAAATTTGTTTTCAAACCTATATTGATCTATATAATTTTTCAGATGAAAAAGACGGATCTAAAATAGCGCGTGCCCGCGAAGTTATGGAATATCAAATGAGTACGAATAAAAATGATTATTGGTGGTGGGCAGATGGTTTATATATGGTAATGCCCGTAATGACTAAACTTTATAAACTAACAGGAAATGAGTTATACTTAGAGAAATTAGAAGAATATCTTACCTATGCAAATAGTATCATGTATGATGCTGAATCAAAGTTATATTATCGTGATGCTAAATATGTGTATCCAAAACATAAAAGTGCAAATGGTGAAAAAGATTTTTGGGCTAGAGGAGATGGATGGGTTTTTGCAGGATATGCAAAAATCATCCAAGATATGCCCGACAATGCAACGTATAAACAAAAATACATTAATAGGTTTAAAGATATGGCGATAGCATTAGCGGATGCTCAACAACAAGACGGATATTGGACCCGTAGTATCTTAGACCCAGCACATGCACCAGGACCAGAAACTAGTGGAACAGCCTTTTTTACTTATGGTTTTTTATGGGGGATAAACAACGATATATTAGATAAAGACAGCTATTTGCCGGTAGCTATAAAATCATGGGATTACCTAACAAACACGGCGCTTCAAGATAATGGAGCAGTAGGTTATGTACAGCCCATTGGTGAAAAAGCGATCCCTGGGCAAGTTGTCAATAGAAATTCTACTGCAGATTTTGGTGTGGGAGCATTTTTATTAGCTTCATGTGAAATGTATCGTTTTCTAGAAAAACAATAACTCATTTTATAAAAAAAGTTTTAGAAATAAGTATGGTATCGCTTGGAGCTGTACAAATAAAAAATAATATGAAATTAAAGAGCAAGTCAACCACCTTAATTGTTTTAATATTTAGTCTTTTAGGTGTTGCTTTTTTTTTGTTATCTAGTTTAAATTATAAAAATAATAATAAGCATAAATCTTTTGTTCCTGGCAGTAAATGGACAGATACAAACGGGATACACATTAATGCTCATGGAGGAGGTGTTCTTTATTATAATGGTGTTTATTATTGGTATGGAGAATATAAAGCATCTGGTAGAAGCGGAAATACTTCGTTAAAAGGAGTAAGCTGTTATACTTCTAAAGATTTGTATAATTGGAAAAACGAAGGCATCGTTTTAAAAGTAGATAAAGATCCTAATTCAGAAATAACTAAGGGCTGTGTTATAGAACGTCCAAAAGTGGTATATAATAAAAAAACAGGCAAGTTTGTTTTATGGTTTCATTTAGAACTAAAAAACCAAGGCTATAATGCAGCAAGAACAGCTGTAGCTACAAGCGATACTCCAACAGGACCTTTTGAGTTTAAAAAATCATTTAGACCCAATAAAGGAGTATGGCCATTAAATTTCACTTACCAGCAGAAGAAGTTAAGAACCTGGAATAAAAAGGAATTAAAAGATTGGTCAGCCGAATGGATAGCCTCTGTAAAAAACGGTATGCTAATACAAAGAGATTTTGAAAAAGGGCAGATGTCAAGAGATATGACTGTATTTGTAGATAGCGATGAAAAAGCATATCACATACACGCCTCAGAAGAAAATTTGACACTTCACATATCAGAACTTACAGATGATTATTTAGATTTTACAGATAAATGGATATCCGTAGCACCCACTGGTCATAATGAAGCTCCCGCAATTTTTAAACAGGATGGGATTTATTATATGATAACTTCAGGATGTACAGGCTGGGATCCTAATGAAGCCCGTTCGTTTAAATCAACATCCATTTGGGGGCCATGGCAGCCTTTAGGTAACCCGAGTATTGGAAAAGAGGCGCATCTTACATTTCGTTCACAAAGCACTTTTATTTTACCAGTTCAAGGAAAAGAAGATGCCTTTATTTTTATGGCTGATAGGTGGCAACCCAGAAATCCTATTGATGGCACCTATGTATGGCTTCCAATAAATATGATGAATGGAAAACCAGTATTAAAATGGCAAGATAAGTGGGATTTAAATACGTTTTAAAAGAGAAATAATTAATAAAATGTGAGCAGGAATAGGTCATATAGCTTTTAAAAAGCCCGTAGGCATTCTGTAAAATAACTAATTAACCATCGATATGTTTTTAATAATGAAAAGAAGTCTATTTGTAATTTTAGTCCTTTCTCATTTATCTGTTTTAGGGCAGATATCTTTCGGAAATTCAAAAAAAATCAATGAAGATTGGAAGTTCATGCTTCAAGATAACCAAAATTTTAAGTCAAGTACATACAATGATGAAAAATGGAAGTCTGTAAACATTCCGCACGATTGGAGTATAGAAGCTCAATTGAGCCCTACTTTAGCCAGTGCCACAGGGTATTTGCCTGGAGGAATTGCTTGGTATAGAAAAACATTAGATGTCCCTTCAAATAAAAAAGGAGAAAAAGTATACCTGTATTTTGAAGGGATCTATAATAGAAGTGAAGTATTTATTAATGGGCAATCGTTAGGGAAGCGTCCTAATGGATACATCTCCTTTTCATTTGATGCCACTCCTTATATTAATTATGGCGAAACTAATATTATTGCAGTTAGAGTAGATCATAGTAAAAGTGCTGATTCTCGTTGGTATTCAGGGTCTGGTATATATCGAAATGTGTGGTTGATTTACTCAAACCCAGTCCATATTTCTGAGTGGGGCGTATATGCCTATCCAGAAGTTAAAAAGAACTTAGGAATATTAAATATAGAAGTTGAATTGGAAAATGATTCTAGTTCTAAAGAAGTTTTAACGGTTGTAAATGAGTTGTTTGGTAGTAACGGAAAATTAGTAGTTAAAAGTACAAGTAAAATAGATGTAGCTTCAAAAGCATCTAATAAAATTACAACCAACCTTAAAGTTAAAAAACCTAAATTGTGGAGTATTGAAACGCCCAACCTTTATCAACTTAAAACGACTGTTTTTAAAGGAAATGAAGTTATTGATGAAACACGAACTCAAACAGGCTTTCGTAAATTTACTTTTGATGCTAATAATGGGTTTGCGCTTAATGATACCTGGATGAAACTAAAAGGTGTTTGTTTACACCATGATGCAGGAGTGTTAGGTTCAGCAGTACCTCGCGAAGTTTGGAAAACCAGATTGCAAACATTGAAAGACATTGGAGTAAATGCCATACGTACCAGTCATAATCCACAAGCACCAGATTTTTATAATTTATGTGACGAATTAGGTTTGTTGGTTTTAAACGAAGCTTACGATGAATGGGAATTTCCTAAACGGAAATGGTTAGAAGGCTGGAATTCAGGTGCCCCTGGATTTGAAGGGAGTTATGATATTTTTGCCGATTGGGCGGAAAAAGATATGGAAGATTTAGTACGTCGGGATAGAAACCACATGTCTGTTTTTGCATGGAGTATTGGCAATGAGGTCGACTATCCAAACGATCCGTATTCACATCCCGTATTAGATGGAGGTGGCGATACAGGTTTTTCTCAAGCAGTATATGGCGGTTATAAAAAAGAGGCACCAGATGCCATGCGTTTAGGTGCTATTGCAAAACGATTGGTTGCAGCAGTTAAAAAGTATGATAAATCACGTCCAACAACGGCAGGATTAGCAGGTGTAGCCATGTCTAATGAAACAGCATATCCAAGTGCTTTAGATATTACAGGTTATAATTACACAGAAAGTAAATACCAAACCGACCATGAAAAATACCCAAACCGGGTTATTTATGGAAGTGAAAACAGGCACGATATGGAAGCGTGGTTAGCTGTAAAAAATAACGATCATATTTTTGGGCAGTTTTTATGGACTGGAATTGATTATTTAGGTGAATCGGGACGATGGCCTTCTAGAGGGTTTTATTCTGGATTGGTAGATTTTTCGGGTAATATAAAACCAAGAGGCTATTTTAGGCAGTCTCTTTGGTCTCAAAAACCAATGATTTATTTTGGAACCTACCCGATACGTCATAGCGATAGAGGTGGATTATCAAAAGATGCATGGTCATTATGGAATTATGATGACGCACAAAACATTCGTGTTGTTTGTTACACCAATGCATCAAAAGCACGACTTGAACTCAATGGAAACCTTGTAGGAGAAGCTAAAGCATATGATGAAAAAACAGGCATTATATCTTGGGATATTCCATATCAATCAGGAACCTTAGAAGCAGTAGGACTAAATGATAAAAATGAAGCGATTAGCCGATACAAAATATCATCATCCAAACGTCCTGAAGCTATAAAAGTTAAATTAGAAAACAAGCTTATAGATAAAAATAGAGGGGTGGCCCAAGTACGAGTAGAAATTGTAGATGAAGATGGAATACCCGTAAAACTAGCCGATAACGAAATTACATGTAGAATAAAAGGTTCTGGTAGATTATTGGGGCTTGAAGCTGGTAATAATACGGATATGACGGATTATACCGATAATAAACAACGTGTTTTTCATGGGGGGATATTGGCTTATATTGAAGCAAATGGAAATTCAGGAGCGTCTATAAATATAGAATTTACTAGTCCTTGGTTAAAGTCCGCTGAGGTTACTTTAGAGTTAAAATAATATAGGAAAACACATAAGCTAAAGTTAAAAGTGATAAGTTCATTTAATATTAGTAATAATAGCTTTATATTTGAAAAGTGTTGTTTAGACACTTTAAAAGCAAACGTTTTTGTTTTTAAGAATAAAAGAATTATATAATATTGATAAGTACAATTTTTAAAATGAAAAAACTAAAATTAAGTTACAGCCTGTTAGGTGTTTGTTTAGCAATAACAACCTTATTTAATTGTAAAACAGTTTCTAATGTAGCTAACGAAGGGAATTACACAAATTACCTATTTACCTATTTTATAGGTAACGGTCCTGGAGAAGAATCTATTCGTTATGCTATAAGTGGCGATGGTTATAATTTTCAAGCGTTAAATAATAATCAGCCTATAATTAGCTCAAAAGAAATAAGTTCTTCCGGAGGTGTAAGAGATCCTCATATTTTAAGAGCTGCTGATGGAAAAACATTTTACATGGTTGTAACAGATTTGTATGTTTCCCAACAAGGATGGAGTAATTATGCCATGATTTTAATGAAGTCTACAGATTTAATAAATTGGTCATCAACAATTATAAATATTCCAGAAACATATCCAGAAGAATATGGTGATGTAAAACGGGTGTGGGCGCCTCAAACTATTTATGATAAAGACACTAATAAATATATGATTTATTGGTCTATGTTAGGAAAGCAAGGTCCCGATATTATTTATTATGCATATGCGAATAAAGATTTTACGGGTTTAGAAGCAGCTCCAAAACAATTGTATTTTAGCCCTTCTAATAGTGCTTGTATTGATGGTGATATTGTTTATAATGATGGAAAATATCATTTGTTTTTCAAAAACGAAAGTCATGGAGGTGGAATTAAAAAAGCAATTTCTGACAAATTAACAGAAGGGTATGTTGAACAAGATGGATTTTACGATCAAACTGATGCCGCTGTTGAAGGTTCGGGTATTTTTAAGTTAATTGATTCTGATGAATATATTTTAATGTACGATATGTATTCATCCGGAAAATATCAATTTACCAAAACAAAAGATTTGCAAAATTTTTCTATTATAGATGATGAAGTATCTATGAATTTTCATCCAAGACATGGAACGATTATGCGCATTACAGAAGAAGAAACGCAATCTTTGATTCAAAAATGGGGCGCTTTAGGTAAGAGTTCTTTATTAGGATTTGATTCAGAAGACATCAAAAAAAATAATATGGTTATTAATGATGAAAACAATACTATTTACATTCCTGTAAAATTAGGTACAGATATCAAAAATTTAGATTTAAAAATAAAAACAGTGTCGTGGGTGGATATATTAACTTCGGGTGCTCAAGATTTTTCTAAAGGCGCAGTAGACTATACTATTACATCAGGAGGAACCCAAAAAACATATCAGGTAACAGTAAAAGTAGATAACAATCCAGTTTTAAATGGTTTTTATGCAGATCCAGAAATTATTTATTCTCATAAAACAAACAAATATTATATCTATCCAACCAGTGATGGGTTTACAGGTTGGTCTGGAACTTATTTTAAAACCTTTTCATCACCCGATTTAGTAAATTGGACAGACGAAGGCGTTATTTTAGATTTAAAAAAGGATGTTAGTTGGGCTAATAGACATGCCTGGGCACCAGCAGCTATTGAAAAGAAAATAAACGGTACCTATAAGTTCTTTTATTACTTTACTGCAGCTCAAAAAATAGGGGTGGCTGTTTCAGACAATCCAACAGGACCTTTTGTAGATTCAGGGAAACCCTTAGTAGCAGAAAGACCAGAAGGTGCTAAAGGCGGACAAGAAATTGATCCAGATATATTCACAGATCCTGTGTCTGGAAAAAGTTATTTATATTGGGGTAATGGTTATATGGCATGCGTGGAGCTAAATGACGATATGGTATCTATTAAAGAAAACACCTTAGTTCTTTTAAAACCAGATAGCACTTACAGAGAAGGAACCGAAGTATTTTATAGAAATGGAACGTATTATTTTATGTGGTCTGAAGACGATACAAGAAGTCCAAATTACAGAGTGAGATATGCAACATCAAATGCTCCAACAGGACCTTTAAACATTCCTGAAAATAACATAGTTATAGAAAAAAAACCAGAAGATGGTATTTATGGAACGGGTCATAATTGTGTTATTCAAACCCCAGGAACTGATATTTGGCATATTGTTTATCACCGTTTTAATCGTCCGAATGGAATTACCATGGGTGATGCCGCTGGATTTAATAGAGAAGTTTGTATTGATAAATTAGAGTTTAATGCAGATGGTAGTATTAAGCCTGTAATACCAACGGTATCAGGAATTCATACTTCAAAATAAAAAACATAAAAAATACATGCGTCAAAAAAAGTATATTCAATTTGCATTAGTTTTTTTTATAGCAATAACCTTATTTAATTGTCATAAAAAAACAAAAGTAACGATTAGCAATCCTGTGGTTAAAGGAGACTATGCAGATCCTTCTATTGTAAAATACCAAGGAAAGTTTTATATATATGCCACTAAAGACCCTTGGGGAGGAGAGGATTTAGCAGTAATGGAATCTACCGATTTTAAAAACTGGGAACAAAAAGTTATTGACTGGCCAACAAAAACGATTTGTACAAGCCCTACCTCAAATGGAAGTAAAGTCTGGGCGCCATCAGTTATTCAAGCTAAAAACGGTAAGTTTTACATGTATGTTTCTGTAGGAAGTGAAGTTTGGGTAGGTGTAAGCGAACATCCTTTGGGACCATGGAAAAACGCAAAATCAGACAATACACCATTAATAAAAGGAAATATGTTTCCAAAATATCATATGATTGATGCCGAAGCTTTTATAGACGATGATGGACAAGCATATTTATATTGGGGCTCTGGATTAAACTGGGTAAATGGGCATTGTTTTGTAGTGAAGTTAGCTGATGATATGGTTAGCTTTAATGAGGAAGAAATTAAAGACATAACACCTCCAAATTATTTTGAAGCCCCCATAATGGTTAAGAACAATAATAAATACTATTTAATGTATTCTGATGGAAAATGTACAACAGAAACATATAAAGTAAGATATGCGGTTGGAGATACACCATATGGGCCTTGGGTAGAAGGTGTTGAAAGTCCAATATTAACCACTTCAAAAGACAAAACCACACTAGGTCCTGGTCATCATACCGTATTTAAAGAAGCAGGACAACTGTACATGCTTTATCATAGAATTACAGATAATAAAGATGAATTATTTAGAGAATTAGCTATTGATAGTTTGAATTTTAATAGCAGTGCAGTGATAGATAAGATAACACCCAATGGAGGTGTTGTTATTACAATAATAGATTAATCTTTCAAAAAAAGATGAAAAATGATATGGGTATGAAAAATTTAAAGCTATTCTTCTGTTTTTTTATAATAAGTTTTGCTTCTGTTTTTTCGCAAAATAAAGAGAGAGCTACAGGGATATTTCAAATCGTAAATCCAAATTATGATTTAAGTCCAAAAACAGGTATGACAAAACAGCATTGGAAAGATGCCGCCATGTATTTGTTAGAAGGCGCTTTTAGTTATATCCATACATTGGATGATCCCATGAAGTTTCCAAAGCAACCTGGGAAAAGTTATCCCCATGATGAAAGAAGAGTGCCTACCGAAAAATTAGAAGGACTTTGCAGAACGTTGTTTGTAGCTTCTCCAATTTTAAAGGAGCATCCAAATTTGGTTATTAACAACATGAAAGTTGCAGATTATTACCGGTATCAAATAAGTCAATTAATTAACCCAAACAGCCCTTCATATATAGTCCCTAGAGCTAAGAATGGAGGTCCTAGTCAGAATTTAGTGGAGTTTGGAGCCTTGGCTCTGTCTTTACTGGTAAACCCAGAGGTATTATGGGAACCTTTACCTCAAACTCAAAAAGATGAATTAGCCAGGGTTATGCTAAGTTATGGCGATGGCCCAACGGTAGATTCTAACTGGAAATTTTTTAACATTTTTGTGTTAAGTTTTTTTAAAGAGCATGGTTATGAGGTTAATGAGACATTGTTAGTCGAATATTTAGAAAAATCATTAACACATTATAGAGGAAATGGTTGGTATAACGACAGTCCTGCCTACGATTACTATAGCATGTGGGCTTTTCAGATGTATGGGATGGTGTGGTCTCAATATTTTGGAGATAAATACTATCCTGAAATAGCAGAAAAATTTAAAGAGAATTTTAATGGATTAAAAGATAATTACCCATACATGTTCAGTGAAAATGGCGAAATGATTATGTACGGACGAAGTATTAGTTATAGAACAGGATCTATTGTGCCATTTCCATTAATGGGTTTTCAAAACGATGCTCACGTAAATTATGGGTGGATGCGCAGAATTTCATCGGGTGTTATAAAACAATTTTTTACACACCCCGATTTTATGAAGGATCAGGTGCCAACACTAGGGTTTTATGGACCTTTTGAGCCTACAGTACAAAATTATAGTTGTAGAGGAAGTGTGTATTGGATGGGAAAAGCATTTTTTGGTTTGTTAGTGCCAGACGATAGCCCTTTTTGGACCGCAAAAGAGAATAATGGTGCTTGGGAAAAAGAGTTACAGAAAAATCAGGTTTATAATAAGTTTCAAGGTGAATCGGAAGTTTTAATTACAGATTATCCAAATATTGGAGCAGCCGAGTTGCGCGCTTGGTGTCATGAAAAAGTAAAGGACGATTGGCAAAAATTTCGTTCCACAGAAAATTATAACAGACTTTCTTATAATAGTGCTTTCCCATGGCAAGCTGATGGCGAAAATGGAGAAGTAGCCATGAATTATGTTATTAAAAACAAAAAAGATGAATGGGAAGCCTTTAGACTATATACTTTTAAAAAGTTTGAAAATGGTATTTATTACAGAGATGTTGTTTTAGAAACCAATGAAAATATTAAATTCAGTTTAGCTGATGTGCCTTTAGCTAATGGCATTTTGAGAGTTGATAAAAATAACAGCAATCAACCGATATCTATGCGATTAGGACATTATGCATTGCCTAAGTTAGATAAAGAGATTGTAACCACTACTAAGAAAGTTAAAGGATATGATGTAACAATTATAGATAATGGTAACTATCAATTAGCGATGGTACCCCTTTTAGGGTGGAACAATATAGAAGTTTTAAATACAGAAGGATTACACCCAGAAAGTAACGAGAGTTCAGTAATAAATCTGATGCATAATAAAACTTCTAAAAAAGAAAATTCAAGCATTTATGCAACCTTAATGCTTTGGAAAAAATCGGGAGAAACCTGGACAAAGAAAGAGTTGTTGCCCATTAGAAAAATTACAAATTTAGGTGATAATACAGTTGTCATTAAAATTGAAGGAAATACAGAAAAAAGTATTCAATTTTAAAAACCGACAAAATTTTTGAATGCGTTATCTATTAAATAAAAATGAATAGACTCCATGGCATTTATTTAACGGTATTGCTTTGCTTTTTACAAGCTAATATTTTGCAAGCCCAAACCTTTGAACGTGTTGAGTCGTTTGTAGGGTTGAATACCCTAGAAGATAATAATGGAGTTTCAGTTGCCGATTACGATCAAGATGGCGATTTAGATATTTTTGTGGTAGCTAAAGCACAAGATGAAGATTCTAAAGAAACCACACACAGTAAATTGTTCACAAATAATAATAATGGAACATTTACAGATGTAACAAATGCTTCAGGATTAATCAATTTATTTTCCATCACCGAATTGACAGACGCAACAAGTGCTCTAAGTGGCTTTAAATTTGGAGCTTTTTGGGGTGACTATGATAATGATGGGTTTCCAGATTTATTCTTAACCAATACCAGTAAAATTTCGCTATTTCATAATGAAGCCGATGGCACTTTTAAAGATGTGACATCTGATGCTGGTTTTCAGCAATATGGTGGATGTGTAAATAATGGAGTCACTTGGTTTGATTATAATAATGATGGTTTTTTAGATATCTATATATCCGATTGGGAAACTGAATGTGGAGGAAATCGTTTGTATAAAAACAATGGAAATGGCACTTTCGTAAATGTGAGCGATATATTTCAAAGTGTTGTGAATAAACATTCATACCAAAGTGTTCCTTTTGATTTTAATAATGATGGCTGGTTAGATTTATACATAGCAAATGATTTTGCATCTGAAACAAACGACCTTTTTATAAATAATAATGGTGTTAGTTTTACTGAGGAAGCTGCTAATTACGGTCTTGGCCATTCTAAGGATGATATGGGAATAGCTATAGGAGACTATAATAATGATGGTCTCTTTGATTTTTTTGTAACATCAATTTCAGCAAATGTGCTTTATTCAAACAATGGTGGCGTTAAATATACAGAACAAGCAGAAACATTAGGAGTGTCTAATACCTATTGGTCTTGGGATGTGAATTTCTCAGATTTTGATTTAGATAGAGATGAAGATTTGTTTATTTTAAATGGTTTTGAATTTGGAGGTAGCTCTAAACAAAACAATGTTTATTTTGAGAATTTATCGAATAATGGCAGGGTTCGTTTTGTTGATAGTTCTAATAAAACAGGTTTAGGAGCACTTACATTGAGTGTGGCTGAAGCCGTTTTTGATTTCGATAACGATGGCGATTTAGATATTTTTGTAACGAATGGTGATAGGTCTCCATTTTTTTATGAAAATAAAGTAAATGATTTTATAGAATCTAATGATAATCTACATTGGTTTAAAGTGAAATTAGAAGGTACAACCTCCAATAGAGATGCTATTGGAACCAAAGTATCTATAAAAACAACGGGAGGTTCTTTACATAGATATTATACAGGTAAAGGTTTTTTGTCTCAAAGTTTAAAACCCATTCATTTTGGTTTAGGTAATGATGTTCAAGTTTTAGAACTTAAGATTATTTGGCCCTCAGGCATTGTAGAAACTTATAATAATCTGATGTCTGATACCACAATATTAGTAAAAGAAGGCATAGGTTATGAGGTTATAGAAACTGGAGCTAGTAAAAAAATATACGGCTGTACAGATCCTAATTCATGTAATTATAACCCCAATGCAACTATAAGTACAGGAGACTGTAATTATTTGCAAACAGTCGATATATCGGGAAATATCAATGCTTTAAAAAACAGCGTAGAATTTTATAACTATCCATTAAAAGAGGGGTCTAGTTTATATTGGGAGGTTGAAGGAGGTATAATAATTGAACAAGGTGATAGTTCAGTAAGAGTACAATGGAACGATGCCGATCAAGGGGAAATATCGTTAATAGAATCAAATGGTACTTGCGTAAGTATAAAAGTAGCACTAGCGGTTAGTTTAAATGATGAAACTACGCCAATACCATTACCGAAAACTGAATCTCTAGCAAGAATATGGAATGAAACACTATTGTCTTTAATCAGGAAAGACTATGCTAGACCCACTGTTCATGCCCGTAATTTGTTTCATGCAAGTATTGCCATGTATGATGCTTGGGCTATTTATGATGCCGTTGCGCAACCCTACCTCATAGGGAATACGCTTCATGAGTTTACAAGTGATTTCACCGAATTTACAGCAAATGAAGATAAAACTGAAGCTAGAAAAAAAACAATAAGTTATGCGATGTATCGGTTGTTGTCCCACAGATTTAAAAATGCTCCAAATCCAGAATTATCACAAGGCATCATAGATGGTACGATGAGTGAGTTAGGCTACGATGCTTCAAATGTAGAAGAAGATTATAGCACTGGAAATGCTATAGCCTTAGGGAATTATATCGCCAATCAAATTATAAATTATGGTTTAGAAGATGGGGCTAACGAAGTGAATTTATATAAAAACAGTTATTATTCACCTGTAAATACGGCTCTGAATTTGTCAAATCCAGAAAGTATGCTATCTATGAATCCTAATAGGTGGCAACCTTTAAGTTTCAATACATTTATAGATCAAAGTGGAAATGTTATAGAAGGTGATACGCCTGCTTTTTTGGGACCCGAATGGGGTCATTTGCATCCGTTTTCACTTGAAGATGTTGATAAAACAACTTTTAATCGATCTGGAAATGATTATCATGTTTACCACGATCCTGGAGCTCCACCGATTATTTCAGACGATGATTATAAATGGACCTTTTCATTAGTCTCAAAATGGGGATCTCATTTAGATCCAAGAGATGGTGTGCTATGGGACATTTCCCCGAACTCAATTGGAAATATTTCAACTAGCCAATTCCCACAAAAATATTACGATTATAAAAATTTTTATAATGAAATTGAAGGAGGAGATATAGGTATGGGCTATGTTGTAAACCCATACACAAAAAGCAGTTATGAAGAGCAGTTAGTGCCTAGAGGGGATTATACGCGGGTGTTGGCAGAGTTTTGGGCAGACGGTCCAGACTCAGAAACACCACCAGGGCATTGGTTTACAATATTAAATTATGTTAACGATCATGAATTACTTCAAAAGAAGTTTAATGGTCAAGGATTGGTTTTAGATGATTTAGAATGGGATGTTAAAGCTTATTTTATTCTTGGAGGCGCGATGCATGATTCGGCTATATCGGCTTGGGGCATAAAAGGGTGGTATGATTACATAAGACCTATTTCAGCCATTCGTTATATGTGCGAAAGAGGGCAGAGTTCTGATCCTACAAAATCCAATTATAATACAGAAGGCATCCCCTTAAAAGAAGGTTTTATAGAAATGATAGAGGAAGGCGACCCATTAATAGGGAATGAAAATGAAAATCTAGGTAAAATAAAATTGTACTCTTGGAAAGGACACGATTTTATTGATGATCCCGAAGTGGATGAAGCAGGTGTTGGATGGATTTTAGCAGAAACATGGTGGCCTTATCAGCGTCCAAGTTTTGTAACGCCACCATTTGCGGGTTATGTTTCTGGCCATTCCACATATTCTAGAGCTGCGGCAGAAGTGATGACCTTATTAACAGGTGATGCTTATTTTCCAGGAGGTATGGGTGAGTTTTTAGCAAAAAAGAACGCGTTTTTAGTATTTGAGGCAGGGCCTTCTGTGGATGTTAAGTTGCAATGGGCAACGTATCGAGATGCTTCCGATCAATGCAGTTTATCAAGAATTTGGGGAGGCATACACCCTCCAATCGACGATATTCCGGGTAGAATCATTGGAGAGAAAATAGGGAAAAAGGCATTTAAATATGGAACGACTTATTTCAATGGTTTAGAATATGAAAACCTAACTGCTTCGCTATCAAAAATAAAGGTGTATCCAAATCCTTTAAACACCACTTCTAACCAATTGTTTGTTACTAATACTTTGGAAAGCGATAGTATTTATATATATGATATGAATGGAAGACTGTTGCAAGTACCATCCAAACAGTTTGATAAGAATACTAGTATTACCAGATTAAGTTTGTCGGAAACATTATCAACAGGTATCTATATTCTTAAAATTAATAGCGAATCAAAAAAGTTAATAGTATTTTAGTCATTATATTCCATCAAACACCATTATGCATATTTTAAATTATAATTTAACAAAAAAAAGTAATACAGGTGTTGTTTTGTATAATACCCATGTTATTTAATTTTATTCTGGTGTTTCAGTAACAATTGCTAAATCTTATAAAAGAAATTTAAAAATGATGTTTCACTCAAAATTGCTAAGTATACTAATAGGTGCTTTTTTATATCTAAGTATTCCTGAACCTGAATCAGCAAAAAATACCTTCGTTGTAAAAAACAGTTTAAACATAAATCGTTCATTTGAAACTGTAGAAATAGATTTGAACCTATTTGAACTTAAAGAATTAAAAGTAAATAATCGTTATGCTATAGTAGATATAGTTACTAAACAGGAAATTGTTTCACAGGTAATTGATGTTGATGAAGATGGAGAAGTAGATCAAATTTTATTTCAACCCGAGATGAAACCAAACTCAGAACGTGTTTTTGAAATAATAATTAAAAAAAAACAAACTAAAGATACTGAGCATTTACGTTGTTATTCACGTTTTGTTCCTGAACGAACAGACGATTATGCATGGGAAAACAACCGAGTCGCTTTTAGAACATATGGGCCCACAGCACAAAAAATGGTTGAAGAAAACATTCGTGGAGGCACATTATCTAGTGGTATAGACGCTTGGTTAAAACGCGTAGAATACCCAATAATAAACAAGTGGTATGAAAAAACAACCTCTGGGAAAGGCTCGTACCATGAAGATACTGGCGAAGGATTAGATAATTTCCATGTAGGAGTAAGTCGTGGTGTAGGTGGGGTGGCTGTTAAGAAAGATTCAACTTATTATTTTTCAAGAAACTTTACTAGCTGGAAAACGATAACAAACGGCTCAATAAGAACTAGTTTTGTTTTAGAATATGAGAATTGGGATGCCAATGGAACTTTAATTTCAGAGAAGAAATATATTTCATTGGATTATGGAAGTAACCTTTCAAAATTCACTATCGAAATAAAAGGGGCTGATACTATTTCAGCGGGATTAACTTTGCATAAAAAAGATGGTGAGATTAATACTTCTATTGAAAATGGTTGGATAAGTTATTGGGAACCCTTTGGAGATTCGGAATTGGGCCAAGGTATTGTTGCTCCCAAAAGTAATATGGTGGGTTATCAAAACTATAATACAAATAAAGTAGATGAAAGTAATTTATATGCACATCTAAAAGTAACCAATAATAAAGTTACATACTATGCTGGTTTTGGTTGGGAAAAAAGTGGACAATTCAAGTCTAAAGAAGCATGGAATAATTATTTAGCTCTGTTTTCAAAAAAAATAAACACACCATTAACAATAAAAATATTAAATTCTAATAATTAGTTATTTAAGAGAATGTATTCTTTAATACATATTAAGAAAATTAATGTGTATATCCTGTTTGATCCTATTTTGTTATAAATTAAATACTTGTATAAAAATAATGATTAACATACCTTCAAATGCCTGCATGTTTTTTTCTGCTTAAAGATTAAAATTATAGCAGTGTGTTTTATTGATTGAATTTGTTCAATCAGTCTTTATTACTTCAATTTTAGCCATTATAGAATCCATTACAGCTATTGTTTTGGTAAATGGTTGTTTTGTACCCTTTTTTTTACCGAATTATACCCCTTTGCTTTAGTCGATTTTATCGAATTTTAGTAATGTTTATTTAGAAAAAAGCCCATAAATATATTGTAAATGCCAAGTATCTAAAGAAGTACACCAACTAAAACCAATAAAACAAACTAAACTAATTATTAAAATGAAAAAAAACAGCTTTTTATTATTACTAATCTTTACAGTTTTTGTGTTTCAAACACATGCTCAGGATCCAGGTTTGCCCATTAAAGCAAATTTAAACACCTCTTTAAGCGGAATTAAAACCTTTACAAATAGTTCCAATGTGGATGTTATAGTTTTACCCTTATCAAACAAAAATGAATTTACCTTAGAAGTTAATGCTCAAATTAATGAGGCAGCAGGAAGAGGTTTAGATGTGGAGTTTACTAATGATTTTGGTACAGGTTTAAGAACATCGTTAGATAAAACCAGTTTTAATAGTACCAGTCTTTTATCTGCAATTGAAAATTTAAGTAGTACTGTTAATAATGCGCAAGAGCAAACATACCGCTATGCTGTTAAAGACGGAGTGGCTCATATTTATCAAGATGGTCATTATATCTCATCAAAACCTCTTATAGCTTTAGAAGGAGGGACTGAAACTACGCCAGTATTAAATTACGGTACGGATAATTTTTTAGCAACTTGGGCAGGAGTTGCTAGCAATAATTCGGGTAGACCTACAGATTATGGATGGGTTAATCCATCTGTTACATTCAATACGGCCAATGCGGGAAGTGGTGTGAGGTATATGGATGTTACTTCTGGTCATACTTTTGAAAATGGAGGAGCAGTATACCAAGGACGCTTAATGTATATGCGTTGGGACGGTAATAGCTATTCTACATCTACATATAGTTTTCCTGTTAATTTAGAAAAAGGATATCAATACGAGTTTTCTTGGATATATGAATATATAGCTAATGCTGCTTCAGGTGCTAAAATGAATGTTGCAATTTCATCAAATGTAGATGGTTCAAACCCTATAGAGTCTAAGACATTTATTAGCGGAACCTCCTATAAACTAAAAGAAGGTGCTCTTTCTTTCGTATCTCAAACGGAAGGTATTCACTATTTAACGATAACAGGAGATTGGGCTCTTTTCGGCATTGGAGAATTAAATCTTAAATCTACAAACCAAATTAATAATTGGGATGGTCTAGTTGATAATCATTCAGGCTCTCCAAACACCTATGGTTGGAGTAATACATATGGCAGTTTGCCATGGGGTGTATCAAACTCTGGTTTAGGTATTCGTTATACAGATGTTACGTCTGGACACACCTATGAGTCAGATAATTCTAATTTTGTTGGGCGATTATTATATGTAGGCTGGGATTCTGTAGCATATGAAACGTCTACCTATTCTTTTCCTGTTGATCTTATAGCTGATAAAGGTTATAAATTTTCTTGGATATATGAGTTGCTAAGTGGAGCCACATCTGGAGCAGAAATAAATGTTGCTATTTCAGCTTCACAAGATGGAACAAATCCTATCGAAACAAAATCATTTACAACTGGAAATGTCAATAGTTTAAGGGAGGGTGAATTGTTGTTTAGTCCAATTACCGATGGCACATATTACATAACCTTAACAGGTGATGCTGCACTGTTTGGTATTGGGAAATTGGGGGTGAAAGAATTTGTGCCTTCTAAAATTGTTATTGGAAAAAATTATATTAATGGAATTGTAGACATGGTGGTTAATTCGGTAACGTATGAAGATCTTGCTTATGCGCCAGCAGAAGTAAATGCACCGTCGTTAGAAGTTTTAGATATAAGTAGTGATATATATGCCAATGTTTATGCAAAATCAAAATTAGAGTTGAATGGTGCAGCATCATTCTATTTAAATAATGCTTTCAATCCTTTAGTTAATTCCACAGTAGATATCATGTCTTCTAATGCACGTTTGTATTTTGAACATGTAAAGCCTAGTGTGGTCATGAGTTCTTTTCTTAACTTAATTACAGTTAATGGAGTTCAGGCTCAAAATGACGTAAATGTTGTAATATCAAATTTTGGTACAGGAACGGTTATTCTTCCTCACGAAAGCAATTATACGCCCTTAGAAGTTTTTACTGAAGAAAATTATACAGGTACTTCGCAGCAATATGAAATTGTAACCCCACATCAGGATTTAGGTATGTTTGATAATAATATCAAATCATTTAAATTAAAAAAAGGCTATATGGCAACTTTTGCATCTAATGCAAACGGCACAGGATACAGTAGAGTATTTGTTGCACAAGAAGCAGATTTAGAAATACCTGTTTTACCAGCCTATTTAAATGGTACTACATCGTTTATTAGAACCATGAGATGGAATGAAGTTACTAAAAAAGGATGGGCTGGTAGCGGTACTGCTGCCGATGCGACAGCAGCTACAAACAGTACGTGGCGTTATAATTGGGACACCGGAGCTCATACGACTCCAGATGTAGAATATGTGCCTATAAGACATAATTTATATTGGCCAAGTTTTGGGCCTGCTAACACCAAAGCTGGTTACACCCACTTTTTAGGGTATAATGAACCAGATCGTCCAGACCAATCGAATATGACAGTTGAAACAGCCATAAGTAATTGGCCTGCTTTTATGGAGTCTGGTTTAAGGCTGGGTTCACCTTCTACATCCGATCCATTTAATGTTTGGTTGGGTAATTTCATGACCGAAGTTGAAGCTAAAAATTACCGTGTTGATTATATGGCATTGCACTGCTATTGGTATAAATCGGCCACACAATGGGCAAACGATTTACAAAATATTTATAATAGATATAAAAGACCTATTTGGATAACAGAATGGAACATAGGTGCAAACTGGACAGGAAATTCATTTCCAGATGGTCCTAGCATCATTACAGATGCCAATGCTACAAAACATAAAAATGATTTAGTAGCGGTATTAAATGTTTTAGATAACGCAGATTATGTAGAGCGTTATTCTATATACAATTGGGTGCAAGATGCACGAGCAATGATTCTTACTATAAATGACGATTTTAGAACAAGAAACCCCGATTTTGAAAATTATAAGTGGCTTGAAACGGCTCCAATAATTTCTAGTTCAGGCAGTGATTATACGGTGCTTACCCCCGCAGGTGAATATTATGCAAATAATGCTTCGAAAAAAGCGTATAACCCGAATAGAGAATATATACCTACTTGGAAACCTTTAGTGGAGAGTTTAAGCGATAAGTTATCTTCAACTTATGATAGTGTAGAAATTAAATGGACAGGTAACAATAACGATTTAGTTAATAAATATATTTTAGAAAGACGATTGAGTGGCGAAACAGAATTTTCGGTTTTTTACGAAACAACCGATTATACGACATTAAGTACAACTGATGTTATACACACGACTGCTGAATACAGAATGAAAGTGGTTGGTAAAGATGATATTGAATCAGCTTATTCAGAAATACTAATTTTTCAACAAGCTGTAACACCAGATGCTCCTGCAGATTTAACAGGAGAGGCAGTGTCTTCTTCAATAATTAATTTAACATGGTCTGCAGTTAGCACTGCTGAAGGCTATGATGTTAAAAGAGCGACTACTGTAAATGGCGTTTATGAAACAGTTGCAACTAATTTAGTGAATACTACTTATGAAGATTCAGGATTAACAGACAATACAACTTATTACTACAAAGTTTCTGCGTCGAATTCAGGAGGAGAAAGTGAGGATTCTTCATCAATACAAGTTAATACTTTAGAGTTAATCGTACCTATTCAAGTTTCTAATATTTTGTTAGGTTCTGGTGATGCTCAAGTGAAACTTGAATGGGATTTCATGTATGATGCTCAGTTTTATATAAAACGATCAACCTCAGCGTCTGGACCATTCACGACGATAGCTACATTGGATTTAGATACGACTCATTATACAGACTTAACAGCAGTAAATGGTACGACCTACTATTATAAAATTTCTACTTTTAATACAGCTGGAGAAGGAGCAGAGTCTGAAGTATTGATGTCTAACCCTAAGCTGGGCCAGCATGCTTATTATGATTTTGAAGAAAATACAGGTACTGTGGCTCACGATCAATGGGGTAATTATATAGGTGCATTAGCCAGTTCTGCTAGTTGGACTTCGAGTGGTAACATAGGTACTGCGGCTAGTTTTAATGGAACTTCTAGTTCGTACATTCATCTTAGAGACGGTATTGTTGAAGAGTTAAATGATTTTACTATTTCAGCTTGGGTAAAAATAAATAACGTAGCCAATAATTCAAGAATATTCGATTTTGGCTTCAATACCGGGAGCTGGATGGCTTTTGTACCATACACTAATAATAGAATGAAATACAAAATTACCTATGGGGGTGCTTCAAGTGAATTGATAGCAGATTATATATTACCAACTAGCGAATGGGTACATATCGTTTTAGTTCAAGAAGGAGATACTGGTAAAATTTATGCCGATGGTTCTGAAATAGCTAGTGGTCCTGTAACGCTTAAACCTTCGGGAATGGGAAAAACAACAGCAAATTATCTTATTAAATCTCAATGGTCTTCAGATCCTTATTTAAATGCAGCGATGGATGAGTTTAGAATATACAATAGAGCTTTAAGTGTTAGTGAGATAAATACAATGATGAATTCCACGCTTGATGTTGAAGAAACGGTACTATCTTCGAAATCAGAATATATATTTTATTCTGTAAATAACGCGTTAAATGCTGTTCATAATGGTAGTGAGGATGTCGATTATAGACTTTATACTGTCGCAGGGCAGTTAGTGTCTGAAGGAAAAATGGCATCAAGAGGTGTTACAAATATAGGTGTCTATCCATCAGGTATTTATGTTGTGCAGTTAGATGAAAGTATAAATGAAACAACCTCGGTTAAGGTACTGGTAAAGTAACTTTATATTAACATAACCTTATTTTATTAAATGCGGTAACTTATTAGTTAAGTTGGCGCATTTTTTTTGATTAAAAGGGTGTTTTTTAACAAATCACGTATATAACCTATACTAAAGAATTGATAATAAGCATAGTTTACACGTTTTTAAAAACTCATTTAATTGGTTATTAGTGTAATATGGCTGTTTTATACCCTTTTTTTTGCTGATTTACAACCCGTTTGTATTTAAGTCTATAACGAATTTTATAGCATTAATCCAATGTTAACTAAAATTATTTAAGACATGAAAAAAATTACAAGATTACTTTTTGCTACAATGTTATTGTTTGCAATGAGTACTGTAGATGCACAAAATTTAATACCTGATTGGGACGCGCTTGGAAGAATAGGATTAGGAACAGAGGCTAATAAATGGGGTTTTGCAGCCTCAACAGGTGGAACAGATTGGGGAACTGCTAATGGTGGTGGCGTTAGGTATCGCGATGTAACCAATGTTTCAATTGATAACGGAGGGACTTTTACAGGTAGGGAGTTTCTATATCGTTGGGAAGGAAGTTATATTGGTTCAACCATGTCATTAGGTTTACCTACACATGCTGGGGTTGAAACCGGGCAAATAGGAATAAGTTTAGAAGCAGGAAAAGCATATAGTTTTTCTGGGTATTATGAGTGGATTAACAATGCGGGTTCACCTACTTATGAGTTTTCTATATCAGATGCACCAGTAGGAGGCAATATTTTGGTAACCAAAAGTTATTCTACATCAACAAAAACCAGGTATTATCCGTTTGATATTTATTTCGAAGTACCATCACATGGTGACTATTATATTCAATTAAAACAAACCAATGGAATTAGTGGTTCTCAAGGTGGGCTTATTGGTCTGGCTGAATTAAATTTAGAAGAAACAGCCATAGTGATACCACCAACGCCTTACTTAGCAAGAGGGGTTAAAACATTTACCACAGATGGGACTTGGTGTTGGTTTCAGGACCCAAGGGCCTTATATCACAAAGGAATAAAAGAGCAAACCTATACAGGTTGGATCACTAGCGATGGTAAAATACAAGTTGCAAGTTACAATCATGCAACAGGAGAGATCATACAAACAACAGTTAAAGATGATTTTCAAATAGACGATCACAACAATCCTACGTTTTTAGTTAGAGACGATGGGCGCATTATGGTGAGTTATTCAGGCCATTTCTTTGGACCTATGCGTGTTATTGTTTCAGAAAACCCGGAAGATATTACTTCTTTTGGAGCAGAAGCCACATTTGGAACTTCAGTTACGTATGCAAATCCCTATCAAATAGGGAGTGATATTTACATGTTTTACAGAGATGGAAGTTCTTGGCATCCAAGCATCGCTATTTCAAATGATGGTGGGTTAAGTTGGGGGGCTCCTCAAACATTAATAAAAAGAGATGCAGCTCAAAAAAGACCTTATGTAAGATATACTCAAGATAGTCAAGAAGGGGTACACATTACTTTTACGACTGGACATCCTAGACAAGAAGCTTCCAATAAAATTTATTATGTTTATTTTAAGGATAATAAATTTTATAAAGCTGATGGTACTTTTATCAAAGATTATACAGGAACAGCTTCGGCTTTAGATATTGATGCTGGCGAGCCAGAAATTGTTTATAATGCATCAAGCGGAAAAGGTTGGACTTGGGATATTGCTCTCGATGAAAATGAAAATCCGGTGATTTTATATGCAGCTTTTCCAGATGATTATAACCACCATTACTATTATGCTAAATTTGATGGTTCACAATGGAACAATCATCATATTGTGAATAGCGGAAAATGGTTCCCACAAACGCCTTCAGGCGGTAGTGAACCAGAACCCAATTACTCAGGAGGAATGAGTTTAGACCCTAATGATGTCTCAACAGTTTATTTGTCAAAACAAGTAAACGATGTGTTTGAAATTTATAAATATCAAACACCAGATGAAGGAGCATCATGGAATACCACAGCAATTACAGAAAATACACCAGCTGATATTGTTAATGTAAGACCAGTGGTTCCAAGAAACCATCAACCAGGTTTGTTTGATGTTATGTGGATGCGAGGCAAATATATTACTTATCAAAACTATCATACATCCATCATGTATTACAGCCCTAATGATGAATTGAAATATTATGATTTTGGCACACAAAATTCGGCGTTAGATGCAAATGCTATTAGAGTAACAAACACCTCTATGGATAATACTAATTTTGGATTTGAAGATGTTTCAGGATTGTTATCAGTAGATGACTCTCAGACTAATAATGCAGAAACAGATTATGTTAGCGGAACCAGTTCAGCAATATTTAAGGCTAAATTGTTCAATGGTACTTATGAAGTCACTGTTGTTCAAGGAACAAATACCGTAGCGCTTAGTGGACAAACTATAAAGGCTAATGGTGTTGAGGTTGTAAGTAGTGGAACATCTAATATGGGTGAATGGAAAACCTACACTTTTGATGTAGATATAAGCAATGGTATATTAAACTTGGAAATTAGTAATTCTAACGGGAATGGTAATCTTTGGGTAATTAATAGTTTATTGATTGATACCAAGGAGCTAATAGTTAATGGTTTGAATATATTAGAAGAGAATGTATTATTATATGAAGTAGATGATACGCAATTACATTATTCAACATCTCCTGTAGAAGCCAATCCAGAGGACATCACATGGTATTCTGATGATGATACTATTGCTACAGTAGATGCTAATGGTCTAGTTACGGCAAAATCTACTGGTTCAACAACTATGTATGCTAGTATGTATAATGGTAATTTAGTAGATTCTTGTATTATAAATGTAAATGCGATAGTTCCTCTAGCAAACAAGGTAACATTCGATTTTGGAACTCTTACATCTCCTGTAATGGCAGATGCTATAAGAATTGATGAAACTACTCAATTAAACGAATCTTACGGATGGGTAGATACTAGTAGTATTCTATCACGAGATAGAGGTAGCTCTATTACAAATCCAGACTTAGATTTTGTGTTAGCTTCTGTAGATAAAGAATTTCAAGTGTTTTTAGAAAATGGTATATATCATATAACAACAACGCATGGGGATAGTCAATTCAGTCATGATAAAATGAATTTATTTGCAAATGGGGCCAATGTAGCAACCGATTTTTCAAGCACTTTAGGAAATTATATCACCAATGAATTTGATGTAACTGTTGAAAATCAAAAATTAGTGATTAAAATAGGAGATAATGGTGGAAGTGATGTGAATTGGGTATGGAATACCTTAAAAATAGACAAGACAAGTTTACGAATCTTGGATGACAAATTAGAGACAACCCTAGGAATTAAAACGTATCCTAATCCTGTAAAAGATATATTGTACCTAGATACTCATATTAAAATTTCTAGTTTAAAGATTTATAATATATTAGGAAATATGGTTCTTGCAAAAGCAGGAGTTATCGAAAATGGCATGAATTCAATCAATGTTTCTGAGTTATCTAGTGGTCTTTACATCATGCATATAGTTTCTGCTGAAAATAATAAATCTCAAGTTTTCAAGTTTTTTAAATAAATAAAATAGAAACATGGAAAGGTAAAACAGGCTTTCTTATAGAAATCTCAGATAAAAAATTAGTCATGCGAAAACGATGACGTGTTGAAATAATACCTGAGATTGGGTTGGTAGATAAGTCCTTTTGTGAAACTGCTGATACATTTCAAAAAAAGAATGATTAAATCAGGTAATACAAAAACGATTATCTTTACCCTAAATGCTGATATGCTTCAGTGATATACTATCAAAAAAATCAATTGAAAGAAAAAAATATATTTAAAAGAGCAACATTAATAAAACAAATAGAGGAAAACTCTAACTGGGATGTTATAATTATTGGTGGTGGCGCCACAGGATTAGGTGTTGCTTTAGACAGTGTTACGCGTGGGTTTAAAACACTTTTGTTAGAACAAGTGGATTTCGCAAAAGGAACCTCGAGCCGAAGCACTAAACTACTTCATGGGGGAGTGCGTTATTTAGCACAAGGCAATATTGATTTAGTTAAGGAGGCTTTACATGAAAGGGGATTGTTATTGAAAAATGCTTCACATTTAGTAAGTAATCAGTCTTTTATAATTCCAAACTACACATGGTGGGATACGCTTAAATATACTATTGGACTTAAAGTGTATGATGCTTTGGCAGGTAAATTAAGTTTTGGAAAATCAATACGAATTAACAAAAACGAAACTCTTTCGCGACTAAGCACTCTTAAAAAAGGAAATCTTAAAGGAGGAGTCGTATACCATGATGGGCAATTTGATGATTCCAGATTGGCCATAAATATGGCCCAAACGGCTATAGAACAAGGCGCCACAGTTTTAAATCATTTCAAAGTAAACCAATTATTAAAAAATGATAATGGCTTAGTAAGTGGTGTTATTGCTGAAAATACGGAGACTAAAGTTGTCTATTCTTTAAATGCCAAAGTCGTTATAAACGCCACAGGTGTTTTTACCGATGAAATTTTGAAAATGGATAATTCAAAATCAAAAAACATTGTACGTCCAAGTCAAGGGATTCATTTGGTTTTAGATAAATCTTTTTTACCTGGGAACGATGCTATCATGATTCCAAAAACCAATGATGGTAGGGTGTTGTTTTTAGTGCCCTGGCATAATAAAGTAGTAATAGGTACAACGGATACCTTACTTGATAGTCACAGTTTAGAACCTAAAGCTTTAGATAAAGAAGTCGATTTTATCATGACAACTGCAAATAATTATCTAACTAAGAAAGTTAGTAAAGCCGATGTGTTAAGCATTTTTGCAGGATTACGCCCATTAGCGGCACCAAAAGATAAGTCTGAGAAAACAAAGGAAATTTCAAGAAGCCATAAAATTATTGTTTCAAATTCTGAACTAATAACCATTACGGGCGGTAAATGGACTACATACAGAAGAATGGCTCAGGATACTATAAATAAAGCTATCTCAATAAGGAAATTACAAAATGTACCCTGTAAAACAAAAAATGTAAAAATTCATGGAGCTACAGAATTTAATGATAAAACCCAGCATCAATATATTTACGGAAGCGACCAAGAAGCCATTCAAAATTTAATTGTAACATCTCCTGAATTAGGTGAAGTATTACATTCACGTTTGCCCTATACCAAAGCAGAAGTTATTTGGGCGATTCGATATGAAATGGCAAGAACCGTTGAAGATATTTTGGCTAGACGGGTTCGAACTTTGTTTTTAGATGCGCGAGCAACCTTAGAAATAATTCCAATGGTAGCAAAAATGTTGACAAAAGAATTAGATAAAGATGCTTCATGGGAACAACATCAAATTGATGAATTTACAAAAATAGCGCATCAATATATTTTATAAATATCACAAGAGTACATCTCTTCAACGAAATAAACTTTCCATGGTTTTTCCAAAGAACAAAGTCTATCTAAATAATAATAAAAAAACTAACTCCATGAAACTTTAATTTTTTAAATTTCATGGAGTTAGTTTTAAAATTTATAAACTTCTATAATGAGGTGATTTGTTAGTTTATAACTTCAAAAGTTTCATAACGTTTGATTCCCCCGATTTATTTATAACCTTCATTAAATAAATTCCTTGAGATAGGTTAGAGATATCAAAGGGCGTTCCTTTTAAAAAAGGACCTTCAAATTGTTTTACTTGTTTTCCAGTGAGATTGTAAACAACCACCTGATTACAGTTTTTATTGAGTGAAAAACTAGTATTGGACGGATTTGGATACATTTTAATAACTTCTGAAGTCACTATCTTTTTTGTGCTTAAATTTTGATTTTGTGAGTATAATCGGTATTCTCCAGGCTGTAAGCTTAATAAGGCTGTTGGGTTGGTAACGCTTAACGTTGTTTCAGAAAATGTGTCGTACCAATTACCCGTAGCTGGGAAATTTGGATTCACCGATTGCGTTGTAACATCAAAATTAGCTACAATAACAACATCTAAACGCCCCACATTATCATTCAAGTTAATGCGTTTTACTAGACTGTTTAAACTAAAACTAAAATCATCTGTATTAAAGGTGGATGGAAATTGCTTTTTTAGTGCCGTCATCTTTGCTGTTACATTATATAAATCTTGACGCTCAGTTTGAGAATCATAGCCCAGTGTCCATGCCACAGGTTTTCGTTCCAGTCTACAGCTACCATCAGCAATATCGTCTGCACAGTTAATACTTTTATCGTAACCAAGTTCTCCAAATTGCCATATCATTTTAGGACCAGGGATGCCATAAAAAATAACAGTAGCAGCTTCTTGTCGATCTAATGCAGTGCTTAAGCTTTTTACATTATAGACGCCATTTAAATTACCATAAGCTAAATTTTTAACCATTAAACGTTCTTCATCATGACTTTCCATATAGCCAACGATATGTGGATTATTCCAACCTCTATTTTTATACGACAACCAAGAAACATCGGCTTCTGAAGCATATCCCATAGTATTTTGATTGAAACTATGATTTAGATTACCCCAAAGCATGATGCCATAATTAGCTAATTCTATTTCTTCAGAATTATCGGATAAATGCTCAAAAATGACATAGGCTTCATTCCCGGGGTCTTTATTCCAAATATGGTCTGCATATGCTTTTAAATTGGCTATTCTATTGGCATCGTAGGTGCTTGCCCAATTGTCCGATCCGTAATAAAGGGTGTTTGAAAATCCTTTGGTAAAATCGAAACGGAAACCATCAATGTGATATTCATCCATCCAAAAACTTAACACATCATTAAAAAAATTAACAGTGTAATTAGATTCATGATTGAAATCATAACCCCAATGTGCGTTGGTATTATCAACTAAATTATGACTTTGATTGTAATAGGGGTTATTTGCCGCAGGTTGATTATTTGTTGCGTCCCAATACATTTGTAGTAATGGTGATTGGCTGAATGAGTGATTAAAAACAACATCTGTAATTACGGCAATACCCCGTTTATGGCACTCATCTACAAATTCTTTTAAATCGTTACTGGTTCCATATGCTTTGTCTAAAGCCATGTAGAATGATGGGTTGTAACCCCAACTGTCATTACCTTCAAATTCGTTTATAGGCATAAGTTCAATAGCTGTAACCCCTAAATTTTGTAAATAATCGAGATGTGTTATCGCCTCTTGGTAAGTATTATTTTCTGTAAAATCTCTTAGTAACATTTCATAGATAACGATGTTTTCTTTATTGGGTCTCGTAAACGCGGTGTTTTGCCAATTATATATGGCTTCATTAATTTTAAAAGAGGACACAATACCTGTTGTTTTTCCTGTTGGGTATGCCATTAAATTAGGGTAGGTGGTAGACGTAATGTATTGATCGTTATTTGGATCAAGAACTTTTTTAGAATAAGGGTCAGCTATTTTTAAATTATAATCAATAGCATATTGATAGGCATATTCTGTATTAGGATCCAAACCTGTTACTGTTAACCAAAAATTATTTCCGTCTTTTTTCATTTGGTAGGTTTCGTTAAGTGTCCAGTTATTAAAATCTCCAACTAAAAAGATATCGGTTTTAAAAGGCGCTTCTAAAACAAAAGTAACGCTGCCGTCACCATGGTTATTATAGCCTTTTTTTAAACCTGCAGGCATGATTTGATTTTGAGTGTTTGTTTTTACATAAGCAGAAATAGTTTCTTGTTTGGTTTCGTTGTTTTGCACTGCAATGGCTTCAATAGTATAATTTCCTGTTGAAGTAAATGTATACGCCGTTGAAATAGACGTTGCATTTGAAGCTGTTTGTATAGACGTATTATTAACTTTTAGTTCTAAATTGGCATGAATGCTTGATTCTGCATTTATGGTAATAGCGTCGTTTAAATTATATACAGCTTGGTTTGTTGGGTTCGTAATAGTTACGTTTAAGCCTTCGGCATATATAGGAATGAAAATATCGGGTCTAGATTGAGCATTTCCAGCACTATTTCTAAACACAATAGCAATATCGGTAATAACTTCTCCTGTGGTTGAGCTGTAAAAAGTTGATATGTCTGGCGCTATAATTAGTTGGTAAGTATTTGTACCCATACGGGTTAACTTTGGTTGTGTCGTGTTATTGCCCCAGCTACCTATAGTATGTTTCCAGTCAGTATTACTAGTTGATGCAGATGTAAGAATCCCTGTATGTGCATAGATGTCGCCTGTGTAACCTGCTAACTCTGTTCCTTCGGCATTAAAAGTAATGGTTATGATACCTGTGCTTGTTGGTATTGCAGGTGATGTTGTTGTTACCTGCGAATACGCTAACGATGCAAAGGTTAAAAAAAATAAGTAAAAAAGTTTTTTCATAATCTAAATTTTTGAAAAAGAGGCTGTCTTAAAAGTGTATTTTATTTACTTTTTCAGGTTGAGCTTGTCGAAACGGATATGGATTATCAATACGTTTAAATATTTCGACAGGCTCAATATGACACAGAATGGTACTTTTCAGACAGCCTCAGGAAATTATTAAACTTAATTTATAATGTAAGTTCCTTTGTTAAAATTTACAGTTATGGTGTATGTTCCAGTTCCAGGAGACGCTATGTTGTTTTCATCATCTCTTATAATCATATCATTGTATTTTTTACTTGCTCCCCAATCATTATCAAAAGCCCCCAAAGTAGGTAAAAACTTAAATTCATCGGATGCTGTTAATGCCGTTGAAAGTTCAAAAACCCCTTGAGACAACTTAGTAAAAGAAATAGCATTACTAGCGTTCCATCCAACAGGAGAACCCACTAAAAATAGGTTGTCTGGTATTTGAGTAACCGTGTAAGACAACGTATTAAAATCGACATTAATCATATAAGTGCCCGCTACTGCAACGGGAATATTACTTTCACCATCTTGAACCAATTTCCCTGCATTATCAGGATCTTTACCCCAATCGCCATCATAAGTGCCAGATTCTGGTAATAGTTTAAATTCTGCACCCGCTTCAAAGGTTTGAACTCTTACAAATACGCCGTTCCCTGTTGTATTAAACTTTTGCGTAGCATCAGCATTATTCCAACTATTTTGAGATCCTACGGAATATAAATTATTTATCGCTGTTACTTTTATGGTCTGCTTATTAAAATCAACAATCACCACATATTTTCCAGCGGTAGTTATTTTAATATTTTGTTCTCCATCTTGAATTAAGCCTCCAGCATTATCAGGGTCTTCTCCCCAATCACCATCGTAGGTACCGAGTGTTGGTAAGAATTTAAATTCGTCATTAACACTAAAAGTATAAGTAAGCGAGAACACACCATTACCATCATTATAAAATGGAAGTGCCGTAGCATTATTCCATCCATTAATAGAGCCAACCATAAATAAGTTATCTGGTGCTGTAAATTCTTTAACTGTTATTGAAAGCGTTGGAAAATCTACAGTAATGATATAGGTTGATGTATTTAAAACTTTTAAATTTTGTTCTCCATTTTGGATTAATTTACCCGGATTACTAGGGTCTTCACCCCAATCGCCATCATAAGTCCCTAAAGTAGGTAGAAACTTAAACTCATCATTAGCAGATAGGTCTATTTGCAATTCAAAACCGCCCTTTCCATTACTCTTAAAAGCATGGGCTGTGGCGTTATTCCAACCATTATGGCTTCCTACTAAGTATAATTCATTGATAACAAAGACATCCCAATTTAAAAATTGTTTTTCAGCCTTTAATTCTGAAACATCATCACTAATTTTAGCATTAACAGTCCATATCACATGCTTGGCATCTGCAAATTCTTCACCTATTTGAGTATTAGTCATTGTAAAAGAAGTTCCTGAAGCTATAGGAAATGATTTTAAAGGATCTGAAAAGTTGCCTCCTAATTCATCAAACAATAAGGTATAAACTATAGTTCCGCTTCCAGTGGTTGTTGCAGCTGCTTCCCATGAAAAAGTAACTTCTCCATTTGGTTCACCATAAATATCTGCTTTAATAACTTTGTTATTGCTAGGTAACAATAAATTGAAGTTTTTAATTCCATTGGTTGAGAATCTAACAAATTCAATATTATTCTTACTTGTTGAAACCTCTACATCTCCATTTGTTGCCACCACCTGCCATTGTAATTCGGCAGTTTCTCCAGCCTCATAACCGGCAGCACTTAATGCTTCATCAATATTTGCAAAGGTTATGGTTAGCATGTTGTCTTTGCCATCATTATTCGATGGAAAACTCACAAATTCAGGAGTCTCTAAACCTGCTTTAAAGAATAAAACTTTATAAGTGGGTGTTTTTGAAACTCCAGGTATGGCTTTATTCCAATTAAGTTCAATGGTGTTTTCTGGAGTTCCAGAATTTAATACATAATTTGAAGCGCTACCTTCAGCTATACTAAAATCATTTAAAGCTTCAGTATCCGAGCTAAATTCTACATCCTCTGTACAGGATACAGAAAATACTAGAAGAATTATTGATATTTTGTAAAGTATATTTTTCATAATATTTATATGATTTTAATGACTAGCTGCTCTTAAACGAATGGTTCCTTTTGCAGATTTTATTGTTGGATTATCGGCATCAAAAAAATAATACTCCAACTCTACTAAAGTTCCTGAATTATATAAGCTAGAAAAACTAGCCGCAGGTATTATGGATGCTTGGTAGTACAAGCCACTAAAAGTCGTTGACATTTCAATTGCCATGGATGGGGTTGCAATGGCCTCAATATGTACACTTATATTTTGGGCACCCGTCATGGCTGGGTTAGATAAACCCGTAAAGTTTTTATTAAAACGCATGGTCACAACATCTTTAGTGGTTGCTTGAGACGGGAAGGTTCTTACCTCGTCTGCGATAAATTTAAACGGTGCAAAAGGGATTGTTAAATCTCCTGTTTGAAACGTTGGAGCTTGATCTCTTAATAAATATCCAATAGATGTTATAGATCCTGGAGCAGCCTCGGCACCATATAATTCTGCTAAAGTTTTATAGGTATTAGCACCATCTACAATAGGAAATTTAAGTCGATACTCCGTGTTGCTTACTTTAGTTAACTTCGCTGCTGCCTTTATACTCGTCCAAGAACCATTTATTTTGGAATCGCCAGCACTAGAAAAACTCCAGATGTATAAATCTTTGCCTTCTAATGAATTGCCACCATTATCTTTTGCCCCTGCCACATTGAAAATAATTTCAATGTTTTCATCAATAACCGTATAACTTGCAGGATTTCCTGTAATTACGGGGTTTTGGGCTTGAACAGTTACTATGGATAGGAAGAAAATACTAAAAAATATATTTTTCATAATTCAGTTTTTATTGTTTAGCTAATATGTATTCGTATCGGGTAACAGGGTTGTTATCGGAATCGAACCTTTCATAATTCAATGATAATTTAGGTGCATCTCCAGAAATCTCAGAATAAGTTCGAATATAAAAAGTAACATTTTCACCATTAATTTGGGTTTCTATTCCAGAGGATGCATTCATTCCTAATTGTTGATTTACTAGATTAATCGCATCACTAGTAATCCAAGCCCAAGTTCCTGTACCTTCAGTTATCACATACATCATTGGAGAATTTCCAATAGTAGTTGTTAAAGAACTATTATCTATTTTCAAAGTAAAATCAGAAAATGGCATACCAGCAATAGCATTGGTAATATCTATTTTGGTGGCAAAATCTGGAAAACTTTTCTTTTCAGCATCTAAGTCAACTTGACTTGCACTTTCTATAACCCAAGTACCCATTATTTGC